>NZ_LDRT01000005.1 GCF_001476655.1 Microbacterium testaceum | reverse complement strand
CCCGGTGCCCCCTCCGCTCCCCCGCGTCTCGGCGAACACACCGCCGAGGTGCTCTCCTGGCTCGACGACACCCCCGAGGAACACCGATGATCCCCGATCTGCTCGACTTCGACGACCTGCTCGAGCCCGAGGAACGCGAGACGCGGGACCGCGTCCGGGCGTTCGTCGACGCGCACGTGCGCCCGTTCATCGCCGACTGGTACGACCGCGCGTACTTCCCGACGGAGCTGATCCCCGGCCTCGCCGAGCTGGGCGTCTTCGGCATGCACCTGTCCGGCTACGGGTGCGCCGGCCGCAGCGCGGTCGAATACGGGCTCGCGGCGATGGAGCTCGAGGCCGGGGACTCGGGACTGCGCACGCTCGTGTCGGTTCAGGGCTCGCTCGCGATGACCGCGATCCACCTGCACGGCAGCGAGGAGCAGAAGCAGACGTGGCTTCCTCGCATGGCGCGCGGCGAGGCCATCGGGTGCTTCGGTCTCACCGAGCCGGGGTCGGGCTCCGACCCCGCGAGTATGACGACGCGCGCGCGGCAGGACGGCGACGCGTGGGTGCTCGACGGGGCGAAGAGGTGGATCGGGCTCGCATCCCTCGCCGACCTCGCGGTCATCTGGGCGCGCACCGACGAGGGCGTCCGCGGATTCCTCGTGCCCACCGACACGCCGGGATTCGTCGCCACCCCCATCGCGCCGAAGATGTCGATGCGGGCTTCGATCCAGTGCGACATCACGCTGACCGACGTACGGGTGCCGATCGACGCCGTCCTGCCGCTCGCGCGCGGACTCGGCGCTCCCTTCGCGTGCCTGAACAACGCGCGCTACGGCATCGGGTGGGGCGTCATCGGCGCCGCACGCGACAGCTACGCCACGGCCCTGGCCTACGCCGGAGAGCGCCGGCAGTTCGGGCAGCCCATCGCGGCTTTCCAACTCACGCAGCAGAAGCTCGTCGACATGGCCGTCGAGATCGAGAGGGCGCAGCTCGTCGCGCTCCGGCTCGGGCGGTTGAAGGATGCCGGTCGGCTCCAGCCGCACCAGATCTCGGTCGCGAAGCTCGCGAACACGCGCGCGGCGATCGCCGTCGCGCGAGAGGCACGCACGATCCTCGGGGGAAACGGCGTCACCGCGGAGTTCTCGCCGATGCGGCACGCGGCCAACCTCGAGTCGGTGCGGACCTACGAGGGCACGGACGAGATCCACACGCTCGTGCTCGGGGCGCACCTGACCGGGATCCCGGCGTTCCGCGCGGCGGACCCGAGCTGAGCCGGCGCTCACTCGCTCTCGACGCGCACCTCGTCGCCCTCGCGGATGACCCCGCCGCCCTCGGCGGGGAGGAGCAGGATGCCGAGCGTCGCCTCGTCCTGCCCGAACTGACGGGTCAGCACGCCGAGGAGTCGCGCGTCGCGCTCTCCCGTGTCGGGGTTCGCCATGATCGCGGCGCACCGCCCGATCGGACGCTGCACGTCGAAGACGACGTCGCCGATGCGCACCCGCCCGTGCCAGTCGAGCTCGGCCCAGGGGGCGGTGCCGGTGACGATGATGTTCGAGCGGAAACGGCGATCGTCCACGGGGGCGGAGACCGCGGCATCCACCGCTCCCACCGAGGCGGAACCGTGCAACGAGACGAATCCGCGGGCACGGTCCTGGAAGCGTGACGTGCGGCCGTCGCCGATGAGACGCAGGGGCAGCGCGCCTTCTCGCTCGAGCGCCGTGGCCTCGGGAGTCGTCCCGACGTAGGCGGTGATGGCTTCTTCGAGCTCAGCGCGGCCGGCGTCGTCGATCGTGGCCTCGGCGAGGAGGCGCCCCTCGGCCCGAAGGGCCAGGCGCTGAGCCTCGGCGTCGTACGTCGCGGACACCCGGGCGAGCGACGGGAAATCCATGAGAGCCAGGCCCCCGCTCTTCGGCCACGCGTCGAGTCCGTCGTCGTCGACGGGCTCGACGGCGTCCGCGAAACGGAAGGCGAGGACGCGGTCCCCACGAATCCGGCCGTCGTCCTGCACGACCAGGTGATCCTGCCGCTCCGGGGTGAAGCCTTTGACGGGATGACGGTACAGCGCGGAGACGGTGATCATGCCGTCATCCTCTCAGGCCGCGGCATCCGGACCGCTCGGAGGCGGGAGGATCGCGCGGACGTGCTCCTCGCGCCGGGCTGGGTGCGCACCGACATGGGCGGTGCGGCCGCCGGGTTGGAGATCCACGAAGCCATTCCCCCGCTGGTCGACACCGTCGAGGCGCAGCGCGCAACGCCGGGCCTGCGGTACCTCGACCGGCACGGGGCGACCGTGCCGTGGTGATGAAGACGCCCCGTGCCGATCGTCAGGCCCGCGCGAGCATCTCGCCGTGCGGCATCAGGAACCACCCGTCGGGGTCGGCCGCCCACTCGCGCCACGCGTCCGAGATGCGCTGCAGCAGCGCGTCGTCGGCGAGACCGAGTCGCCGAGCGTGTCCGGCGAACGCCGAGGCGAGGACGCGATCCGCCCACATCCCGCCCCACCAGGCGCGCTTGTCGTCGGTGTCGAAGACCCAGACGCTCGCGCTCGCCTCGATGCGCGTGAACCCGGCCTCGCGGGCCCAGGCCTTGAGGCGTCGACCGGCGTCGGGCTCCCCCGACACTCCGCGGTGCACGCTGTGATAGATCTCGAGCCACTCGTCCAGAGCGGGGATCCGCGGATGCCAGATCACGCCGCCGTAGTCCACGTCCCGTGCCGCGACCAGACCCTCGGGGCCCGCGACGCGGCGGAACTCCCGTAGCGCGTCCACCGGTCGCGCGAGGTGCTGCAGCGTCTGGTGCGCGTGCACGATGTCGAAGGACGCATCGGGGACGTCGAGCGCGTAGGCATCGCCGACACGGAAGCTGACGTCGGTGCGGTCCCCGGCCGCGGCACGCGCGACCTCGACGACGTCAGCGGCGGCATCCACTCCGACGACCCGACCCGGGAAGACCCGGTCGGCGAGGTCGACGGTGATGGTGCCGGGACCGGCGCCCACATCCAGGATGCGGGCGCCGGCGAACAGCGAGGACACCAGGTAGGCCGCCGAATCGGCGACGGTCCGTGCGGCGTGGGAACGCAGCACGCTCTCGTGGTGTCCGTGGGCGTACGCCACGGCCGTGTCTCTCGGGCGCGGTGTCAGACGCCGGCCAGCTCGCCGCTGGTCTGACGGGTACGGATCGCGCGGTTCACTCCGGACACGATCGCCTTGAGCGACGCGGTCGAGATGTCGTTGTCGATGCCCACGCCCCACAGGCGCTGGTCGTCGACCTGCAGCTCGATGTACGCGGCCGCCTGAGCGTCTCCGCCGGAGCTCAGGGCGTGCTCGACGTAGTCGTAGAGCGTGACGTCGAAGCCCTGAGCGCGAACGATCTCGAGGAACGCCGCGACCGGACCGTTGCCCACGGCCGAGGCCGGCTGGGCGGCGTCGCCGTCGCGCAGGGTGACGTCGAGGTGCACGTCGCCCGACATGTCGCTCGACGAGCGCGTCGACAGCAGCTCGAATCGGCCCCAGCGCTGGTCGTCGTCCTTCGACGGCAGGTACTCGTCGGTGAAGATGTCCCAGATCTGGTCGCTGGAGACTTCACCGCCCTCGGCGTCGGTGCGGGCCTGCACGACGCCGGAGAACTCGATCTGGAGCTTGCGCGGCAGATCGATCGCGTGATCGGCCTTCAGCAGGTAGGCGACGCCGCCCTTGCCCGACTGCGAGTTCACGCGGATGACGGCCTCGTACGAGCGGCCCAGGTCCTTCGGGTCGATCGGCAGGTACGGAACCGCCCACTCGATCTGGTCGACGGTCGTCCCCTCGGCGGCCGCACGGGCCTCCATCGCCTCGAAGCCCTTCTTGATGGCATCCTGATGCGAACCGCTGAAGGCGGTGAACACCAGGTCCCCGGCCCAGGGGCTGCGCTCGGGGACGGGCAGCTGGTTGCAGTACTCGACGGTGCGCTTGACCTGGTCGATGTCGCTGAAGTCGATCTGCGGGTCGATGCCCTGCGTCAGCAGGTTCACGCCCAGGGCGACGAGGTCGACGTTGCCGGTGCGCTCCCCGTTGCCGAACAGGCATCCCTCGATGCGGTCGGCGCCGGCCATGTAGCCCAGCTCCGCGGCGGCCACGGCGGTGCCGCGGTCGTTGTGGGGGTGCAGCGACAGGATGACGTTCTCGCGGTGGTTCAGGTGGCGCGACATCCACTCGATCGAGTCGGCGTAGACGTTCGGCGTGGCCATCTCGACGGTGGCGGGCAGGTTCAGGATGACCTTGCGCTCGGGCGTCGGCTGGAAGACCTCGAGCACCTCGTTGCAGATGCGCAGGGCGAATTCGAGCTCGGTCCCCGTGTAGCTCTCGGGCGAGTACTCGTAGTAGACGTCGGTCTCGGGGACGGTGGCCTCGTACTTCTTGCACAGGCGTGCGCCCTCGAGGGCGATGTCGACGATGCCCTGCTGGTCGGTGCGGAAGACGACCTCGCGCTGCAGCACGGACGTCGAGTTGTACAGGTGCACGATCGCCTGCTTCGCGCCGGCGATGGCTTCATAGGTGCGGGCGATCAGGTGCTCCCGCGCCTGCGTCAGCACCTGGATGGTGACGTCTTCGGGGATCAGGTTCTCGTCGATCAGCTGGCGGACGAAGTCGAAGTCGGTCTGACTCGCCGACGGGAAGCCGACCTCGATCTCCTTGTAGCCCATCTTCACCAGCAGGTCGAACATCACCCGCTTGCGTTCGGGGCTCATCGGGTCGATGAGGGCCTGGTTGCCGTCGCGCAGGTCGACCGCGCACCAGCGCGGGGCTCCCTCGATGCGCTTGCTCGGCCACGTGCGGTCGGGCAGGTCGACCCGGATCTGCTCGTGGAACGGACGGTACTTGTGCACCGGAGCGGACGTGGGCTTCTGCGTGTTCTTCATGGTGTGTCGCTTCTCTTGTTCGTGGTTCCCGCCCCGCGAAGGGCATCAGGAGGGGCCGACGACGAGCTCCGCGACGAGGATGGCCCTAGATCGAGGACTCGTCGCGGCAGCTAAGAAGAAGCAGACCACCGAAGCGCATTCTGTGATCGTACCAGCCTCGCGCGGACCGATTCACTTCCCTGTCACCCATTCGCGCGAGAGGATGCCGTAGTCGATCTCGTCGCTCCAGCGCCCCTTGAACCAGAGGTTCTCGACGAGGTGCGCCTCGCGGCGCATCCCGACCCGTTCGGCCAGGGCGAGCGACCGCGCGTTCTGCGCGTCGATGCGGGCGACCAGGCGCCGAAGCCCGTAGACGCCGAAAGCCGTGTCGATCAGGGCGCGCACCGCCTCGGTCGCGAGGCCTCGACCGGATGCCGCCGGGCTCACCACCCACCCGATCTCCGCCGAACCCGCGTCGGGATCGAGGTGGAACACCACCAGGTCGCCGATGACCGTCCCGTCGGAGCGGTCCTCGATGACGAGAACGATTCCGCCGCGTTCGCCATCGAGGCGGGTGCCCCCGAAGAGGTGACCGATCCGGGCGCGGATGTCATCCGGCGTCTGCGGTTCGAACGGCAGGAAGCGGCACACCTCGGCGTCGCCGCGATAGCGCACCATCGCGCTGAGGTCGCCGTCGACGACCGGACGCAACCGTACGCGCTCGCGCACCACGTCGAGTCGCTCCGGTTCGGGCGGGAGGACGAACGGCGACACGGTCATGGGATCAGCGCGACCTTGCCTCCGGGATGCCCGGTCATGACGAATCGAACGGCCTCGACGGCCTCCGCGAGCGGATAGGAGCGGGAGAGCGGGACCTCGAGGACACCGGATGCCGCGAGCTCGAGCACGCGTGACCGGGCGATGTCGCGGAACCGGGCGCTCTCGGGACGGGCGCCGGCGATCCAGAGGAAGCCGTCGCTCTTCGCCCGCTCGGGGTTGACGATCGTCACGATCCGGTCGCGCTCCGCCACGAGGGCGAGAGACACGTCGAGTGCTTCGTCGGTGCCGACCGCGTCCCACACGGCGACGATCGGCACCCCCTCGGCGACGGCTTCCACGCGCTCACGGAGGCCGTGGCCGTACGCGACGGGGATGCCACCGTATCGGCGGACACGCTCGGCGGAGTCGACGGCATCCGGACCCACCGTCCCGATCACGCGCACACCGAGTTCGCGCGCCTGTTGGAGCAGGCTCACCCCCACGGCGCCTGAGGCGGCGTGGAGGAGGACGGTGTCCCCGGCGGAGACCCGGGTGACCTGGATCATCTCGGCGGCGGTGGTGCCGGCCAGCAGAAGGTTCGCCGCCTCGGGGTGGGAGAGCGCCGCGGGCTTGGCGAACACGTCGCGCGCGGGCACGGTGATCTCGGTGGCGTATGCCCCCTGGACGCGGAACGCGACCACCTCATCGCCGACGGCGAGCTCGCCCGACCCGCCGAGGGCATCGGGGCCGACGGCGAGGATCTCACCCGAGAGCTCGTACCCGATGGGCACCGGGAACGTCGCGCCGGGGCGCGCCTGGGCGACGTGCTTGGCATCGGCGGGATTGACCCCCGCGGCATGGACGCGAATCGTCACCTCCCCCGTACCGGGAGGGGCGGGGTCGACCTCGTCGAAACTCCACGTATCGATCGGCCCCGGGGCCGGGGCCGTCCACCTCTTCGCCATGATCGTGCCTTTCGTCGAGAGGGTGCCCGACCCGATCAGAAGCCGAGCCGGCCGAGCTGCTTCGCGTCGCGCTGCCACTCTTTCGCGACCCGGACGTGAAGTGACAGGTACACGCGGGTGCCCACGAGCGGTTCGATGCCCGCGCGCGCCCGCGCTCCGACGTCGGCGAGACGCGAGCCCTTGCGACCGATGATGATCGCCTTCTGGCTGTCGCGTTCGACGATGATGTTGGCCCAGACGTCGGTGAGGTCGCTGCCCTCGCGCGGGGCGACGTCGTCGATGGTGACCGCGATCGAGTGCGGCAACTCGTCACGCACGCCGTGCAGAGCGGCTTCGCGGATGATCTCGGCGATGCGGTCCTCGAGGGTCTCGTCGGTGGTGATGTCGGCGTCGTACAGGGCCGGTCCCTCGGGCATGAGGGCGAGCAGCTCGTCGCTCAGGACGTCGAGCTGATCGTTGGTCACGGCGGAGAGCGGGATGACGGCCGCCCAGTCCTCGCGGAGGGAGTCGACCTCGACGAGCCGCTCGGCGATCTGGTCGCGGGTCGCGGCATCCGTCTTGGTCACGAGGGCGACCTTCTTCGCGCGCGGGTAGCCCGACAGCGACTCCGCGATGCGGCGGTCGCCGGGCCCGACCTTCTCGGTCGCGGGCGCGCAGAACGCGATCACGTCGACGTCGCCCAGCACCTGCTCGACGAGGTCGTTCAGACGCTGGCCGAGAAGCGTCCGAGGGCGGTGGATGCCGGGGGTGTCGACGACCACCAGCTGACCGCCGGGACGGTTGACGATGCCGCGGATCGCGCGTCGGGTGGTCTGCGGTTTGTCGCTCGTGATGGCGACCTTCTCGCCCACGAGGGCGTTCGTCAGGGTCGATTTGCCGACGTTGGGTCGCCCCACGAAGGTGACGAAGCCGGATCGGGTGTCGCTCATCTGTCGTTCCTCTCGCGCGCGGTCTCCGCGTCGGTGTCGTCGTCGCCTGTCTCGGCCCGCTCCACGATGACCGTCGCGATGCCGCGGTTGCGGCCCCGTGACGCTCCGCCGGTCATCACGAGACCGGAGTGCTCGGCCGTGGCACCGGGGTGCGGGATGCGTCCGAGGGCCTTGCCCAGCAGGCCGCCGATCGAGTCGACGTCTTCGTCGTCGAGCTCGAGGCCGAACAGGTCGCCCACCTCGTCGAGTCCCAGCCGCGCGTTCACCCGGTAGCGACCGTCGTCGAGCGCCACGACCTCGGTGGAGGGGGCGTCGTATTCGTCGGAGATCTCGCCGACGAGCTCTTCGATGAGGTCTTCGAGCGTGACCAGGCCGGAGATGCCGCCGTACTCGTCGACGGCGAGGCACACGTGGACCGCGTCGCGCTTCATCTGCTGCAGGAGCGTCTCGGCCTTCATCGACTCCGGGACGAACACGGCCGGGCGGGCGATGCGGCGGATCGGCGCGTCGCGCCAGCCCGCCTCGTCGCGGAAGCCGAACTGCACGAGGTCTTTCAGATAGAGCATGCCGACGACGTCGTCGGCTTCGTCGTCGGCGAGAGGAACGCGCGAGACGCCCTTCTCGAGGAACAGGGCGAGTGCCTCGCGCGAGGTGGCGGTGGCATCCACCGTCACCATGTCGGTGCGCGGAACCATGACCTCGCGGACGTAGCGGTCGGTGAAGTCGAAGACGGAGTGGATGAGCTCGCGGTCGTCTTGCTCGATGAGTTCGTTCTCGGCCGCCTCGTCGATGATGCTGAGCAGCTGTTCCTCGGAGGCGAACGACGTGGATTGCGACAGGCCCGGGGTGACCCGGTTACCGACCGAGACGAGACCGTGCGCCAAGGGCCCGAGGATGATGCGCATCCCGCGGATGAGGGGCGCACCGCCGCGGAGCAGTCCCCGCGCGTGCTGGCGGCCGACCGAACGGGGGCTCGCGCCCACCGCGACGAAAGAGATCCCCGTCATGAGGACGGCGGCTGCGGCCACGGCCAACCAGATGTTGTCGAACAGCAGCACGAACGCCGCGGTCACGAGGACGGCAGCCGTGGTCTCGGCGAGCACCCGGATGAAGCCCACGGCCGTCACGTGCGCGTTCGGATCGTCGGCGATGCGCTGAAGGGCGCGCGCGTTGCGGCCCGAGGCGCCCAGCTCCGCGAGGTCGGTGCGCGAGGTGACACCGAGCGCCGCTTCGGAAGCAGCCATCAGGCCGCCGAAGGCGACGAGCAGAAGCGCTGCGACGAGGAGGAGGGCCTCGGTCATGCGCGGCGGCGGCGCTCGACGGCCTGGAAGCCGGTGATGAGCTCGCGCTGCAGGCCGAACATCTCGCGCTCTTCGTCGGGCTCGGCGTGGTCGAATCCGAGCAGGTGGAGGAGACCGTGCGTGGTGAGCAGGATCAGTTCGTCTTGGGTCGAGTGCTTCGCGGTCACCGCCTGCGCCTCGGCGACGGAGGGGCAGAGCACGATGTCGCCGAGGAGACCCGCGGGGGTCGGTGCGTCTTCCGAACCCGGCCGGAGCTCGTCCATCGGGAAGCTCAGGACGTCGGTGGGACCGGGCTCGTCCATCCACTGCACGTGCAGCGATTCCATCGCACCCTCGTCGACGAGCACGATCGCCACGTCGGCGTCGGCGCTCACGTGGAGCTCGGCGAGGTTGTACTCCATCAGTCGGAGCAGGACCTGCTCGTCGATGTCGTAGCCGGATTCGTTGTTGATCTCGATCGTCATGAGCGGTTTCGTCTCGGGAGGTGATCGCGGGGACCCGCGGCCCGGGGGCCGCGTCGCTCCGCACGGTTGGCGAACTCGGTGGCTTCGTCGCGCTCTCGACGCGCGACCAGCCGCTTCTCGTCGTACTCGCTGTAGGCGTCGACGATCCGGCCCACGAGCGTGTGACGCACGACATCGTCGCTCGTCAGGTAGGAGAAGTGGATGTCGTCGACGTTGCTCAGCACCCGTGTCACCAGGCGAAGACCCGACGCCCCCTGCGGAAGGTCGATCTGCGTGATGTCGCCGGTGACGACCATGCGCGTCCCGAAGCCGAGACGGGTGAGGAACATCTTCATCTGCTCGGGCGTGGTGTTCTGCGCCTCGTCGAGAACGACGAACGAGTCGTTCAACGTGCGACCGCGCATGTACGCCAGCGGTGCGACCTCGATGGTTCCCGTCGCCATGAGCTTGGGGACGATCTCGGGATCCATCATCTCGTTGAGCGCGTCGTAGAGCGGGCGCAGGTACGGGTCGATCTTGTCGGTCAGCGTGCCCGGCAGGAACCCCAGGCGCTCCCCCGCCTCGACAGCAGGACGCGTGAGGATGATGCGGCTGACCTCTTTGCGCTGCAGCGCCTGCACGGCCTTGGCCATCGCGAGGTAGGTCTTGCCGGTACCGGCGGGACCGATGCCGAAGACGATCGTGCTCTCGTCGATCGCGTCGACGTACGCCTTCTGCCCGGCGGTCTTGGGCCGGATGACCTTGCCGCGCGACGAGAGGATCGCCTCGCCCATCACCTCGGACGGCCGCGGACCGCCCTCGGAGCGCAGCATGCGGTTCGAGCTCGACACGTCGGAGGGGTCGAGCCCCTGGCCGGAGCGGGTCATCGCCAGCAGCTCGTCGAGCAGTCCGCGCGCCGCGCGTACGGCGGCCGGAGCGCCGGAAAGAGTGACCTCGTTGCCGCGCACATGCACGTCGACGTCGGGGTGCTCCTTCTCGATCACCCGCAGGAGACGATCCTGCGGGCCGAGGAGCTGCACCATGGCGACGCCGTCGACCTCGATGCGGTCGACGACGTTCTCTTCGGGGGAATCAGCCACCCAGGCTCTTTTCGTTCAGGCCGCCCGCGAGGACGTGGGCGTGCACATGGAAGACCGTCTGACCGGCTCCCTCGCCGGTGTTGAAGACGAGACGGAAGTCACCGTCGGAGTGCTCCGCGGCCACGGTGTTGGCCAGACCGATGACCTCGGTGAGCAGATCGGGGTCGCCCGCCGCAAGTTCGACGACATTGCGGTACTGCGCCGTCTTCGGAATGACCAGCAGATGCACCGGGGCTTGCGGGGCGATGTCGCGGATCGCGAAGACGTTCTCCGTCTCGGCCACGATCTCGGCCGGGATCTCGCCCTGCAGGATGCGCGTGAAGATGGAGGGTTCGCTCATGGCATCCAGTCTATCGACGGGCTCCGACACGGGAGGCGGGTTGCGCGGGGCGGCCGCTCACCAGCGTCCGTGCGCGGCGGACAGCACCGAGATCGCCGCCGCCCCGGCGGTGGATGTGCGCAGCACCGTGTCGCCGAGGCGGACCAGGCGCGCTCCGGCCCCCTCGAGCGCCGAGAGTTCGTCGGGGGTGATCCCGCCCTCGGGGCCGACCACCAGCACGACGTCGCGACCGTCGGACGCCTCCGCCGCCGTGGCGGTGAGACGGGCGGATGCCGACGGCTCGAGCACCAGCACCCGCGACGTCGCGGCGAGCCGGACGAGATCTGCCGTCCGCACCAGCGCGTCGACTTCGGGGATCCAGGCGCGATGCGCCTGCTTGGCGGCCTCGCGCACGATCGTCCGCCAGCGGGCGAGGCCTTTCTCGGCCTTGGCATCCCACCGGGACACGCAGCGATTCGCCTGCCAGGGCATGATCGCGTCGACGCCGAGTTCGGTCGCCGCCTGGATGGCGAGCTCGTCGCGATCGCCCTTGGCAAGGGCCTGGACGAGCACGAAGCGCGGACTCGGGGCAGGCACGTCGTCGCGGCCGGTGATGCGGACGTCGACCTGCTGGGGCGACGCGGCGATCACGAGGCCCGCGAGCCACGCGCCGCGCCCATCGCCGAGGGTCACCGCCTCATCGACGCGCACTCGACGCACCGTGGACGCGTGATGCGCCTCGGAACCTCGGAGGGTGACGACGTCGCCGGGCTCCGCGGATGCCGCCTCGTCGGTGACGAAATGCAGAGCCACGATCAGTGCCGGAAGCGATCGCGGAACTTCGCGAACATGCCCTGCTGGTGCTCGGCGAGGCGGGGCTGGGGAGCCTTCGTCCGCTTCGCGAACTCCTCGATGAGGGCGCGCTCCTTGTGATCGAGGCGGGTCGGGGTGACCACCTGCACGCCGACCTTCAGGTCGCCGCGCTGGCTTCCGCGCAGGGGCGTGATGCCACGATTCTTGATCGTCAGCACGTCGCCGGACTGGACTCCGGGACGCACCTCGAGGTCGACGCTGCCGTCGAGCGACTGGATCGTCGTGGTCGTGCCGAGAATGGCATCCGGCATCGAAACCTCCAGGGTCGCGAGCAGGTCGTCGCCCTCGCGGCTGAAGGCCTCGTGCGCCTCGACGGTGACCTCGATGTAGAGATCGCCGTTGGGGCCTCCGGCGGGACCGACCTCGCCCGAGCCGGGGAGCTGCAGACGCAGGCCCGACTCGACCCCGGCGGGGATGTCGACCGAGACGGTGCGACGCGCGCGCACGCGGCCCTGACCCTGGCAGGTGTTGCAGGGGTACGGGATGGTCGTGCCGTGGCCCTGGCAGACGTTGCAGGGCTGGCTGGTCACGACGTTGCCGAGGAGGCTGCGGACCGTGCGCTGCACGTGCCCCGAGCCGTGGCAGATGTCGCACGTGACCTCGCTCGTGCCCGGCGCGGTGCAGGCGCCCTGACAGGTCTCGCACAGCACCGCCGTGTCGACCTCGAGGTCGCGGTGCACCCCGAACACGACGTCGCCGAGCGAGAGGGTCACGCGCACGAGGGCGTCCTGACCGCGCTCACGCCGCGAACGGGGTCGCGGTCCGCGTCCGCCGCCGCCCTGAGCCCCGCCGAAGAACGTCTCGAAGATGTCGCTGAAGCCGCCGAAGCCGCCCGCTCCCCCGCCCCCGAACGGATTCTGGTCGCCGCCCATGTCGTACCGGCGGCGCTGCTCGGGGTCGCTCAGCACGTCGTAGGCGTGCGTGACGAGCTTGAAGCGCTCGGACGCTTCTTCGCCCGGGTTCACATCGGGGTGCAGTTGGCGCGCCAGGCGTCGGTACGCCTTCTTGATGTCTTCGGGGCTGGCGTCGCGCTCGACGCCCAGGACCTCGTAGTGGTCAGCCACAATCGCCTTCCTGTCCGCTTGCGCGGGGTCGTTCTCGGTGGGGTGCTCGTCGTGCTCGGTGTCAGCGAGCGCCGTCGTCGTCTTCGAGCATCCGGGTCAGATAGTGCGCGACGGCGCGGACCGCCGCGAGGTTGGAGGAGTAGTCCATGCGCGTCGGGCCGAGCAGACCGACGCGGGCACCGCCCGTCGACCCGTCGTAGCGGCTGGCGAGGACCGACGCCTCGACGAGGCCGAAGGGCTCGTTCTCGCGGCCGATACTGGCCGAGAGGCCCTTGTCGTCCGCGACCATCTCGCTCATGAGACGCAGCAGGGTCACCTGCTCCTCGATCGCCTCGAGGAGCGGGTAGATGCTGCCGCGGAAGTCGTGCTCGCGTTTCGCGAGGGTCGCGGCCCCCGCCATCACCAGGCGATCCTGGCGGAATTCCTCGAGCTCTTCGCCCACGACGCGCAGTACCGCGTCGGCGATCGCGTCGAGCACCACGCCGGGGCGCGGCCCGTCGGCGAGGGCGTCGGCGACCCGCTGGACGCAGTCGGCGACGCTGCGGCCGACCAGGATCGCGCCCACCCGCGCGCGCAGCTGCACGATCTCGGTCTCGCCGGGTTCTGCCGGGGCGAACGAGATGCGCTGCGACACGCGACCGGTGTCGGTGACGAGGATGACGAGAACGCGCGGCCCGCCGAGGGCGACGAGTTCGACATGCGAGACGTTGGCGCGCGCGAACGACGGGTACTGCACGATCGCGACCTGGCCGGTCAGCTGCGTAAGGGCTCGCACCGTTCGGGCGAGGAGGTCGTCGAGATCGCCGGCCTCGTCGAGGAAAGACGTGATGGCGCTGCGCTGGGCACTCGAGAGCGGGCGCAGCTCGGCGAGGTGATCGACGAAGACGCGATAGCCCTTGTCGGTCGGGACGCGCCCCGACGAGGTGTGCGGGGCGACGATGAGCTCTTCGTCTTCGAGCAGGGCCATGTCGTTGCGGATGGTGGCCGCAGACACCCCGAAGGCATGGCGGTCCACGATGGCCTTGCTGCCGACGGGCTCGCGCGTGTCGACGTAGTCCTGCACGATCGCGCGGAGCACCTGAAGGCCGCGTTCCGACACCATGAGCTGCTCCTCCCGTCTGGCACTCGACTCGACTGAGTGCCAATTCTACGACGATCACCGCGGCCGGTGCGTCGAGCGGCTCGCGGGGTTGAGGGTGCACGCGCCCCGTCTCCCCTCGAGAAACGCCTTCCGATGCGAGACACGGTGCGTCGCGGCGTGTCTCGCAAGGATCACCGTTTATCGCTGATGGGGGCCAGGGGCCACGGTGCGTCGCGGCGTGTCTCGCAAGGATCACCGTTTATCGCTGATGGGGGCCGGGGGCCACGGTGCGTCGCGGGCGGGCGATGTCCGCGCCCCTCAGGCCGTCAGCGCGCGCACCACGGCATCCGCCAGGAGGCGACCGCGCCGCGTCAGGACGATGCGTCCGCGCACGGCATCCGGACCCTCCACGAGACCGTCGGCGATGAGGGATGCCACGGCCTTGCGGCCCTCGCCGAGCAGCTCGGAGACCGCGAGACCCTCGCGGATCCGGCTGCGCAGGAGCACCGACTCGAGGCGCCGGGCCGTCTCGTCGGGCCGTTCCCGCGCCGCGGCCGGCGACTCCTCGGCGGCGAGCCGCTGCGCGTACGCCGCGGGATGCTTCACGTTCCACCAGCGGAGGCCGGCCACGTGACTGTGCGCCCCCGGGCCGAAGCCCCACCAGTCGGTGCCCCGCCAATACGCGAGGTTGTGGCGCGAGCGGTGCTCGACACCCCGCGACCAGTTCGACACCTCGTACCAGTCGTACCCGGCGTCGGCGAGGAGCTCGTCGGCCAACTCGTACATGTCGGCCTGGAGATCGTCGGAGGGCTCGGCGACCGCGCCCGAGCGGATCTGCCGCGCGAGCTTCGTGCCGTCCTCGACGATGAGCGCGTACGCCGAGATGTGGTCCGGCGCGAGCACGGCCGCCGCCTCGAGGGACGCGCGCCAGTCGTCGAGCGACTCCCCCGGTGCCCCGTAGATGAGGTCGAGCGAGACGTCGAGTCCCGCGCCCCGCGCGGCGGCGACCGCGGTGGCGACGTTGGCCGGATCGTGGGTGCGGTCGAGAGCGGCGAGGACGTGCGGCCGCGCCGACTGCATCCCGATCGACACGCGCGTGACGCCGGCCGCAGCGAGCGTCTCCATGACCGCGTCGTCGACGGTGTCGGGGTTGGCCTCGACCGTGACCTCGGCCCCGTCCGCGATCCCGAACTCCGCGCGCACCGCGTCGAGCATCCGCGCGAGGTCTCCCGGGGGGAGAAGCGTCGGCGTTCCGCCCCCGAAGAAGACGGTGGATGCCACGCGGCGGCCGCCCGCGGCATCCATTACCGTTCCCGCCAGACGCACCTCGGCGGCGAGGGTGTCGGCGAAGTCGTCCTGGCGCGCGCCGCGGAGCTCGCTCGCGGTGTAGGTGTTGAAGTCGCAGTAGCCGCACCGTACGCGGCAGAACGGGACGTGCAGGTAGACCCCGAAATCGGTCGACGGGTCGATGGTGAGGTCGGCGGGCAGATGTCCGTCGGTGGGAGCCGGGTCTCCGAGGGGAAGAGGCCCGCCCATCAGGACGTGTAGAGCGGGGAGATCGCGCGCAGATACTGCGAGAAGAGAGCGCGCCGACGACGGCGGAGGCGGCTCGCGAACAGCCGGTACGACGGCACGGTCGGGCGGTCGAAGGCACGGACGACGAACCACACCTCGTCGTTGTCGCGCCACTCGACGACGAAGAGCTCCTCGCCGCTGACGATCGAGTGTCCGACGGTGCCGAGGATGAAGCCGACCCGGCGCGGCTCCTCGAAGACCGAGATCACGCGCAGCTCGGCGTCGGCGCGGTGCCCGTCGACCTTGCCGTGCAGGCGCACGCCCGCGCCCGGGCTGACGAACGGCGTGCCGTCGGCGGCGAAGCGCTGCTCGGGCTCGAGGCTGCTGGGGGCGACCGGGGCGCCTTCCGCGTCGAAGCCGACGCCCGAGTACCCGCCTCCGGATGCCGGCCGCACATCGCTGATGCTCAGGTCGCCCGAGCGCAGCGGCGCCCACGACAGCAGCAGCTCGCTCGCCGCGGCGAAGCGCTCCTCGCCGCTGCCGATACGCCAGGCGTCCTCGGCCGGCACGGAATGCTCCGGCGGATACTGCATGAGGTCGGGCGCCTGCGTGGCGCCGACCGCCGCGTAGTCGACCGTGTCGTCGGTGAAGTTCTGCCGTCGCATGATCTCCCTCTCGATTCGGTCGCTACTTCTTCGCCTCGACGTCTCCCGACAGGGCGGCGATGAACGCCTCCTGGGGGACCTCGACGCGGCCCACCATCTTCATGCGCTTCTTGCCCTCTTTCTGCTTCTCGAGGAGCTTGCGCTTTCGGGTGATGTCGCCGCCGTAGCACTTGGCCAGAACGTCCTTGCGGATCGCTCGGATGGTCTCGCGCGCGATGATGCGCGCACCGATCGCGGCCTGGATGGGCACCTCGAACTGCTGGCGCGGGATCAGCTTGCGCAGCCGCTCGGCCATGAGGGTGCCGTAGGCGTACGCCTTCTCGCGGTGCACGATCGAACTGAACGCGTCGACCTTCTCGCCCTGGAGCAGGATGTCGACCTTCACCAGATCGGCGGTCTGCTGGCCGGCGGGTTCGTAGTCGAGGCTCGCGTAGCCCTGAGTGCGCGACTTCAGGTGGTCGAAGAAGTCGAACACGATCTCGCCGAGCGGCATGTGGTAGCGCAGCTCGACGCGGTCTTCGCTGAGGTACTCCATGCCGAGCAGAGTGCCGCGGCGGGACTGGCAGAGCTCCATGACGGTGCCCACGTAGTCCTTCGGGAGCAGGATGCCGACCTTGACGATCGGCTCCGACACCGAGGCGACGCGACCGTCGGGGTACTCGCTGGGGTTGGTGACTGAGACCGTCTCGCCGTTGTCGGTGGTGACCTCGTACGTCACCGACGGCGCGGTCGTGATGAGGTCGAGACCGAACTCGCGGGACAGGCGCTCGGTGATGATCTCGAGGTGCAGGAGGCCGAGGAAGCCGGCACGGAAGCCGAAGCCGAGGGCGACCGAGGTCTCGGGCTCGTACTGCAGCGAGGCGTCGGAGAGCTTGAGCTTATCGAGGGCTTCGCGCAGCTCTGCGTAGTCACTGCCGTCGATCGGGTAGATACCCGAGAAGACCATGGGCTTGGGATCCGTGTAGCCGGCGAGGGCCTCGGTGGCGGGCTTGCGGTGCGTGGTGATCGTGTCGCCGACCTTCGACTGCCGCACGTCCTTCACGCCGGTGATGAGGTACCCGACCTCGCCGACGCCGAGCCCCTTGGTGGGGATCGGCTCGGGGCTGGAGACACCGATCTCGAGCGCTTCGTGCGTCGCGCCGGTCGACATCATCTGCAGACGCTCGCGCGGCTGCAGGGATCCGTCGATCATGCGGACGTACGTGACCACGCCGCGGTAGGCGTCGTAGACCGAGTCGAAGATCATCGCGCGTGCCGGGGCGTCGGCCTGGCCGACGGGCGCGGGGATCTTCTCGACGATGAGATCGAGCAGCTCCTCGACGCCCATGCCGGTCTTGCCGCTCACGCGCAGCACGTCTTCGGGCTTGCCGCCGATGAGGCCGGCGAGCTCGGCTGCGTACTTGTCGGGGTCGGCCGCGGGGAGGTCGATCTTGTTGAGCACCGGGATGATCGTCAGATCGTTCTCGAGCGCGAGGTACAGGTTGGCCAGCGTCTGGGCCTCGATGCCCTGCGCCGCGTCGACGAGGAGGATCGCGCCCTCGCACGCGGCGAGCGAGCGGCTGACCTCGTACGTGAAGTCGACGTGACCGGGCGTGTCGATCATGTTGAGGGCGAACGTGCCGTCGGCGGTGGACCACGGCATCCGCACCGCCTGGGACTTGATCGTGATGCCGCGCTCGCGCTCGATGTCCATGCGGTCGAGGTATTGCGCGCGCATATCGCGGTCGCTGACGACGCCGGTGATCTGCAGCATGCGGTCGGCCAACGTCGACTTGCCGTGGTCGATGTGAGCGATGATGCAGAAGTTGCGGATCTGCTCCGGCGGAGTGGCAGACGGCTCGAGGGGCTTCAGGGCGCGCGGTGACATGTTCCGTCGATTCTACGGGAGGCCTTGCCTCACGACGGGCGCGAGGGCGCCGGCAGCGCCGACAGCCCGCGTCGCAGGGCTTCCCACGGGCTCGCTGCGCAGATGCGGATCCAGCCCTCCCCGCCGTCCCCGAACGCGGATCCCGGCGCGACGGCGACGCCCTTCTCGATGAGGAATCGCTCCGCCCACCCGGCGACATCGCCCCGCGAGGCGTGCGAGACGTCCACCCACAGGTAGAACGCGCCGGTCGGCGGGAGGTACGCGATGCCGCGTTCGTCGAGGAGCGCGCAGCTCGCCCGCAGGCGCTCCCGGTAGACCTCGCGCGCGTCGCGCACGGAGTCCTGTGGGCCGGTGAGAGCGTCGAGAGCCGCATGCTGCGCCGGGGTGTTGACGCAGCTCGTGGTGGCTTCCTGGATCTTCCCGAGCACCTCGTCCACACCCGGGGGCGTCACGAGCCACCCGACGCGGGCACCGGTGAGGGCGTACGTTTTGGAGACGGAGTGCACCGTGAGCGTGCGGTCGGCGGCGCCCGGGAGGGTCGCGACGGAGACGTGCGAGGACCTCGTCGCCCTCGCCGAGCGCGAGGAGGATCGCGTGCGAGAGCGCCTGGGTGCCCCCGTTCGTGACGTGGACGCGGTCGGTGTCGACGAGGAGCTGGTTCTCGCGCCGAAGCTTGTCGACGATCGCCTCTCGCAGCTCGACGACGCCGGCGTTGGCGGTGTATCGCACATCGGCGGCCGTCCATGTGTCGGTGCCGGCCGCGAGGGTGTGCGGCGGCGCTTCGGCGACCGGTTCCCCGACCGCGAGCATCACGGTGTCCGGACGCCGCAGAGCGAGCTCGAAGATTCGACGGATCCCCGACGCGGGCATCCCCGAGGAGCGAGACGAGGGCTCATGCTAGGCACCGCGGATTTCGTGCCGGTCACGGGCCGCTTTTCGTAGATTGGATGCCATGACGGTCCAGGTCGTGCTCGTGCACGGCATCCGCACGTCGGCGACGATGTGGCGATCCCAGGTCGCGTATCTGGAAGAACGCGGCACCCCCGTGACCGCCGTCGATCTGCCCGGACACGGAAGCCGCCGGGGCGAGGAGTTCACGCTCGACGAGGCGTTCGCGACGATCGATCGGGCGGTTCAGGATGCCGCCGCCTGCGGCCCCGTGCTTCTGGTCGGGCATTCGATGGGCGGGCTGTTGTCGATCGAGTACGTCGGGCGCGAGGAGCCGCCGCCGGTCGCGGCGTTCATCGCCGCGTCCTGCACCTCGATCCCCCGCGGGATCGGGCTCGCGGCGTACCGGTTCCTCGCGCGGCGGTTCGACAGCCTCCCCGATCGGGGTCTCGGCCTGACCAACCGCGTGCTGGATCGGACGCTGCCGCCCGAGACCCGGCCGGACTTCGGCGCGGGTGGGTACGCGTTCGACGCCCAGGACACGGCGCTGGCGTCGCTGTCGGTGCTCGACCTGTTGGCATCCGTTCGTCGGATCCGCGTGCCGCTGTGGTTCATCAACGGGCAGTGGGACCAGCTGCGCGTGAACGAGAGGCTGTTCGTCGCGCTCGCCCCTCATGCGGAGCTCATCGTCGTGCCGAGGACCACTCACCTCGTCACCGCCATGCGACCGCGGGTGTTCAACGCGCTGCTGGAGGTGGCGCTCACCACGATCGAGGCGGCGACCTGATAGAATCGGTCCTTGGCTTGCGTGTGGGGTTTTTCCCGACCTCCACGACCGCCGGTGCAGCGTCCCTCTACCGCTCGCCCGGCACTTCCAACACTCACTCAAACGAAAGACCGATGACGTGGCGAACATCAAGTCGCAGATCAAGCGCAACAAGACCAACGAGAAGGCGCACGAGCGCAACAAGGCCGTCAAGAGCGAGCTGAAGACGCACGTGCGTCGCACCAAGGAAGCCGTCCTGGCCGGTGACAAGGAAGCCGCCGTCAAGGCGCTCGCCACCGCGACCAAGAAGCTCGACAAGGCCGTGAGCAAGGGTGTCATCCACCAGAACCAGGCCGCGAACCGCAAGTCGGCCATCGCGAAGTCGGTCGCCGCTCTCTGAGCCGCCGAACCTCGACAGCCCGTCCCGCATCAGCGGGGCGGGCTTCGTCGTTTCCGGGGGTCATGCGCGGTGCGGCACCCGGCGGTGCGCCGTGCCGGTGGCGGGAGGAGATTCGGTGAAGGGAGAATGCGCGCGCGATCGGCTGTCCTCCTGGGAGCGGGTCTCCTGCCGTCGCGGGGTTCGACCGGCGCGTCGTGGTGGCCGGCGGACGGTGTGGGAACCGAAGGCGGCAACACGGTGGGCCGGGCGTGAGCGGTTCCCGCGTCGGGCCGGGGCCGCGACGCTCAGGAACCGAAGGCGGCAAAGCGGTGGGCGGGGCGTGGGCGGTCCCCGCGTCGGGTCGGGCCGCGACGCTCAGGAACCGTAGGGCGCGCGCGTCGCGATGATCGTGATCATCCGTTCGAGCGCGAAGACGGGATCGCGAGACGCGCCCTTCACTTCGGCGTCGGCGCGCGCGGTCGCGTGGATCGCTCGGCCGAGACTCGCGGCGGTCCAGCCCACGAGGTCGCGGCGGGCGCGGTCGACCTGCCAGTCCTTCATACCCAGACGCTGCGCGAGCTGCGACGATGGCTCGCGCGTACCGGCCACGCGGGCCATCGTGCGCAGTTTCATCGCGACCGCGGCGACGAGGGGGACGGGATCGGCTCCGGATGCCAGAGCGTGACGCAGTGCGAGGAGCGCGGGGCCGTACTGGCCGGCGATCGCGGTGTCGGCCACCGTGAACGCGGAGGTCTCGACGCGGCCCCCGTAGTACCGCTCGACGGTGCGTTCGTCGATGTCGCCCGGGACGTCGGCGATGAGCTGCTGGCAGGCCGCCGCGAGTTCGGTGAGATCGTCGGCGAAGGCAGACACGAGCGACCGCAGCGCGACGGGCGCGATGCGCTTTCCGGCCGCCTTGAACTCGCCGACGGCGAAGTCGAAGCGATCGGAGTCGCGCTTGATCGCGGGGCACGCGATCTCGATGCCGCTCCCCTGTCCCGCGCGAATCGCGTCGAGGAGCTTCTTGCCGCGCACGCTCGCGCCGGTGTGGCGGAGTACGACCGTCGCGCCGTCCTGCGGCTGAGCGAGGTACGACACGGCTTCGCTGAGGAAGGTGTCGCTGCACTTCTCGACACCTCCGACGCGGACGAGACGCGGCTCGCCGAACAGGGATGGCGAGGTGACGGCCAACAGCGTTCCCGCGGCGTAGTCGTCGGCGCGTACGTCGGTGACCTCGAGGCTCGGGTCTTCGCTCTTGAGGAACTCCCGGATGCCCGCGGTCGCGCGCTCCGCGCAGACCTCTTCGGGTCCCGAGACGAGAACGATCGGCGCGGGCTGCGGCGTACGCCACGACACCTGCGGGATGGCCGTTTTGGCCTTCGCCGGAGCGGAGCGTCGGGGAGCCGGGGTCACCTCTCCAGCCTACCGACCGGGTCCGACATCGCGGTTCGTGGCCGACGAGGCATCGGCCCGGTCGTCACCCTGGGGGCCGCGCGCGCCACAGGGTGAGATCGCCCTGACTCATGCTGACGGCGAGGTCTCCGTCGGTGTCCGTTCGCCCCACCACGACGCCGAGCGCGGCCATCGTCGACAGGAGTGTGGCGGGGCGGTGCCCGTAGCGGTCGTCTGCTCCGACGTCGATCATTCCGACGATGGGATGCAGACGCCGGTAGAGCTCCGGATCCTGGTCGGCGCTGCCGTGGTGCGAGATTTCCACCACATCGATCCGCGGCGCCTCGACCCGACGAAGGAGGGCCGCCCGCGCGTCCTTGCGCCTCACGACAGCCCGCACCGACGTCCAATTGCTCGCCGAAGCGACCGACATCCGTGGCGCGTACGCCTCCCGTTCACTCGCCGCCAAGAGAATCATCGCTCGTAACGTGGTGCAGGTAACTCTGCACACGGGGAATCAAGCGGGTACCAGAAGGCTCCAGTTAGCGCTCGACCAAAGTGAGACTCGGTGGCCGGTCGATCGATCGGGAACAGCGTCGCCACGACTGACGCCGCATGGATACGCGCCACATTGCCCTGGTGCTCTTTCTCGGCTCTCTGGTCCGACGCCCAACCGAGCGTTGATTCGATCTGACCCTTCAATGTATCGAATACTTGCCGCGCAGAGTCACAAATCTACGGGGACGAGGCGATCATCGCCCGGTCTACTTGCCGTGCGGCCGCCCATCTTTACATTCTCGAAGAAGGCCGGGATGGCTTGTCAGACCCTGCCTGTCTCGTAATGAAGAAGTCCTCTTTGTTGGCACTCCATAAGCCACGTGGCAATCGCGTCCGCTTGCTTCAGATTTGGCGCATCTATGGACATGAGGCCAGCGGAATACCATTCGAGTAGGGCTTCAAATTTGTTCAACTCGGCCATGATCGATTCGCGCCACCCATACTGCTTTTCTTCCAGCAGCACCCGAAAGACGTAGTGCCCAGATGGCTCAAGGACCCTCTGAAAATGATAATTTGGCGCCAAGATAATGTCGCCTAACGCGACGTTGTAGAGATAGAAGGGAATGCAGCAAACCTCAAACTTGTCGTCGCCTAGCTCTCTGCGCCAAATTTGCTCTGAATTGTTCTCCTCTTCTAGGAGTGCTTGAACTAAGGCGTCCGATTTATGCCACCAGGCGGGTAATTCGTGTGTTCGGAATATCATTATCTCCATCCGAGTCAGTTGGGCCACCACGGTGGACGCCATGGGCCGTTGTACCCGGGGGGGCTTACCCGGGAACTGACGCGCACCGCCAGGGTTGGACCGGCGTCGCGATAAAACTGATGCTCGCATCACCCAGCTACGCGGGACTTCGCAGCCACAATGGCCAGATCGCCGGCGCCGCCATCTGGCCGGCTACTGCTTCTGGCCGATTTGCAGGAGCTTGGTCGCCTGGTCGACGATTGCCACGAAGTGGTCAGGTCGCACCGGTAGCTGGCGAACCACGCGAGTAGCGTAGGTGACGAGTGGGGCGGATATGTTCATTTCCATTCGAACTTTAGGAATGTTATCGAAACCCATGATCACCGGGTGCTGATAGGAGATATCAATCTTCCTTCCAGTAAAGAATTCCCAATGCAGGTTTGGGTGTCGGTATATGATCATCTCCCCCATAAAGGCAGACAAATCTTGGATCACCGAGTACCAGAGGTTCTCAAGCTTGTCGGGGTCTCGTTCGCACCTTTCGACGTTTTGAATGAACCAATCGTTGACATTCTGAAGATCCCCTTCGATGAAATCTAAGGCAATGCCGTTTCGCTTCAGGAGGCCTTTCAATTCTGTGACGCGTGTGTTTCTTTCTTTCATGAAGTGCTCGAAGGAAATTTTTGCTTCTTTTCGACTCAAGGAGCTCAGGGGGCCTTCGAACGGGGGCCAATCGGGCTTATAGTTCGTCCAGTCGACGGTCATTCAAACATCCTCACTGTGATGCCCGACTCCTCCAGGAGCGATCTCAGCGCCGGGCTGGGACCGCCGCGGCCGGTTACCTCTCTGGTCGAGAACCACCACTCGACGCTATAAACGCGCCGGTCAGAGCGCGCCAGCAGCTCGACGTTCTTGGCGATTTGGGTCCGAATGGCCTTGGTGGCAGACGTGTATCCCACCATAGACTCGATCGCAATACCGTCCGTGGTGAGCACGTCGATCCTCCGCCAGCCTAGTGTCGTCTCCAGGCCCTCTCGTGGCGATCTGCGCCAGCACCCACCGCAGTCGCGATTTTGTCCGACGCTGCATCTCCAGGTGCTTTGTTCGCAGCAATCGTCGAGCCAGCCTTGGAACCTGGTCCGGCAGCCGCAAGGGCGTTTGCAGCCCCATCTACCGCCGCCGTACGCTCTCCGGTCGCGGCGGCCGAGGCGAATGCACTCCCGACAGCGCCGGATGCGGGTTTGGTGAGGAGTCCGACTGCTCCCCCGAGCGCCCCACGCGCGGCTCCCAAGAGGGTTGCGGTCAGCGCGCCTTCTGCGGTCTCAGCCCCAGAAGTCAACTGGTAGGTCGCCGCCGCGGCCCCGGCGCCGACAGCGAGGGAAATACCTCACCACCAGTCAGTACTTTCGCGGGCCGCGCGCGCCATAGCGTGAGCTGGCCGTCGGCCATGGTGACGGCGAGGTCGCCATCCGTATCGGTTCGCCCCACGACGACGCCGAGCGCGGCCATCGTCGACAGGAGCGTGGCGGTGGGGTGCCCATAGCGGTTCTGCGCCCCCACGCCGATCAGCCCGACGACCGGATGCAGCCGGCGGTAGAGCTCTGGATCCTGATCGGCGCTGCCGTGGTGCGACACCTTCACCACATCGACCTTCGGCACCTCGACCCGCCGGATGAGAGCGGCCTGCGCGTCTTCGCCCAGGTCGCCGAGAAGCACTGTGCGCGGGAAGTCCGCACCGACCACGTCGAGGGCGACGCTGGCACCGTTGCCGGGCTCGT
Organism: Microbacterium testaceum; assembly: GCF_001476655.1. GTDB lineage: Bacteria > Actinomycetota > Actinomycetes > Actinomycetales > Microbacteriaceae > Microbacterium > Microbacterium testaceum_C. The sequence goes on along the minus strand of NZ_LDRT01000005.1, from coordinate 43,521 downwards.
CGCGCGGCGCCGGCCCGAGAGCCTGCCAGCGGGTATCCCCCACCATTCCCGTCGTCCCGGTCGTCGCCTGCTGCAGCTCGGCACCCGCCGCGGCGAACCGGTCGAGCAGCCGCTGATCCTCGGGGACGTCGACGGGCCCGTGGACGACGAGTGCGGTTCGTCCGACGACGGCCGCCGATCCGCCGATGTGGTCGAGATCGAAGTGCGTGAGCACGACGACGTCGAGGTGTTCGACACCGAAGGTCTGGAGGCACTGCGCGAGTCGTTCCGGTTCGGGTCCGGTGTCGACGAGCGCCACCGCGCCGCCGGAGCGCCACAGCGTGGCGTCGCCCTGCCCCACATCGCACATGGCCACGTCCCACGTCGTCGGGACCGTGAGCGGCCCGGCGACGGTTCGCAGGGTCGTGTGGCCCGCGACCAGGCCGACCGTGACGGCGACGATCGCGGTCGACAGTGCGGTCACCCGTCTGACCCGGGTCGGTCTGATGAGGGCGACGGCCATCGACGCGCTGACGACCGTCAGCAGCGTCGCGCCGAACGCGCCGTCGGGCCACGGCAGGTTCTGTGCCCCGATGCCGCTCGTGGTGTGTGCCACCGCGGCGATCCAGGCCGCGGGTACCCAGGCGAGAGCGGAGAGTCCGTCGCGCAGCCACGGAAACGGGGCGATGCACGCCAGAACCCCCGCAATCGTCGCCGGTGCCGCTGCCGGGTCCGCCACGAGGTTGGCTGCGATGCCCAGCAGCGGGACGTGGGGATCGATCAGGACGACGAGGGGCCCGCACGCGAGCTGAGCGGCCGTCGGCACCGCCAACGCGAGGGCGAGGGCGCGTGGCATCCATCGCTCCAAACCGCGGGCGAGCGGTCGTGCGAGCAAGAGGAGCGCGGCGGTGGCCGCGGCGGAGAGGGCGAAGCCCAGCGACGTGGACAACCAGGGGTCGGCGATCAACAGCGACGTCACCGCGGCGGAGAGCACCGCCACTCCCGCCGCAGGACGCCCCAGGACGACAGCCAGGAGGGCGATCGCGGCCATGGTCGCGGCGCGCACGACACTGGGCTCGGGCGTCACCAACGCCACGAAGCCCGCGAGAACACCCGCGGCGCCGACGACGCGGAGCCACCGCGGAGCCCCCACCGCGGCCAAGAGGACGAAAGCGGCACCCACCACGAGCGCACAGTTTGCTCCGGAGACGGCCGTGAGGTGAGAGAGCGAGGAGGCGGTCATAGCCTCCTCCGTCGCCGGATCAAGGGTCGAGGTATCGCCCACCGCGAGTCCGGGCACGAGCCCCGCCCCGGGCTGCGGCAGGCCGCGGGTCGACGCGACAAGACCGTCGCGGAGCGCCTCGAACCACGCCCACATCCCCTCGGGCGGGGGCGCGTCGACGACCTCTTGTGCGCGCACGACGAGAATCGCCCTCTCGCCCGGGCTCGGCGGGATCGCGCGTCCCGTGAGGCGGATCTCGCTCCCGAGACCGGATGCCGCGACCGCGGCGCGACCGTTCGCATCCACGCCGACGCGCGTGGGGATCGTCCCGGTCACCGCCACGGGGCCCGCGGCCACGCGGGAGGCGATCGCGTCGAACCACGCGCCGCCCTCGGCGGACCCGGAGATGTGCCCGACCACGGTCAGGTCGACGTCGAGCCGGCGGCCGCCTTCGACCTGCAACGCCTCGACCTGTGCACGCACCGGAGCCGCAGCCGCGACGCTGCCACCCGCGGCGGCCGCGCACGCGAGGGCGACCGCCGCGATGCCGAGGGCCGGACGCCGACTCCTCACGAATGCCACCGCACAGAGGGCGGCGACCACAGCCGCAGCGACGGTCAGTCCGGAGAGATCCGGCACGGAGGTCGCGAACCCCGCGGCGGCCCAGGTCACGACCGCCACGGCGGCGGGACGGAGCGCTCGGCGCTGCACGGGTGTCACACCCGCACCAGATCGCGGAGCCCGTCGAGCATCTTCTCGCCGATCCCCGGGACCGAACCGAGATCGTCGACGCTCGTGAAGCGACCATTCTCTTTCCGCCACGCGATGATGCGGTCGGCGATCGCCGGCCCCACCCGCGGCAACGTGTCGAGTTGTTCTCTCGTGGCGGTGTTCAGATCGACGAGGCCACCCGCGGCTGTGGCGGTGCCCGTCCCCCCGTTGTCATCGGGTGTCGCACCGATCACGGGCACCACGATCTGCTCTCCGTCCGCAACGGGACGCGCGAGGTTCACCCCGGCTCGTTCGGCGTCGTCCGTGAAGCCGCCGGCGCGGGCCACGGCATCCGCGACCCTGTCTCCCGCGGCGAGACGGTAGAGGCCGGGGGCACGCACGGCACCCGCGATGTGAACGTACAAACCCGCCTCCGGAGGTGCGAGCGTGGTCCCGAGCGGTGAGGACGCGACGGACACCTGCTGCGAGCCGGACATCCCCCGCAGCATCCCGATCCCGATCGTGACCGCGAAGGCGATCAGCACCAGCACGATCACGGCACCCACGCCGAGCCGCCGGCGCGCGACGAGGGCGTCCGGTGGGGGTTCGCGGGTATCGGTCACGCGGCCACCCTAGGAACCCGCACGAAATGCGCGCAGCGCGGCGGACCCTGTTCGTGGAGGGTTTTCGCGACGCTCGCGGTGGGGAGGAATCGTGCTCAGGATCGCTCGGCGGTGTAACGCCGGGCCGCGCGATGCGCCGGGACGATTCCCGAAATCGTGCAGACGAGCAGCCACACGAGCCCGAACCCCAGCAAGCCCGGCGCGACACTGCCGAACCCGAGAAGGGCTGACACGAGGGCGAGGACGGCGGTGGCCGCCGCGCCGATCCCTCCCGCCGCGACGAAGCGGGCGGGTGCTCGATTGACCGCGATCCACGCGGCTTCGTCCGACAGTGTGAGGGGCGTTCGGTAGCCGAAGATCAGGTTCTGCGGAAGCGTGCCGCGGTGGGAAGCACGCGCCCACCAGAGCGCGAGCAGGCCGGCTCCCAGCACCAGGAGGGCGGCGACGGCGATCTCGATCATGTCGCCCCCTTCACGGCTCCACGGATCCTTCGTGACGAACGTACGGCCCCGCGCCGCGCATCGGCCACCACCCACGGGTGGAGATCTCTCAGGGTGCCATGATGCCGAGCCGGTACGCGAGGATCACCGCGTGGACGCGGTCGCGGATCTCCAGCTTGCGAAAGATCTTGTTGATGTGACTCTTCACCGTGGCGGGGGTCAGGAACAGACGCTCGCTGATCTCGGCATTCGTCATGCCCGTCGCGATCGCCAGGAACACGTCCTGCTCGCGTGGCGTCAGCACCGCCAGTTCGTCGGGAATCCCCACCGGTTCCCGCGCCGTGTTCGAGCCCACCGCGCGCTCGATCAGCTTCCGCACGGTGCGCGGCTCGACCACGGCCTCACCCCGATGGACGGTGCGGATCGCGTCGATGAGACGCTCGGGGGTGGCGCTCTTCAACAGGAACGCACTCGCACCGGCTTCCAGAGCGCCGAAGGCGTAGGTATCGAGGTCGAACGAGGTCAGGACGGCGACCCTGGTCGCCGCGCTCACCGACGTGATCGTGCGCGTCGCACGGATGCCGCCCTCCCCCGGCATCCGGACGTCCATCAGGACGACGTCGGGTCGCAAGGTCTTCACGAGATCGACGGCCTCTTCCCCCGTCGACGCCTCTCCGACGACGCGGAGATCGGGGGCACTGTCGACCACGAGCGTGTTCCCGAGTCGGGCGAGCGCCTGGTCATCGACGATGAGCACGTCGATCATCGCTCTGACTCCGTGCGCAAGACGACATGGACGGCCCAGCCTCGGGGAGACCGCGGACCGGACATGCAGGTCCCGCCGAACGCCGCAGCCCGCTCCGCGATCCCGATCAGACCGCGACGGGTTCCCCCGCGCGAGGAGGGGTTCGGGATGCCGTCATCCTCGACGTCGATCACGACGGTGCCGGCTCGCGCGGAGCACTCGATCGTGGCACCCACGGTCGTGACTCCCTCCGCATGCCGGAGAACGTTCGTCAGGCACTCCTGGACGATGCGGTGAACGGCAGCGCGCAACATCGCGTTCTCCGGGAGGTCGTCGCCTCGTCGGCGCAGGTGAACCGGGACCCCCGCGGCACGGACGACCTCCACCGCGCCGTCGATCTCGAACAGCTCGTGCCCCGACTCGTGCAGCGCATCGTCGAGCTCGCGGTCGGCGTCGCGAAGGACTCGGAGTGTGCGGTGCATGTCGTCGAGCGCCGTCGCGCCGACGCGGCCCAGATGAGTGAGCGCCCGCCGGGAGCGCTCGGGGTCGGTGTCCCACGCCGAGCGTGCGCCGTTCGCCAGGGAGATCATCACGGTGAGAGCGTGACCCACCACGTCATGCATCTCGGCGGTGATCCTCGCGCGTTCCAGAGCGCGGGCCGTGGCGATCCGCTCCTCGTGAAGCGCCGCCTGTGCCCGGCGTCGCTCATACACGTTCCGCGTGACGATCCCGGCGGCGAGTGCGACCACGACGTACGGGTCGACGAGGCTCGTCCCGACGCCGATCGCGGGGATCGCGCCTCCGACGGTCGGATCGGCGAGGTCGAGCGCGATCTTCACGGTCGTCCCGAGCAGTGGCGTCCCTGCGGCGACGAGATAGCCGAACACCGCCGGTGCGGTCGGAAAGCGCATCGCGACGGTGAATGTTGCCAGACACAGCGCTGCGGTGAAGGAGCGGCTGTCGGCGATCGCGGCCAGCGCCGATACGGTCACGAGTGTCGTCCAGGGCATGTGGCGTCGTGCGCACAGGACCACCGCCGCCAGAGCCAGGAGCGCTGCGGAGAGGTCCGTCCGGTCCGGGGAGAGGAAGCCGGGAAGGACCGCCACGACGGCGAGTGCACCGTCGAGAAGCACCCGTTGCCAGCGGGTGAGGGGAATCCGCGTGTCGACCATGTGCGGAGAAGTCTAGTGAAGGGGCGTGCAGAGCCCAGGTGTGGAGAAGAATCATCCCATGCACCACAACGCCTGGCGCGCGATCCTCGCCGCTCTCGCCGACGACCGCGCGCGCGAGATCTATGCCCGCATCGTCCTCGCTCAGCCGATCGACGAGGCTCTCTCCGCGCTCCCCGCGAAGAAGGCGGAGCGCATCATCGAGTCGCTCTCGGCGGCGGGACTCGTCTCCGCCACCGCCGAGGGGCTCGTCGCCGTCCCGGACGTGTTCGCCGGGGCCCTGGCATCCGCCGGTGCCCCCGCTCGGCGCGAGGGTGTGGATCGCTTCCTGCAGGACGGCCGCCTCATCGGCATGCCCGCGCGTGCGGCCGACCGACGGGCGGTCCTGGAGCACCTCGCCACCCGCGTGCTCGCCGACGGCGACACCGTCTCCGAGGCCGAGATCAACGCGCGTCTTGCCGAAGTCACCGACGACGTCGCGGGCCTACGCCGCGCCTTCGTCGACCACGCGCTGGTCGTTCGCACCGCCGACGGCTCCGCCTACTCCCGCACCTGAGAACGACGGATGCCACGTCCCCACCGCTGCGCGAAGCGCCGGGGACGTGGCATCCGAGAATCTCACTTGGTCGAGAAGCTGACCACCTTCGGCGGACGCACGACCGCGCGCACGATCTCGCGATCGCCCAGCGCGCGGCGCACCTTCTCGTCGCTGCGCGCGAGCTTCTCGAGCTCGTCGGCGCCGATCTTGGCCGAGACCTCGAGGGTTCCGCGCACCTTTCCGTCGATCTGCACGACCGCGGTGACCGAGTCCTCGACCAGCAGCGTCGGGTCGGCCTGGCGCCAGGTCGCCAGCCCCACGAAGCCGTCGTACCCGAGTGTCTGCCACATCTCCTCCGCGGTGTGCGGGGCGAAGAGGTCGAGGATCATGGCGATGACCTCGGCGGCCTCGCGGACGGCGGGGTCGCTGGTGCCGGCCGAGCCGTCGATCGCCTTGCGGGTGGCGTTGACGAGCTCCATCAGGCGCGCGACGACGACGTTGAACTTCGTCTGCTCGATGAGGTTCGGCGCTTCGGCCAGCAGGCGGTGCGTGACGCGGCGCAGCGACGGGTCGCCCTCGGCCCAGACCACGTCCTTCTCGCTGTCGACGTCGTGCGCGATGCGCAGAGCGCGGGCGAGGAACTTCGCCGCTCCCGTTGTCGAGACGTCGTTCCAGTCCTTGTCGTCTTCCACCGGACCCGCGAAGGCCAGGGCGACGCGCAGGGCGTCGGCGCCGTGGGCGTCGAGCTCCTCCTGGAAGAGCACGAGGTTGCCCTTGCTCTTCGACATCTTCGCGCCGTCGAGGATGACCATGCCCTGGTTGATGAGGCTCGAGAACGGCTCGGTGAACTCCACCAGGCCCATGTCGAACAGGGCCTTGGTGATGAAGCGCGCGTACAGCAGGTGCAGGATCGCGTGCTCGACGCCGCCGATGTAGAAGTCGACCGGCCCCCACTTCGACGCCTCGCGGCCGGAGAACGCCTCGGTCTCGCTGTTCGGCGACAGGAAGCGCAGGTAGTACCAGGAGCTGTCGACGAAGGTGTCCATCGTGTCGGGGTCGCGCAGCAGCGTCTGGCCCGTCTCGGGGTCGGTGACCTGCACCCACTCGGTCGCCGCACCCAGGGGCGAGGTGCCCTTGGGCTTGAGGTCGAGACCCTCGACCGAGGGCAGCACCACCGGGAGCTGATCGGCGGGGACGGGGGTGATCGACCCGTCCTCCCCGTGCAGCATCGGGATGGGAGTGCCCCAGTAACGCTGGCGCGAGATGAGCCAGTCGCGGAGGCGATAGGTCTTGGCCGCGCGGCCGACGCCCTTCGCCTCGAGCTCCTCGATGACGCGCGCGATGGCGTTGCGCTTGGACAGGCCGTTGAGGGAGCCCGAGTTGATCATGCGTCCGTCGCCGGTGAGCGCGATCCCGGTCTTGACCGGGTCGGTCTCTTCGACGTCGCCCAGCGGGTCGATCGGCACGCCTTCGTCGTCGAGCTCGATGACGGGGATCGCGCCGGTGACGGGGGCCAGCGTGTCGACGACGACCTTCACGGGGAGGTCGAAGGCGCGGGCGAAGTCGAGGTCGCGCTGATCGTGCGCGGGCACGGCCATGACGGCGCCGTGACCGTAATCGGCGAGCACGTAGTCGGCGGCCCAGATCGGCAGCTTCTCGCCGTTGATCGGGTTGATCGCGTGGTGGCCGAGGAACACGCCCGTCTTCGGTCGGTCGGTCGCCTGCCGCTCGATGTCGGTCGCGCGCTGCACCTGGGCGAGGTATGCCTCGAACGTCTCGCGCACGCCCTGGTCTGCGGATGCCGCGAGCTCGGCCGCGAGGTCGGACTCGGGCGCGACGACGAAGAACGTCGCTCCGTGCAGCGTGTCGGGGCGGGTGGAGAAGACCGTGATCTTCTCCTCGCGGCCCTCGATCTCGAACGAGATGTCGGCACCGACGGAGCGGCCGATCCAGTTGCGCTGCATCTGGATGACCTTGCTCGGCCAGAAGCCCTCGAGCTGGTTCAGGTCGTCGAGCAGGCGGTCGGCGTAATCGGTGATCCGCAGGAACCACTGCGTGAGCTTCTTCTTCACCACGACGGCACCGCTGCGCTCGCTCGTGCCGTCGGGCAGCACCTGCTCGTTGGCGAGCACGGTCTGGTCGACCGGGTCCCAGTTGACGAGGGCGTCCTTGCGGTACGCGAGGCCCTTCTCGTACAGCTTCTGGAACAGCCACTGGTTCCAGCGGTAGTACTCGGGGTCGCTCGTGTGCAGCACCCGGCTCCAGTCGAACGAGACGCCGTAGTCCTTCAGGCTCGCCTTCTGCTGGGCGATGTTGGCGTAGGTCCACTCGACCGGGTCGGCGCCGCGCTTGATCGCGGCGTTCTCGGCGGGCAGGCCGAACGAGTCCCACCCGATCGGGTTGAGCACGTTATAGCCGCGGTGACGCCAGAAGCGCGCCACGATGTCGGAGTAGAGATAGTTCTCGGCGTGGCCCATGTGCAGGTCGCCCGAAGGGTACGGGAACATCGCGAGAACGTACTTGCGCGGACGCTTGTCGTCGTCGCCGCCGGCGCGGAACGGATCCTTGTCCGCCCACGCGCGCTGCCACTTCGCCTGGATCGCGTGGGCATCGAAGGCGCCCTCGCCGGGCACAGGGCTGGTGTTCTCAGACACGGGTGAAGCCAATCGTGAGGTCGGGGAGGCCACGAGGGCCGACGTCCAGGCTATCGGACCGTGCCCCTCACCATCCCGGCGGGACCTCGGCGCCGAGCGCCGCGAGAGGGGCACGGGCCTTGATGCCCACCTCGGCCACCTCGGATGCCGCGACCGAGCGCCATGTGATGCCTCCGCCCGCGCCGACGGAGGCGGCATCCGCTTCGACGACGAGGCTCCGGATCACCATGGCGAGATCCGCCGAGCCGTCGTCGCCGATCCACCCGAAGGTTCCGGAGTAGATGCCCCGCGGGGCACCCTCGAGGCGCTCGAGGATCGCCATCGCGGAGGCCTTGGGCGCACCGGTCATGCTGCCGGCCGGGAAGGCGGCGTCTCGGAGCGCGCGGAGAGTCGTTCCGGGACGCAGCCGGCCGGACACCTCGCTCACCAGTTGGTGGACGTGCGGGTAGGTCTCGACCTCCAGCAGACGGTCGACGCCGATGCTGGACGGCGCGCAGACCCGCGAGAGGTCGTTGCGCATCAGATCGACGATCATGACGTTCTCGGCCCGCTCCTTGGGATCGGTGCGCAGTTCCTCGGCGAGCGCGGCGTCGGCGACGGGATCGACCGCGCGCGGACGGGTGCCCTTGATGGGGTGCGTGTGGACGGTGCCGTCGCGGACCTCGAGGAAGCGCTCGGGCGACGCGCTCACCAGGGCCGTGTCGCCGATGCGCACGAAGCCCCCGTGGTGCGATGACGAGGTGCGCCGGAGGCGCCGGAAGACGTCGAGGGCGAAGAAGCGGCCGGGAATGGTGAATCGGGTGGTGAGACACAGCTGGTACGCGTCACCCTCGCGGATGTGCTCCCGGCACGCGGCGATGAGTCCGGCGTACTCGTCTGGTCGATGGCGACCGGATGCCACCCCCCGAGGCTCCGCGGGCGGAACCGGCGCGGCCACCCCGACTCCGAGCGCCCTCTCGGCGAGGGCCGCGAGGGCCGTGGCATCCGTTCCCACCGCCCACACCCGGCGCGCCGCGTGGTCGAAGGCGAGAGCGGCGTCGACGCGGAGCCACGCGGCGTCTCCGTCGTAGGGGATCCACCCGACCCAGCCGCCGTGGAACGCGCCTCCCCCGAGGCCCGCGACGAGGTCCAGGGGGTCGGTGTCGTGCTCGGGGCGGCCCGCGCCCATCCAGCTCCATCCGGCGTCGGTGTCGACACCGCCGTCGAGCCAGAACGCGGCGGGAGCGCCGGCCCAGAGGTGGGTGAACACCGCCTCGGGATCGACCCACCGGGGCAGGGCGAGCGGGGGGACGGAACGCGGCACGCTCCCAGGCTAGGCCGAGGCCGCGCCCCTAGGCTGACGGAGGTGAACGAGATCCTCACGTGGCTGCTCGACATGGTCCAGAACGTCGACCCCGTGCTGCGCACGATCCTCGCCGGGATCGCCGTCATGCTCGAGACGAGCGTGCTGGTCGGTCTCATCGTTCCGGGCGACACGATGGTGATCGTCGCGGGCACCGCCGTCGCCTCGCCGCTCGAGGGCGTCATCCTCGCGGCGGTCGTCGTCGTCGGCGCCCTTCTCGGGGAGAGCGGGGGGTTCTGGCTCGGCCGGTACTTCGGACCCCGCATCCGCGCCTCGCGTCTGGGGCAGAAGCTCGGCGAACGCAATTGGGAGCGCGCGGACCGCTACCTGCGTCGTCGAGGCGGACCCGCCATCTTCCTCTCGCGGTTCCTCCCGGTCCTGCACTCGCTCGTGCCCCTGACGGTGGGGATGAGCGGCTACAGCTATCGCCGTTTCCTGGCGTGGACGGCCCCGGCGTGCGCGATCTGGTCCGCGCTGTACATCTCGGTGGCGGCGACCGCGGCGGGGACGTACCGCGAGCTCGCGGACCGCATCCACTACGCCGGCTACATCTTCGTCGGCATCCTGGTCGTGTTCCTCGTGCTGGTCTTCATCGGCAAGAAGGTGATCGAGCGCATGGAGCGTCGGCACCTGGCCGACGACGTCCACCCCCTCGAATCGGCGGACGGTGACGTGAAAGACTGAGGCGGATGCCTCGTTCTCCCCGCGCCAAAGTGCTCTGGTTCGCCCGACTGGAGCGCCGCTTCCACCGGTGGCGCGAGAAGCGTGCCCGCGCGCGGGGCCTTCGTCCCGCCGTCACCGGGTTCCCCGGATACGGCACGGAGGAATGGGTGCGCGTGCTCGGCCGGGTCCTCATCGCCCCGCCGATCAAGCGGACCTCGACGGGCGAGTTCGCGAGCCTCCGGGGCTGGCGCAGCTTCGCGGCGGTCCCGGTGGGGATGGCTCGTGTCCGCGTCGTCATCGACGGCGTCTCGCATGAGGTGTCCGCCGATCGCGGCGGCGTGATCGACGCGCGTCTGCCCGCCTCGCTCGCCCCCGGCTGGCAGACGATCACGATGTCGGTCGAGGGCAGCGAACCCGCCGAGACACGCGTCTTTATCGTCGGCTCCGACGTCCGCTTCGGCGTGGTGAGCGACATCGACGACACCGTCATGGTGACGGCCCTGCCCCGCCCTTTCCTCGCCGCCTGGAACTCGTTCGTCCTGGACGAGCACGCCCGCCAGCCCGTTCCCGGCATGGCCGTGATGCTGGAGCGACTGACCCGTGAGCACCCCGGCACGCCCGTGATCTACCTCTCCACCGGCGCGTGGAACGTGGCTCCCACGCTCACCCGCTTCATGCGGCGGCATCTGTTCCCCGCCGGCTCGTTCCTGCTGACCGACTGGGGTCCCACGCACGATCGCTGGTTCCGCAGCGGCCGCGACCACAAGGAGCAGAACCTCCGCCGTATCGCGAGCGAGTTTCCGAAGGTGAAGTGGCTCCTCGTCGGCGACGACGGTCAACACGACGATGCGATCTACACGCAGTTCGCGATCGACCACCCGGAGAACGTCGCCGCGGTCGCCATCCGGCGCCTGCTCCCGGCGGAGGCCGTCCTGGCCGGCGGCCGCACGGTCGTCGACGATCACTCCGCGGCCGAGGTGCCGTGGGTGACGGGGTCGGACGGGGCTGCGTTGCTCGACCGCCTCGAGCGCGCCGGGGTCATCACGGCCGACGGCTGAGGACGGATGCCGCGCTCACCCGCCCGATGTCGGAGGGGGCGCGTACGGTGGAGGGATGTGCGGTCGATTCGTCGTGGCCAATGTGGCCTCAGAGCTCGTGGGCGTCCTCCGTGTCGATGTCGAGAGCGATGAGCTGCCCCCGCCGTCGTACAACATCGCGCCGACGTCACCTGTGGCGATCGTGCTCGACTCGGTGAAGACCGAGCCGCCGGTCCGCCGTCTGGAGGTCGCTCGGTGGGGACTCGTCCCCGGCTGGGCGAAAGACGTCAAGATCGGTGCCCGCGCATTCAACGCGCGCTCCGAAGAGGTCGAAGACAAGCCGATGTTCCGCAACGCCCTCATCAAGCGGCGCGCGGTGATCCCGGCATCCGGCTACTACGAGTGGAAGACGACCGCCGAGGGCAAGACCCCCCATTACATCCACCCCGCCGACGGTTCCCCGCTCTTCTTCGCGGGGCTGTACGAGTGGTGGAAAGACCCCGCGTTGGCCGAGGACGACCCGGCGCGGTGGGTCCTCAGCTGCACGATCCTCACGCGCGACGCGATCGGTCGGCTGGGCTCGATCCACGACCGGATGCCGCTGTTCATGGACCCCGACTTCGCAGACGCGTGGCTCGACCCGACGACCGAGAACGTCGGCGACGTCCTCGACGCGGCGATCGATGCGGCCCCCGACGTGGCCGAGACTCTCGACGATCATGTCGTGTCGTCCGCGGTCGGGAACGTCCGCAACGACTCGCCCGCTCTCATCGAGCCGGTCGAGTGACCGCTGTTCTCGCGGATCGCGTCCTCGACCGCGACGAGTGGACGGCCGCGGCCGCGGAGCACGCCGCGCGCGCCGACGCGCTGACCGCCGATCACCGGGCCCGTGCGAGCCGCGCCGAGAAGCACCCCGTCGAGGACTTCCTCTTCACCTACTACTCGTACAAGCCCGCGATCCTGCGCCGGTGGCATCCGGGTCCCGGGGTCATCCTCGACGACGCCGAAGAGAGGGCCGCGTGGCGCTGGTACCAGCGCGTCGGCAGTGGGGTGCGGGTGGATGCCGAGGCCTTCCGCGTCGAGCGGGCGTCGCTGTACCGCGGGATCACGAACCTGCTCCGCGCCACGCTGCACCGCCCCGCCCAGTTCGGGTGCTTCGGTCTGCACGAGTGGGCCATGGCGTATCGCGTGGACGAGGTCCGCCACGCCGTTCCGCTCCGGTTGGGCCGGGAGGGGACCGATGCCGTCGTCGACGCGCACGACCTGCGGTGCACGCACTTCGACGCGTTCCGGTTCTTCACTCCGGACGCCGTTCCCCGCAATCGCGAGCCGCTCTCGCGGGAGAGCCAGGCCGAGCGGGAGCAGCCGGGGTGTCTGCACGCCGGGATGGACGTCTACAAGTGGGCGGTCAAGCTCGGCCCCCTCGTTCCGGGGGCTCTGCTGCTCGAGGCGTTCGTGCTGGCCCGTGACATCCGCACCCTCGATATGGAGGCCTCGCCTTACGACCTGACGGCGTGGGGGTACTCCCCCGTGGCGATCGAGACGGCCGAGGGCAAGGCGCAGTACGTGTCCCGCCAGCGGGCACTGAGCGAGCGGGCGCAGGGGCTGCGACGGACGGTTCTGGTGGCCGTCGGCGCGGGAGACGACACGCCCGGCCGCGCCGATTTCTTCCGTCTCGATCCCGTGTAGTAAGCTCATGGAGTTGCCTCGAACGGGGCGGAAAACAAAAAACGGGCCTGTGGCGCAGCTGGTAGCGCACCTGCATGGCATGCAGGGGGTCAGGGGTTCGAGTCCCCTCAGGTCCACCCAGAGAGAAAGCCTCCGCTTCGGCGGGGGCTTTCTTCGTTCCCGGACCGTGCCGGATCGGGGTGTCGGCGCAGCGGATCCGGAGAACGTTCGCGGATCCGGAGGGTTTCGCCCCCTGGCTCCGGTTCCGGTGCCGATCTCCGGTTCTACGCGCACACCGGGCCCACCGCGCACACCGGCCCACTGCGCACCGGCCCACCGCGCACACCTCACCCACCGCGCACACCGGCCCACTGCGCACCGGCCCACCGCGCACACCTCACCCACCGCGCACACCGCACCCCCCGGCGCGGGGCACCGCCGTCTCACGACGACAACGGATCCGGATGCCGGGAGCTCCGGCATCCGAATCCGTCCGCTTCAGCGCGAGGCGACCGTTCCCCGGCTCCACGCCTCCTGCGCGTCCCGGTCCGGGAGCCGTACGGCTGAGCGGCCACCGGTCAGTTGACGCAGGGAACCGCCCCCGCGCGCAGTGGCTGCTCCGAGTCGGTGTAGACCGCGGACGTCGGGCTCGGCGCGGCCGAGGGCGCGCCCGAGGCAGAGTCCGGCGCGGAGGTCCCGTTCGGGTCGGGAGCCGCCGCCGGCGCCGGGTGCAGCAGGGCGCTCACCTGGGCGGCGATCGCCTTCTGGTCGACGATGTTGACGCTCTCCCCGTCGACCGTCCCGAAACGCTCGATGGGAAGCGTCTGGAACGTCACGTCCCCGCCCGCCAGACGCTGCGCGGTCGAGGCGAGGCTGAGCAGGTCGAAGCCCTTGTCGACCGCGACGTACTGCTTCGCGGTGTCGAGCAGATCTTGCATGCGGCCGAAATCGGTGAAGGTCTGCGCGTCGCGAAGCTTCAGCGCCAGAGAGACGAGGAACGCCTGCTGCCGACGGGTACGGTCGAGGTCGGTGAGGAAGACGTTGTCGTACTTCGTGTCGCGACGTTGGCGCACGAAGGCCATCGCTTGGGCCGCGTCGATCTGCTGCGGCCCCGCCGCGAAGTCGGCCCCCGAGAAGGTGTCGGCGGTCGCGTGGTTCAGGCAGACGTCCAGGGGCTGAACGGCTTGCGCGACCCGGTAGAACGCGGCCATGGTGACCTCGACGAAATGGTCGATCGGTACGCCGCCGAGGAACTGCGAGACGGTCTGCATCTCCTCGGCGCGCGCCGCGTCGCGAGCCTGCTGGTAGGCGTCGTCCTCCGAGACACCCGCGGCGCGGAGCTCGTCGTCCTTCGCCGCGAAAGCGCGCCCGTACGCTTCCTTGATCTTGCCCTTTCGCGCTCCCCCAGGCGCCCCGGCGTAGTCCACGTCGTCGTCGCGCGGAATCGAGAGGGCGACGGCCTGCCCGCCACCCGCGGGGATGTGCACGTACATGAGGACGTTCGTGTTGTACCCGCCCACGGACGCGTCCTCCGCGTGGATCGCGTCGTAGATCTCCTGGGGGTACGGCTTCCCGTCCTCATCGACGCGGCTGTCGAGACCCATGATGAGGATGTTCTGCTCACCCTCGTCCTGGGGGACGCCTGCCGCGGCGGTCGGCAGGACGGCATCCGAATGATGGATGCCGTTGGCCGCCCCCGCGAGATCGATCGCGACGAAGGCGACCGTGCCGACAACGGCGACGGTGACGAGGGCGGAGACGGCGAACAGAAGGCGACGCCGGTTGCGGCGTACGCGGGGCGAGGTCGGAGACACCGCCCCACTATGCGCGCCGACGCCTATGAGTTGGGCGAACGAGAACGCCCCCTGCCGTGGGCAGAGGGCGTCGACGTGTCACCTGTCAGTCGGCGGCGTGGGCCGGGCTGGGAAGCTCGAGCGGGACCACAGGGCAGTCCTTCCAGAGACGCTCCAGGCCGTAGTACATGCGCTCCTCCTCGTGGAAGACGTGCACGACCAGGTCGCCGAAGTCGAGGAGGACCCAGCGGGATTCCTGGCGGCCCTCGCGACGGAGGCGCTTGTGGCCGGCTTCGAGCAGTTTCTCTTCGACCTCGTCGGCGATCGCCGCGACGTTTCTCTCGTTGCGCCCCGTGACCAGGAGGAAGATGTCGACGAGTGGAAGGGGCTCGGACACATCCAGGGCGACGAGGTCTTCCCCGGACTTGCTGTCGGCGGCGAGGGCGGCGATCTGCGCCATCTCGCGTCCGTTCTGGGTCGCGGTCATCCGAATACTCCTGTCGTGACGGCGATGGCGAGGGCCACAGCCACGGCGATCGCGAGAGCGCCGGTGGTGATGATGAGGCCGATGACGAGCTTGCTGCCCTTCTCGGGTGCCGGCGGACGAATGATGTCCCCGGGCTGCTTGACGGTGCTGATGGCCGCGCTGGCGGCGATCGGCGTCGGCGATGACGCGGCCGGCAGCTCCCCGTCGAGGAGAACAGCGTCGGCCTCACGGCCGTCGGTGGTGCCGGGAGCGTGCCCGACGGAGCCGAGGCCCTGCGGGAGCTCGAAGGTGCCGGTGATCATGACCTCGCCGGTCGCCGTGACCGGAGCGACCAGGGGTCCGCCGATCGGGGTCTCGGAGAGGATCAGGGCGTTGGGCGTCGAGACGGATCCGGTGGCCACACCGCTGCGGGCGATGAGCTGGTCGAAAGACGGCGGGAGCGAGATGTCAGGGGTCGCGCCGTTCAGCAGGTCGGAGCCGAGGTTCGGGTTGACCGTCGACGAGACGGGCTGCTCGGGGGCGGGTTCCGCTCCGTCGAGCTCCTCGGCGACCGCGGGGCGGAAGATCGCGGGAAGGTCGCCGGATGCCGTGTCCTCGGCCGACTCCGGACGGGCCGGGGGCGACGCGGGGCCGAGGTCCGGCGAGATCACCGGCACCGACGCCGTGCGGATCTTCTCCTGCGCACGCACCTGGCGGCGGGTGAGTCCGGTCGGCGCGTAGGCCGACCCCTCGTCCTCGGAGGGCGTGCCGAAGCCGATGACCGCGGGTGCGGGCGTCGTCGCGGGACGCGACGGAGCGGTTTCACCGGCCGGTTCTTCCCGTGTGGTGGTGTCGTCCGCCCCTGTTACGGGTTCCGCCGGCGGGGTGGGCTCCTGGGGCGCCACGGTCTCCTCCGGCGCCGGGCGCGGCTCCGGGACCGCGGGCGTGAGATCGACGGCCGGGGCCTCGGGGGCGGCGTCGGCCACGGGCTCGACGGGCTGCGTGGGGATGATCGGAGTCGCGCCGGTGTTGCGGATCTCGCGCAGCTGGCGCCGCGTCAGCGGCGGGGTTCCATTGTTCTCGGAAGTGCTCATGCCTTACTCCGGTAGAGGTGGTGCTTCGCGATGTACTGCACGACGCCGTCGGGCACGAGGTACCACACGGGGTGTCCTCGGCGTACGCGGGCGCGGCAGTCTGTGGATGAGATCGACAGGGCCGGGATCTCGAGCTGGCTGACGTCTTCGGTGGGCAATCCCTCCGTGGTCAGCACGTGACCCGGGCGCGAGACGGCGACGAAGTGCGCCAGATCCCACAGCTCCTGGTGGTTGCGCCAGCTGAGGATCTGCGCGACCGCGTCGGCGCCGGTGATGAAGAACAGGTCGGCACCCGGACGTTGGCTCTTCAGGTCGCGCAACGTGTCGATCGTGTACGTCGGGCCGTCGCGGTCGATGTCGACCCGGCTGACGGTGAACTGCGGGTTCGAGGCCGTCGCGATCACCGTCATCAGGTAGCGGTGCTCGCTCGCCGTGACCTCGTCCTTCTGCCAGGGGCGACCCGTGGGCACGAAGACGACCTCGTCGAGATCGAACGACTGCGCGACCTCGCTCGCCGCCACCAGGTGACCGTGATGGATGGGATCGAACGTCCCACCCATGACCCCGATGCGAGGGGCGCGCGTCACCGACATACGGTGGGCCTCAGTGGCCGTGCGCCTCGGGCGTGGGCGTCCCGTGCTTCTTCGTGTAGGCCTCGGCCTTGTGCGCGTGGCGGTTCGAGACGTTGCGGTACGACAGCGTGACGAGGCTGAGCGACACGAACACCACGAAGGCGAGGGCGCCGATCCAGAAGGTCTGGGCCTGCACGTTGCCGCCGTGGTGACCGGCCTCTTCGGCGGCGTGGGCGAGAAGTGAGGCGAAAGTCATCAGTGCTCCGTTTCGGGTGTCTGCGCGGCGCGCAGTGCCATTTTAGGCGGTTAAACGCGGACCTGTCCGTCGCCGCGCCCGAGCCACTTCGTGCTCGTGAGCTCGGCGAGACCCATGGGACCGCGCGCGTGAAGTTTCTGGGTGGAGATGCCGACCTCGGCGCCGAAGCCGAACTCGCCCCCATCGGTGAAGCGCGTCGAGGCGTTGACGAGCACGACGGCCGAATCGACCTCCGCGAGGAAGCGCTGCGCGGCAGCGTCGTCGTCGGTGATGATCGACTCGGTGTGGTGCGTCGAGAACCGTCGAATGTGGTCGAGAGCGCCGTCGAGGTCGTCGACGACGCGCACCGCCAGATCGAGGCTGAGGTACTCGGCAGCCCAGTCTTCGTCGGTTGCGGCCACGACCCGCGGGTCGTAACCGGCGACCGTCACATCGCCGTGCACGCTGACCCCGGCCTCGGCGAGCGAGACGAGCAGCTCCGGGAGGAGTCGGTCGGCGGCGGCGCGATGCACGAGGACCGTCTCGACGGCGTTGCACACGCTCGGACGCTGGGTCTTCGCGTTCAGCACGATGTCGCGCGCCCAGTCGGCGCGCGCCGTCTCATCGAGGTAGACGTGCACGACACCCGCGCCGGTCTCGATCACGGGCACGGTGGACTCGGTGACGACGGTCTCGATCAGCGAGGCGCTCCCCCGCGGGACGAGGACGTCGACGAGGCCCCGGGCGTTCATCAGGGCGCGTGCGCCGTCGCGACCGAAGTCGTCGACGGTCTGCACGGCTTCCGGCGACACTCCTCGGGAAGCGAGTGCTCCGCGCATCACGGTGACGAGGGCGGCGTTCGAGCTCTGGGCCGCCGAGCCGCCGCGCAGCACCACCGCGTTGCCGGAGCGCAACGCCAGAGCCGCGATGTCGACGGTCACGTTGGGGCGTGCCTCGTAGATAGAGCCGACGACACCGAACGGCACGGCGACCTTCTCGAGAGAGAGACCGTTGGGCAGGGTGCGTCGGTCGAGGACGCGTCCGACGGGGTCGGGCAGGACCGCAACGGCTCGAACGGCGGACGCCAGCGCGGCGACGCGGGCGGCGTCGAGACGCAGGCGGTCGAGGAGCGCCTCGCCGATGGCGTTCGCGCGCCCCCGCTCGAGGTCGTCGGCGTTCGCCGCGACGATGTCGGGGGTCGCCGCGTCGAGAGCGTCCGCGATCGCGTTCAGGAGATCGGTCTTCGCGGCGGTGTCGAGAAGAGCGATCTGTCGCGACGCGTCTTTGGCCAGACGCAGGCGCTCATCGACGGAGACGGCGATCGTGGTCATCGCGTCAGTCTACCGTCGCACCGACGGCGCCGACGGGGCCGGTCGACAGGGTGACGGCATCCGGATTCGGGGCGAACCACGTGCCCACGAACTGCCCCGCGAGGGCGTCGGCGACGAGGTCGGCACTCGTCACGAGGACGCCGACCCCCGCCGTGCACGCGAGCTTCGCGGCGGACACCTTGGTCGCCGCTCCCCCGGTGCCGACGCCGTTGACGACGCCCGCCCCGAACTCGAAGTCCGACAGGTCGTCGCCCCACGCGACCTCGGTGATGGGACGCGCGCCGGGCTCGTTCGGGGGCGCGGTGTACAGGCAGGCGATGTCGCTGAGCAGGATCAGGGCATCGGCGCCGATCAGCTGCGCCACCAGAGCCGCGAGCCGGTCGTTGTCCCCGAAGCGGATCTCGTGGGTGGCGACCGTGTCGTTCTCGTTGACGATGGGCAGGATGCCGAGCCCCAGAAGGCGCTCCATCGCCCGGCGCGCATTCGAGCGCGGCGTGGCGTTCTCGAGGTCTCCGGCCGTGAGCAGGACCTGACCCGCGAGCAGACGGAAGCGGTCGAGGGACGTCTGGTACCGCCACATCAAGACGTTCTGACCGACCGCGGCGGCCGCCTGCTGGGTCGCGAGGTCGTTCGGGCGGCCCTCGAGATCGAGCAGGGGTAGCGCCGTGGCGATGGCGCCGGACGAGACCAGGACGACCTCCACGCCCGCGGCGTGCGCTCGCGAGAGTGCCTCGACGATCGTGTCGATGCGATGGGCGCCGTCGCCGCTGATCGACGACGAGCCGACCTTGACGACGACCCGGGATGCGCGGGGGATGTCGGCGCGGGTCGGGACGGTCACCGCTCGTCCTCGGCACCCGAAAGGGCG
This sequence comes from Microbacterium testaceum, assembly GCF_001476655.1. GTDB lineage: Bacteria > Actinomycetota > Actinomycetes > Actinomycetales > Microbacteriaceae > Microbacterium > Microbacterium testaceum_C. The sequence continues at coordinate 24,371 of NZ_LDRT01000005.1, read as the reverse complement.
GACGAATCGCCGTCGGGGTCGATCCCCGCGGCACGCGCCGCGCGACGCTCGGCCTCGAGTTCGGCGCGGGCCTCGGCCTTGGCATCCATCCGCTCGTGATACTGCTCGCGGCGCTCCGACGAGGTCCGGCGCGGGTTCTGCACGAGGCGCGGGTCGGTACCGCGCGGAGCCGTCATGAGCTCCGCGGCCGAAGTGAGCGTGGGCTCCCAGTCGAAGACGATGCCGTCGCCGGGGCCGATGACGACCGTCGCACCCGCAACGGCGCCGGCGCGGAAAAGACCGTCTTCGACGCCGAGGCGTGCGAGACGATCCGCGAGGTAGCCGACGGCCTCCTCGTTCTGGAAATCGGTCTGCTGGACCCACTTGACCGGCTTGTCGCCGAGGATGCGGTACACCGGTCCGTACGTGCCGCCCTCGACCTTGATCTCGAACTCCTTGTCGGCACCCTTGGGGCGGATGACGATGCGCTCGGCGGGAGCGTCGTCGATCGTGGCGATGCGGTGCTGCTCGACGATGTCGGCGAGGGCGAAGGTGAGCTCCCGCAGCCCGGCCCGGCTGACCGTCGAGATCTCGAACACGCGGAAGCCGCGCGCCTCGAGGTCCGGGCGCACGAAGTCGGCGAGCTCGTGCGCTTCGGGGACGTCGACCTTGTTCAGGGCGATGATCTGCGGGCGTTCGAGCAGCGGGACCTGGCCCTCGGGGACCGGATAGGCGCCGAGCTCGGCGAGGATGACGTCGAGGTCGCTCAGCGGGTCGCGGCCCGGGTCGAGGGTCGCGCAGTCGAGGACGTGCACGAGGGCGGTGCACCGCTCGACGTGACGGAGGAACTCCAGGCCGAGGCCCTTCCCCTCGCTCGCGCCCTCGATGAGGCCGGGGACGTCGGCGATGGTGAACCGGACATCGCCCGCCTGGACGACGCCGAGGTTGGGGTGGAGCGTCGTGAACGGGTAGTCCGCGATCTTGGGACGCGCGGCGGAGACGGCGGCGATGAGACTCGACTTGCCCGCCGACGGGAAGCCGACCAGCGCGACGTCGGCGACGGTCTTGAGCTCGAGGACGACGTCGCCCTCCCAGCCCGGCGTTCCGAGCAGGGCGAAACCGGGCGCCTTGCGCTTGGGCGACGCGAGAGCCGCGTTGCCGAGCCCGCCCAGTCCGCCCGGAGCCGCGACGAAACGCATGCCCGGGGTGAGCATGTCGACGAGAACGGTGCCGTCCACGTCTTTCACGACCGTGCCGAGCGGGACGGGCAGCTCCTGGTCTTCTCCCATGGCGCCCGAGCGGTGATCGCCCATCCCGAAGCCGCCGTTGCCCGCCGAGCGGTGCGGCGAGTGGTGGTACGACAGCAACGTCGTGGTCTGCGGGTCGGCCACGAGGACGACATCGCCACCGTGGCCCCCGTTGCCGCCGTCGGGACCGGCGAGCGGCTTGAACTTCTCGCGGCGCACCGACACGCAGCCGTTGCCGCCCTTGCCCGCACGCAGGTGCAGAGTGACGCGGTCGACGAAGGTGACCATGGGAGTCCTTTCGGGACGGGACCGGGGATGCCGGAAAGAAAAGAAGAGGGGGCGGGCTGTGCCCACCCCCTCTATCGCGCGTTCAGCGCTGTGGATTACTCCGCTGCGGCGACGATGTTGACGACCTTGCGGCCGCCCTTGTTGCCGAACTCGACCGCACCGGCGGCGAGGGCGAAGAGCGTGTCGTCGCCCCCACGGCCGACGTTGGCGCCGGGGTGGAAGTGCGTGCCGCGCTGGCGGACGATGATCTCGCCGGCGAGGACGGCCTGGCCACCGAAGCGCTTCACGCCGAGGCGCTGTGCGTTGGAGTCACGACCGTTGCGGGTGGAGCTTGCGCCCTTTTTGTGTGCCATCTCTGCGTCTCCTGGCTCTTACTTGATGCCGGTGATCTTGACGCGCGTGAGGTCCTGACGGTGGCCCTGGCGCTTCTTGTAGCCGGTCTTGTTCTTGAACTTCTGGATCACGATCTTCGGACCGCGCTCCTCGCCGAGCACCTCGGCCGTGACCGAGACCTTCGCGAGCTTGTCGGCGTCGGTCGTGACAGCGTCGCCGTCGACGAACAGAACGGCGGGCAGCTCGATGCTCTCGCCGACCTTCGCCTTCTGGCGGTCGAGCACGACAACCGTGCCGACCTGGACCTTCTCCTGGCGGCCGCCGGCGCGCACAACTGCGTAAACCACTTCACACCTGTTTCGTTCGGGAGCTCGAGGCTCCGGTTGTCTGATGACGTCGAGAGGGTCTCTCGACCCAAATCTCGGTGCGATCCGGCAAGCGACAGCTCGCGGGGTCACGCGCCGGTAAGGGCGGACACGACGCACCAAGGGTCGAGTTTAGCTCACGTCAGGGCATCCGGCAAAAGCATCCGCCCCGCGTGTCGACCGTAGGATCGCGGAATGGCGATCCTGATCGATGACCCGCAGTGGCCCGCACACGGACGGCTCTGGGCTCACCTGGTGAGCGACAGCGACCTCGCGGAGCTGCACGCCTTCGCCTTCGCCGCGGGAATCCCTCGTCGCGCGTTCGATCTCGACCACTACGACGTCCCCGATGATCGGCACGCCGACCTCGTCGCCGCTGGCGCCGAGCATGTGGGTGGACGCGAGCTGGTCCGACGCCTCCGCGCCTCCGGCCTGCGCATCACCGCACGCGAGCGCCGTGAACGCCCGTGAGGGGTCATGTCCTGCCGGACACGACAGGACATGACCCCTCACGGGTGAGCTCGACTACTCCGCGGACGGCTGGGCGTCGACGGGGGTGCCCGTCAGGGCCGCCGTGGTCACACGACGGCGGGACCGGCCCTGACCGGGCGCCTTCGGCTCCGGGAGCGCCTCCAGCACCGACTCCAACAGCGCGTCCTTCTCGGTGCGCGGTGCCTTGGGCTCGCGCTTCTTGCGCGGGCGCTTCTCGCGTGCGGGCGGGTCGACCTTGGCATCCAGGACCGCCTCCACCGAGGCCACCACGGCCGCCTCGACGACCGCCGGATCCTCGACGGAGGGGTGGATCGTGGATGCCGCGATCTGGGCGAGAGCGGACTTCACGCCCTCGGTGATCACGTGCGTGCCGCCGGCGGTGGCCGCTCCCCCGTTGCCGTGGGAGCCGCCGTTGGCGGGGGCGTTGCCGCCGGACGTGGAACCGCCGTTCCCCCCGCCGTTGCTGTTACCGTTGCCGCCACGCGTACGCCGGTTGCTCGAACTGTTCGAGCCGCCGTTGCCGTTCGCGCTCGTGCGGTGGCGGACGACCGGGTCGTGGTGGACGACGACTCCGCGGCCGGCGCAGACCTCGCAGGCCTCGCTGAAGGTCTCGAGCAGACCGAGGCCGAGCTTCTTGCGCGTCATCTGCACGAGGCCGAGCGAGGTGACCTCGGCGACCTGGTGCTTCGTCCGGTCGCGGCTCAGGCACTCGATGAGACGGCGGAGCACCAGATCACGGTTGGATTCGAGCACCATGTCGATGAAGTCGACGACGATGATGCCGCCGATGTCGCGCAACCGCAGCTGGCGGACGATCTCTTCCGCCGCCTCGAGGTTGTTCTTCGTGACGGTCTCTTCGAGGTTTCCGCCCGAGCCGACGAACTTGCCGGTGTTGACGTCGACGACCGTCATCGCCTCGGTGCGGTCGATGACGAGGGAACCGCCCGAGGGCAGCCAGACCTTGCGGTCGAGCGCCTTCTCGATCTGCTCGGTGACGCGGAAGGCGTCGAACGGATCCTGCTCGCCCTCGTACTTCTCGACGCGCTCGAGCAGGTCGGGGGCGACGCCCGCGAGGTAGTTCGAGATCGTCTGCAGCGCCTCGTCGCCCTGGATGAGCATGCGCGTGAAGTCCTCGTTGAAGACGTCGCGCACGATCTTGACGAGCAGATCGGGCTCGGAGTGCAGCAGGGCGGGTGCCTGGAGGGTCTTGAGCTGAGTGCTGACGTGCTCCCACTGCGAGGTGAGTCGCTGCACGTCGCGCGTGAGCTGCTCCTCGGTCGCGCCCTCGGCGGCGGTGCGTACGATCACGCCCGACGATTCCGGGAGCACCTCCTTGAGGATCTTCTTCAGGCGGGCACGCTCGGTGTCGGGGAGCTTGCGCGAGATCCCGTTCATCGTGCCGTTGGGCACGTAGACGAGGTACCGACCGGGCAGCGAGATCTGGCTCGTGAGGCGCGCCCCCTTGTGGCCCACGGGGTCCTTGGTGACCTGCACGAGAACCCGATCGCCCGACTTGAGCGCGAGCTCGATGCGGCGCGGCTGGTTGCCGGTATCGATGCCGTCCCAGTCGACCTCGCCGGAGTACAGCACGGCGTTGCGCCCGCGGCCGATGTCGACGAACGCGGCCTCCATGCTGGGCAGCACGTTCTGGACGCGACCGAGGTAGACGTTGCCGATGAGCGACGCGTCCTGGTTGCGGGCGACGTAGTGCTCGACGAGCACGTTGTCTTCGAGGACGGCGATCTGGATGCGACCGGCCTTGGATCGCACCACCATCACACGGTCGACGGCTTCGCGACGAGCGAGGAACTCGGCCTCGGTGACGACGGGGCGGCGGCGTCCGGCTTCGCGACCGTCGCGGCGACGCTGCTTCTTGGCCTCGAGGCGCGTGGAGCCCTTGATGCGCTGCGGCTCGGTGACGACCTCGACCGCGCGCTGGCGCGGAGGGGCCGGGGGCGCGTCGTCGTGCTCGTCGCCGTTGCCGGCGGCGGGGCCTCCGCGGCGACGGTTGCGGCGCCGTGCGTTGGCCGAGGTGCGCTCGGCGCGGGCATCGTCGTCGCTCTCGTCGCGGAAGCCGCGCTCCTCGACGTCGTCGCGCAGAGCGGCCGGGAGCGGCTCGGGCGCGTAGAAGTGCAACTGCGTCGACACGGCCGAGACGAACACCTCGGGCAGCAGGCCCAGCGAGACAGCGGTGGGGCGCTCCGGCTTCTGCGGCGCGGCCGCTTCTTCGGCGGGGGCGTTCTGCGTCGGAGCTTCGGATGCCACGGCCTCAGCCGTCGTGTCCGCAGCACGGTCGTCGACGGTGCGCGCCTCGGCGGTCGTCTCGTCCGCCTGCGCGGGAGCGTCCTGCGCGGGGGCATCCTGCGCGGGGGCATCCTGCGCCGGAGCGTCCTCCGACGACGGGGCCTCCGCCGAAGAGTCCTGTGCCGAAGAGTCCTGTGCCGGAGCGTCCTGCGCCGAAGCGTCGTGCGCCGGAACCTCTGGTGTCGCAGCTTCCCGGCCGGGAGCCTCCGCGCTCACGGCGTCGGCGGTCTCCGCGTCCTGCTCGCCCCGTACGGGAGTCTCGTCAGCGGGCGCTTCGTCGAGCACCGCGGGAGGGGCCGTGTCGAGCGCCGCAGCGCTCTCGGCATCCTGAACCGCGCCCTCTTCCTCATCGACGGTCGGCGCGTCGACGGGCGGCGCGTCGACCGTCGACGCGTCGGCGGAAGCGGTGTCGGCGGAAGCGGTGCCGGAGACGGGTGTCTCCTGCTCGACCGCTGTGTCGGGCGCCGTCTGCTCGGTGGGGGTCTGTTCGTCGCTTGCGTCTGCCATTTTGGCGTACTCCCTGGCGGGGCGACACCGCGCGTCGCCCGGCGAAATCTCGTGCGGCGCCGCACCCGGCGGGGCCGCGAACTCACTCGGTCTGCAGCAGGCCGGAGGCTCGTGCTGCGAAGGGCGGTCATCGCCCGAAGTCTTCTGGTGATGCTCCTGCGGCGCGGCCGCGGTACATCGAAACATCATTATCGCACGGTCCGTCCGGATTCCGCCGCATCGCGCTCCTCGACACCGAGCAATCCTCAGCGGACAGCGAACTCCGCGGTGACAGAATCGAGCCATGAGCGACACCGTCACCCCCCGCCGCCCCGTCGTCGTCGCGATCTGGCTGGTTTTCGCCGGCATCGTCGGATGGTGGGCGGCGTTCTCCCTGACGATGGAGCGCTTCGCGCAGTTGCAGAACCCCGGGACGGCGGCATCCTGCGACTTCAGCGTTCTCGTGCAGTGTTCGGCGAACCTCCAGTCGCCCCAGGGAAGCGTGTTCGGGTTCCCGAACCCCATCATCGGGTTGACGGCCTGGGCGGCTCCCGTCGTCGTCGGCATGGCTCTCCTGGCCGGCGCCCGGTTCGCCCGCTGGTTCTGGGTGCTGTTCTGGCTCGGCTTCGCGTTCGCCCTGACGTTCGTGATCTGGCTGATCTCGCAGAGCATCTTCGTGCTCGCGACCCTCTGCCCGTGGTGCATGGTGACGTGGTCGGTGGTCATCCCCTCGTTCTTCGTGGTCACGCTGCACGTGCTCCGCGAGGGCGTGATCCCGGCACCACGCGTCCGTCACCTCGCCGAGCGGCTGATGCCCTGGGTTCCGTTGATGACGCTCGCGGCGTTCGTCGTCGTCGCGGTGATCGCGCAGTCGCGCCTCAACGTGCTGGCGCAGCTCTGACCTGGCGGCGTGGCACCTTCGTGCTCTAGCGTCGAGGGATGGATGCCGTGAACCCGCTGATCCCGACCGCGTACGACCTGGTGTGGTCGGGGCTGGCCGTCGTTGCGTTCGGTCTCGCCGTGTGGGGCATCGTGAGCCTCTCCCGGAGTGCGCGCCGCCTGTCGTCGACGGTTGTGCTGATCTGGGCTCTGGTCATCTTGCTCGTTCCCGTGCTCGGGCCCGTCTCGTGGCTGTTCGCGGGTCGTCGGGCCGGGGTCGCGCGGACCTGACCGCGTCTGCGTGCCGGTGGCTTCGACAGGCTCAGCCACCTTGGGCGCAGGCTCAGCCACCCTGGGCGCAGGCTCAGCGACCTCGGGCGGAGGTCCCCGAGCTCGTCGAAGGGACCGTCACACGACGATGGCCGCCACCCCTCGGGGCGGCGGCCATCTCGGCATCCGGGATCAGGCGAACCAGATCGCGAGCTCGCGCTCCGCGGACTCGACGCTGTCGGAGCCGTGGACGAGGTTCTGCTGCACCTTGAGGCCCCAGTCGCGACCGAAGTCGCCACGGATGGTGCCGGGGGCGGCGGTGGTGGGGTCGGTGGTGCCGGCGAGGGAGCGGAAGCCCTCGATCACGCGGTTGCCCGCGAGGCGGATCGCCACGGACGGACCGGACATCATGAACTCCAGCAGCGGCTCGTAGAACGGCTTGCCCTCGTGCTCGGCGTAGTGCTGGGCGAGGGTCTCGCGGTCGGGCTCGACGAGGCGGATGTCGACGAGGGCGTAGCCCTTGGCTTCGATGCGGGCCAGGATGGCTCCGGTCAGGCCGCGGGCGACGCCGTCGGGCTTGACCAGGACGAGGGTCTCTTCGGTGGCCATGGGTCATTCTCCGTTCGAGAGGTCGGGGGAAGCGGCGCGTCGGGCGTTCTGCCGGTCGAGTGCCGCTCCCTTGATCGTCGCATACGCCCACATGCCGCCGAAAATGAGGGCGACCACCGAAAGCGCCGGAACGAGGAACCCGCCGAGGAGCAGCAGGATCTGCAGCCCCCAACCGGCCCCCACCGCTCCGCGGCGCGGCAGCGTCCCCGCGACCGCGACCATGGCGAGGGCCATCACGACTCCCCCGATGATCCCCCACCACGGCTCGATGCCGAAGGGCAGAACCTTGAGCCCATAGACGACGAGACCGCCGAGGAAGACGATGATCGACTCGAAGCCGAGGACGACGGCGCCCAGGGACTCGAGGGCGCCGCGCTGGCGACGAGGACGAGGACGCGGAGCGCGGGGCTCGCGCGCGCTCACGCCTGCCACCCGGCCTTCCAGTCCTCGAGCTCGGAGAGACGCAGTGCTTCCCCGGCGAGCACGACCGAGCCCGCGATGACCACGGCGCGTCGGTCGGACTCCGCCGCCCACGCGCGCGCGGCATCCGCCGCGTCCTCGAGCGTCGGATGGACGGTCACCGGCAGGTCGGCGGCCTCGGCGACGTCGGCGATCGTGTCGGGGTCGGTCGCACGGTCGCTGTCGGGCGCCGTGGCGAAGACCCGCGCGACGGCCGGAGCGAGCGTCGACATGATGCCCGCGGCATCCTTGCCCTCGAGGATGCCGACCACGGCCCCCCACTCGTCGATGTCGAACGACTCCTTCAGCGCGGCGACGAGGGCGCGGGCGCCGTGCGGGTTGTGCGCGGCGTCGACGAAGACCGTCGGCGCGGTGCCGATGAGCTGCAGGCGGCCGGGCGAGGTGGCGGTGCCGAGCCCGTCGGCGACGACGTCCGCGTTCAGCGCCTGCTCTCCCCCGCCGATGAGCGACTCTACGGCCGCGACCGCGAGGGCCGCGTTCGCGCCCTGGTGAGCGCCGTAGAGCGGCAGGTACACCTCGCGGTACGAACCGGCGATGCCCCGCAGATCGAGCTGCTGGCCGCCCACGGCGAGGGTCTGCCCCTCGAGGTCGAAGCCGTCGCCGGCGACGGCCACGGTCGCGCCCTCCTTCTCGGCGCGCGCGCGGATCGCGCGCAGCGCCTCGGGCGGCTGGGGAGCCGAAACGACGGCCGCCCCGGGCTTGATGATCCCCGCCTTGACGGTGGCGATCTCGGCGATCGTCGACCCGAGACGGTCGACGTGATCGACGTCGATCGGGGTGAAGACCGCGACGTCGCCGTCCGCGGTGTTCGTGGAGTCCCACTCCCCGCCCATCCCGACCTCGAGCACGAGCACGTCGATCGGCGCGTCGGCGGCGACGACGAACGCGAGCACCGTGAGCAGTTCGAAGAAGGTCAGCGGAGCGTCTCCGGATGCCGCGAGCTCGGCATCCACCATGTCGACGAACGGCTGGATCTCGTCCCACGCGTCGGCGATCGCGGCATCCGCCACGGGCTCCCCGTCGATGAGGATGCGCTCTGTGAAGCGCTCGAGGTGCGGGCTGGTGAACAGGCCGGTGCGCAGGCCCATCGCGCGCAGCAGGCTCTCGATCATGCGGCTGGTCGAGGTCTTGCCGTTCGTTCCGGTGACGTGGATCACGCGGTACGTGCGCTGCGGGTCGGCGAGCAGCTCGAGCACGCGGCGGGTGCGCTCGACGCGCGGCTGCACCCACTGCTCCCCCTGCCGCTCGAGGAGCGCGCTGTAGACGGCGTCGGCGCGGGTGCGGTCGCTCATGCGGGGGCTCCGATCCGCGCGACGGCGACCGTGACGGCGCCGACGTTCGCGTAGGTCTTGGCGGCGAGCTGCGCCTCGTGCTCGGCGGGGAGGGCCCGGCCGCTCTCGATCAGTCGTCCCTCGGGACCGGCGAGCACGACGGCCTCGGCGAGGGTCTCGGATGCCACGCCCGCGACCTCGAACGCCTGGGCGACGGCCTGCGCGTCGGCGTCGTCGGCGAACGTGAGCGAGAGGAAGATCCGGTCGCTCACGTCGAAGCCGGCGGCCTTGCGGGTGTCCTGGATGCCGCGGATCATGTCGCGCGCCAGGCCCTCGGCCTCGAGCTCGGGGGTGGTGACGGTGTCGAGCAGGACGAAGCCGCCCGAAGTCAGCACCGCGAGTGCCTCGCCCTCGGGACGACCCGCGGTCTCGACGACGAGGTCGTACTCGGCGGGTTCGAGAGCGATGCCGCCCGCGACGACCTTCCCGTCGACCTCGCTCCAGTCGCCCTCGCGCGCGGCCTTGATGGCCTGCTGCACCTGCTTGCCCAGGCGCGGACCCGCGGCGCGGGCGTTCACCGAGAGGCGGTGGGTGATGCCGTACTCGGCGGCCGTTCCCTCCCGGAGGGCGACCTGCTCGACCGCCTTGACGTTGAGCTCTTCGCGGAGGATGCCGTCGAACTGCGCCAGGCCGGCGGCATCCGGGGTCACCACCGTCAGACGGGGCAGGGGCAGGCGCACGCGCTTGCCCTCGCGCTTGCGCAGCGCATTCGCGACGCTCGAGACCTCGCGGACGGTGTCCATCGCGGTGCGGATGTCTTCCGCGGCCGGGAAGGCCGAGGCGTCGGGCCAGTCGGTCAGGTGCACGCTGCGCCCGCCGGTCAGGCCCTGCCACACGCGCTCGGTGACCAGCGGGAGCAGCGGAGCGGCGACGCGGGTCAGCGTCTCGAGCACCGTGTACAGCGTGTCGAAGGCCTCGCGGCTGGACGGGTCGTCGGTCACGCCCACCCAGAAGCGGTCGCGCGAACGACGGATGTACCAGTTGGTCAGCACCTCGGCGAAGTCGCGCAGGCGCTCCGCGGCGGTCGTGGAGTCGAGACCCTCGAGGTCGGCGGCGACGTTCGTCACCAGGTCGCCGGTGAGCGCGAGGATGTACCGGTCGAGCACGTCAGTCGAATCGGTGCGCCACTCGGCGGTGTAGCCCTCGGGGCCCGAGGCGTTGCTGTAGGTCGCGAAGAAGTACCACGCGTTCCACAGCGGCAGCAGGAACTCGCGCACGCCGGAGCGGATGCCCTCCTCGGTCACGACGAGGTTGCCACCCCGCAGGACGCTCGACGACATGAGGAACCACCGCATGGCATCCGAACCGTCGCGGTCGAAGACCTCGCGCACGTCGGGGTAGTTGCGCAGCGACTTCGACATCTTCTGCCCGTCGTTGCCGAGCACGATGCCGTGGCACGACACGCCCGTGTAGGCGGGGCGGTCGAACAGCGCGGTCGAGAGCACGTGCATGACGTAGAACCAGCCGCGCGTCTGCCCGATGTACTCGACGATGAAGTCGGCGGGGGCGTGCTCGTCGAACCACTCGTGGTTCTCGAACGGGTAGTGCACCTGCGCGAACGGCATCGAGCCCGAGTCGAACCACACGTCGAGCACGTCCTCGATGCGGCGCATCGTGGACTGCCCGGTCGGGTCGTCGGGGTTCGGGCGCGTGAGGTCGTCGATGTACGGACGGTGCAGGTCGACCTCGCCGTCGGCGTTCACCGGCAGGCGGCCGAAGTCGGCCTCCATCTCGGCGAGCGAGCCGTACACGTCGACGCGCGGGAAGTTCGGGTCGTCGCTCTTCCACACCGGGATCGGCGAGCCCCAATACCGGTTGCGGCTGATCGACCAGTCGCGCGCCCCCTCGAGCCACTTGCCGAACTGGCCCTCCTTGACGTTCTCGGGCACCCAGGTGATCCGCTGGTTGTTCGCCAGCAGGTCGTCCTTGATGTCGGTCACGCGCACGAACCAGCTCGACACGGCCTTGTAGATGAGAGGGTTGCGGCAGCGCCAGCAGTGCGGGTACGAGTGCTCGTACGACGCCTCGCGCAGCAGGCGCCCGGCCTGCTTCAGCAGACGGATGAGGGGACGGTTGGCCTCGAGCCACAGCTCGCCCGCGACGTCGGTCACGGCCGAGAGGAACCGTCCGCCGTCGTCGAGCGAGATGATCGTGGGCAGGCCCGCGGCATCCGCGAGGCGCTTGTCGTCTTCACCGTAGGCGGGGGCCTGGTGCACGATGCCGGTGCCGTCGGAGACCGTGACGTAGTCGTCGACGAGGATCTTCCACGCGTTCTGCGTGCCCCACGTGTCGGCGTCGGCGTAATAGTCGAACAGCCGGTCGTACGCGACGCCCTCGAGCTCCACGCCCGAGATCGTCGTCTGCACGGCCGCGCGGGCGGCATCCGCGCTGTCGTACCCGAGGTCCTTCGCGTAGTTCGCGAGCAGGTCCTCGGCCAGCAGGTAGCGGTGCGCGACGGCCTCGAACGCCTCGTCGGGCGTGCCGTCGGGGGTCGTGTGCACGTCGGCCGCGCCGTTCGGGCCGCCCTCGATGACGGCGTACCGGATGCCGGGACCCACCGCGAGAGCGAGGTTCGTCGGCAGGGTCCACGGCGTCGTCGTCCAGGCCAGGGCGCGCACGCCGGTGAGGCCGAGCGACTCCGCCTTGGCGCCCACCAGCGGGAAGGTGACCGTGACCGAGGGGTCCTGGCGCATCTTGTACACGTCGTCGTCCATGCGCAGCTCGTGCGTCGACAGCGGCGTCTCGTCGCGCCAGCAGTAGGGCAGCACGCGGTAGCCCTCGTACGCGAGACCCTTGTCGTGCAGCGTCTTGAACGCCCACAGGACGCTCTCCATGTACGTCGTGTCGAGCGTCTTGTAGCCGCGCTCGAAGTCGACCCAGCGGGCCTGGCGGGTGACGTAGTCCTGCCACTCGCGCGTGTACTCGAGCACCGACTCGCGGGCCTTCGCGTTGAAGGTCGCGACGCCCATGCGCTCGATCTCGTCCTTCTCGGTGATGCCGAGCTGCTTCATCGCCTCGAGCTCGGCGGGAAGGCCGTGCGTGTCCCAGCCGAAGACGCGGTCGACCTTCTTGCCGCGCATCGTCTGGAAGCGCGGGAAGACGTCCTTCGCGTACCCGGTGAGCAGGTGCCCGTAGTGCGGCAGGCCGTTCGCGAAGGGCGGGCCGTCGTAGAACACCCACTCCTCGGCGCCTTCGCGGTTCGCGATGGAGGCGCGGAAGGTGTCGTCGCTCTGCCAGAACGCGAGCGTGTCCTGCTCGATGGTCGGGAAACGGGGGCTGGGGACGACGGATGCCGTCTCCGCCGCGCTGACGTCAGCGGCGGGGCCGAAGGATGAGGGGCGAGGGTAGGTCATGTCTCTCCGCGGGTCGAGGTCTCCTCGCCGGGACGATCCTCTCGGACCGCGGTACCACCCTGCGTTGCGCCGGACCCTTCGACGAGCTCAGGGGCCGGCACCGCTCTCACTGCGGCTGTGACGGGCCTGCCCCGCGCGGTTCTACTCGGGGCCTGGACCCGTTTCTTCCGCGAGCTCCCCGGTGATGGCCGGATCGGTGCTGATCCGTCCATTCTACGCGCTTGTTCCGCACTCCGCGGGCCGTCGTCCGGCCTCCCGCCCCCACTCCCCTCGAGCGTCCGGAACACGCCGTACGAACCGCGAGCGTGACGGCGTGTCCTGGACACTCACCGTGCGGGAGGGGGCGGAAGCGTGGACGCCGCCAGCAGCTCCCGGGTGAACGGATGCCGCGGCTCGGCGAACACGCACGACACCGCGCCGGCCTCGACCACGCGCCCGTCCTTCATGACGATCACGGTGTCGGCGATCCCCGAGACGACCTCGAGGTCGTGCGTGATGAACACCATGGCGAGCTCGCGCTCGCGCTGAAGGGTGCGGAGGCGATCGAGGATCCGCGCGCGGACGGTCGCATCGAGCGCCGAGACCGGCTCGTCCAGCACGAGGAGGTCGGGATCGGTCGCCAACGCCCGGGCGATCGCGACGCGCTGGCGTTGTCCCCCCGACAACTGCGCGGGCAGACGCCGCCCGAAGGCCGGGCTCAGCCCGACCTCGTGCAGGAGAGCGTCCACTTCCGTGCGTCGCCGGGGCCGCGGCACGCCACTCGCGGCGACCGCCTCGGTCAGCGTCCGGGCGACGGTCCACCGCGGATCCAGGGCGCCCCAGGGGTTCTGCTGCACGAGCTGCACGCGGCGACGAGCAGCCCCGCGCGCCGCGTGGGGAGACCACGGGCGTCCATCGAACGTGAGGGTCCCGGCATCCGGCGCGCTCACCCCGACGATCATGCGCGCCAGCGTCGTCTTGCCCGACCCCGACTCACCCACGACCGCGAGCGTTCGACCGCGGTGCACGGCGAACTTCGCGTCGTCGACCGCGACGCGGTCTCCGAAGCTCTTCCGCAGGCCGTCACCCTCGATCAGGGGTGCGTCGAAACGCGGGGCGCGGTGCAGCATCTCGTGCTGCGTCGCGGCGACGAGCGCGCGCGTCTGCGGATCGCGCGGTGAGGAGAGGACCTCGGCGGTGGTGCCTGTTTCGACGACGCTCCCGTCGTGCAGGACGATCACGCGGTCGGCGACGCGCCGCACGGCCGCGAGGTCGTGGCTGATGAACACGACAGCCACGCCGTCGTCGGCGATGCGACGAAGCTGATCCAGCACGCGCGCCTGCACGGTGGCATCCAGGGCCGTCGTCGGTTCGTCGGCGATGAGGATCGCGGGATCGGCGGCCAGGGCCGATGCCAGGAGCGCACGCTGCCGGAGGCCGCCCGAGAGCTCGTGCGGGTACTGGCGCGCGCGCCGGTCGGGGTCGGGCAGCGCGACGCGTTGGAGGACGTCACGCACCCGGGTGCGCAGGGCATCGCCGCGGACGGACGGTTGGTGAATGCGAAGCGGCTCCGCGACCTCGGCACCGACGCGCCGGAGCGGGTCGAGCGAGACCAGGGCATCCTGGGAGACGAGGGCGATGCGCCGCCCGCGCAGTCGGCGCCAGGAGCGCTCGTCGAGGTTGCGCGCGTCGACGCCGTCGACCTCGAGCGCGGCGGCGCTGACCGACAGCGAGCTCGGGAGGAGTCCGAGCAGCGCTCTGGCGCTCAGGGACTTGCCGGTGCCCGATTCGCCGACGAGGGCGACGCACTCCCCCGGAGCCACGTCGAGGTCGAGGCCGCGGACGAGGAGGGCCTCCCCCGCCGCGATGCGCAGATCGCGGACGCGGAGGCCGCTCATGCGCCCCGCTCCTCGGCCCGGGAGCGCAGGATGCGACCGATCACGCTCACGCTCACGACCGTCGCGGTGATCGCGAGGCCCGGGAAGACGGCGACCCACGGGGCCTGCAGGAGCAGGTTGCGTCCCGCCGAGAGCATCAGACCCCATTCCGGCGTCGGTTCGGTGGGGCCGAGACCGAGGAAGCTCAGCCCGGCCGCGGCGAGGATGCTCGTACCGATGCCGATCGTCGCCAGCACGCTGACCGCCCCGATCACGCCGGGAAGCACATGACGCACGTGCACGACGACGGCGGGCACGCCGACGATACGCGCGGCTTCGACGTGCTCGGCCGCCGCGAGGCTCCGCGTCTGCGCCCGCGCGAGACGGATGTAGACGGGGACCGCCGCGATCGTCACGGCGATCGCGACGTTGACGGGACCCGGACCCAGCACGGCGACGACGAGAAGGGCGACGAGGAACTCGGGGAATGCCAGCAGTACGTCGACGATGCGCATGGCTCCGGCATCCACGAGCCGCGGGGCGACGGCCGAGAGCGAGCCGGCGATCACGCCGACGACGAAGGCGAGGGCCGTGGCCAGGAGCCCGATGCCGACCGAGCGCCCGGCGCCGGCGACCACGCGCGAGTAGACATCGCGACCGCTCTGGTCGGTGCCGAACCAGTGCGCGGCGCTCGGGGGCTGCAGGGCTGCGCGGACGTCGGTCACGAGCGGGTCATGCGTCGCGAGGAGCCCCGGGTCGACGGCCGCGAGGGCGATGACGGCGAGGACCCCGCCGGCGACCGAGAGACCGACCACACGTCCCACGTTCATGCGGGTATCCCCGCACGCACCTGCACGGCCGCCGCCGCTCGGCGCAGGCGCGGGTCGAGCACGGGCACGACGAGATCGACGATCGTGTTGACGACGACGAAGACGAGGGCGCTCAGAAGAATCACTCCCGTGATCACCGGCAGATCGCGATCGGTGATGGCCGTCAGCGTGACGCGGCCGATGCCCGGGCGAGCGAAAACCGTCTCGACGAGGACCGCCCCGCCGAGGAGCGAGCCCACGAGGTACGCGGTGAGGGTCACCGCCCCGACGCCGGCGTGGCGGAGCGTGTGGTGGACGCTCTCGCGCAGGGGCGTCGCCCCGCGTGCCCGCACCGTGATGAGGAACGGCTCGCGCTCCGCCGCCTGCACCCCGTCGCGCAGCACCTGGGCCAGCAGCGCCGCGACCGGAAGCGCCAGGGTCACCGCGGGCAGCACGATGGCCGACGGATCACGCGCCCCCGACACCGGGAACCAGCCGAGCTGGAATGAGAACACGCTCAGCAGCACCAATCCCGTCCAGAACACGGGCGACGACAGCACGACGAGCTCGATCCCGGATGCCACGGCCCGGCCCGTCCTCCCCCGCACGAGCACCGCGGATGCCAGGGCCAGCACCGCCGCGATGAGGAGGGCGAGCGCCGCCAGCTGCAGCGTGGATCCGAGCTGGCGTCCGATGACCTCTGTCACGGGCAGCCGCAACTGGTACGACTCCCCGAGGTCACCGCGCGCGAGACGTCCGAGGAACGCGCCGTACTGCTCGAGGACCGGCCGGTCGAGGCCGAGCTCCGCGCGGATCCCGTCCTTCACCGCGTCGCTGACCTGCGCCTGGGGGCCGAGCATCACGTCGACCGGGTCGCCCGGGATGATCCGGAAGGCGACGAACGCGAGCGTCGCCGCTCCCCAGAGCACGAGGACGACGGATGCCACGAGCCCACCGATGCGCGACAGGATCGCGCGCGTGCGAGAGCGTGGCATCCGAGGAATGTGCGGGGAACCCGGCGGGCTCAGCCGACGGAGGCGGTCGCGAACAGCGGACGACCGTAGAGGTCGAACGTGAGGCCGGACACCTTTGGGGTCACCGCGCTGATCAATGTCGGGCTGTAGAGCGGCACGATCGCGGCGTGGGTGAGGTTCCACTGCTGAATCTGGGCGTAGACGGCGCCCCGGGCAGCCTGGTCCGTGGTCGACGCACCCTTTTCGAGCAGGGCGTCGAGGGCGGGGTCGCTGACCTGGGAGGCGTTCTGGAACCCGTCGGTGGCCAGGTGGCTGCGCAGCAGGTCGGGGTCGACGCCCGAGAAGCCCCAGTCGGTCACGTCGAAGGTCTTCGGACCGTACTGCTCGTTGTAGGCGCCGGGTTCGAGCACCTCACGCTGCAGGTCGAAACCGACCGCCTTCAGATCGCTCTGGATCGCGTTCGCGAGCGCTGCACGGTCATCGGGTACCGGGGTCCAGGCGATCCATCGGGCGGAGAGACGCTGACCGTCCTTGGTGCGGATGCCGTCGGCATCCCGTCCCGTCCAGCCGGCCGCGTCGAGCAGAGCGTTCGCCTCGGTCGGATCGAAAGGCCAGGCGTTCTCGAGGCTCGCATCGTAGCCGGGCGTGGTGGCGCCGAGGATGCTCCAGGCGCGGGGGTACTGACCGAAGAAGATCTCCTGTACCGCCGTATCGACGTCGATCGCGCGGGTGAAGGCCTGACGCACGTTCTGGTCGGCGAAGACCCCGTACTTCTCGTTGAGGAAGAGCGAGTAGGGAAGACCGGGGTAGGCGATCGATTCGACCGTGTCGTCGCTCGGCACCTGCGACACGAGGTTCGGCGGGAGGTTCGTGACGACGTCGGCCTGGCCGCTCGAGAGCGCGCCGAGGCGCACCGAGGCCTCCGGGAGGATGTCGACGCGCAGCGTCTTGAACGCCGGCTTGCCGCCGCCGTCGGGACCCCACGCGTAGTCGTCGTTGCGGGTGTACACGATGTCCTGGTCGGGCGTGTATTCGGTGAGCTCGAAGGGGCCGGTGCCGACGTTCACGCCCGGACCGCCGGCCTTGAGCTGGTCGGCTTTCGACGACAGCACCGCGGGCGAGTAGAAGCCGAGCAAGGCCGTGCTCGCCGCCTGGAGGAAGGGGGCGTAGGGCTGCGAGAAGCGCACACGCACGGTGTGCTCGTCGACGACGTCGGTGCCGGCGTACAGCTCGCCGCCGAGCATGGAAGCGGCCTGCGCCGAGGCCGTCTCGGGATCGGAGATGCGATCGAAGTTCGCCTTCACCGCCGCGGCGTCGAAGGGCGTGCCGTCGTGGAAGGTCACGTCGTCGCGCAGCTGGAAGACGTAGGTCGCGCCCCCGTCCTCGACGTCCCACGAGGTCGCCAGCCACGGTGAGAACGAGCCGTCCGCCTCCTGGAACACGAGCGAGTCGAGCACGGCGCGCTGCACCATCGCGGACACGTCGAGCTGGCTCGTCTGCGGATCCATGTGCCCGGCCGAGAGGTTGGCCCCCTCGATCGCCCAGACGAGCTCGCCGTCACCATCCGCCGCGGGATTCGTTCCCGCGCACGACGACAGGGACAGGGCGGCGACCGCGGCGACGGCGACCGCGGCGAGGAGACGGCGGGTACGCACTGAAGGCATGGAAGAACCTCGGAGTTTTCGATGGGGAACCTTCAGCCTACCCGGGTTCCTGGACGGGGTGCGGAAAGTCGCGCGGGGCGGTGCCGTGCGCGGATCCGGAGATCGTCGCCAGATCCGGACGAATCGCGCGGATCGGTCCGGATCTCCGGCCGGTCTCCGGATCTGCGCGGCGCACGCTCGGGCCCGACTCCCCCGGTATCCTGGATGCCGAACCCATCAGGCACGCTCACACAGTGCCGCCCATATCGCTCGAGGAGTACCCCATGGCTGCCATCATTCCCGACAAGCCCGCGCTGGAAGGCCTCGAGCAGAAATGGGATGCCGCGTGGCGCGAGCGCGGCACCTACGTCTTCGACCGCCTCCGCGCGGCCGAGGCCGGCCGGCAGGGCGTGTACTCGGTCGACACGCCGCCGCCGACGGCATCCGGAAGCCTGCACATCGGCCACGTGTTCTCGTTCACGCACACCGACGTGAAGGTGCGCTTCGAGCGCATGCGCGGTAAGACCGTGTTCTACCCGATGGGCTGGGACGACAACGGCCTCCCCACCGAGCGCCGCGTGCAGAACTACTACGGCGTGCGCTGCGACCCTTCGCTTCCGTACGACGCCGACTTCACTCCGCCGTTCGCGGGCGGCGACAACAAGAGCAGCAAGGCCGCCGACCAGGTGCCCATCAGCCGCCGCAACTTCATCGAGCTGTGCGAGCAGCTCACGATCGAAGACGAGAAGCAGTTCGAGGAGCTGTTCCGCGAGCTGGGCCTGAGTGTCGACTGGACCCAGACCTATCGCACGATCTCGGACGACTCGATCCGCACGAGCCAGCTGGCGTTCCTGCGCAACATCGAGCGCGGCGAGGCGTACCAGGCGCTCGCGCCGACGCTGTGGGACGTGGACTTCCGCTCCGCGATCGCTCAGGCCGAGCTCGAGGACCGCGACCAGCCCGCGGCGTACCACCGCGTGGGCTTCGCCAAGAGCGACGGCTCGGGCGAGGTGTTCATCGAGACCACGCGTCCCGAGCTGCTGCCGGCGTGCGTGGCGCTCGTCGCAAACCCCGACGACGAGCGTTACCAGCCGCTGTTCGGCACGACCGTGCGCACCCCGCTGTTCGACGTCGAGGTGCCCGTGCTCGCGCACCCCCTCGCGCAGAAGGACAAGGGCTCGGGCATCGCCATGATCTGCACGTTCGGCGACGTGACCGACATCATCTGGTGGCGCGAGCTCGACCTGCCCAACCGCACGATCATCGGCAAAGACGGTCGGATCGTCGCCGACGCCCCCGAGGTGATCTCGACGGATGCCGCGAAGGCGGCGTACGGCGAGCTCGCGGGCAAGACCGTGTTCAGCGCCAAGAAGCGCATCGTCGAGCTGCTGCAGGAGTCCGGGGCCATGGAGGGCGCGCCCAAGCCCTTCACGCACCCCGTGAAGTTCTTCGAGAAGGGCGACCGGCCGCTCGAGATCGTGTCGACGCGTCAGTGGTACATCCGCAACGGCGCACGGGATGCCGAGCTGCGCGAGCGCCTGATCTCGCTCGGTCGCGAGATGTCGTGGCATCCGGATTTCATGCGCGTGCGCTTCGAGAACTGGACCAACGGCCTCACCGGCGACTGGCTCGTGTCGCGCCAGCGCTTCTTCGGTGTGCCGATTCCGGTCTGGTACGGCCTCGACGAGAACGGCGAGCGGGACTACGCGCGCGTGCTGACGCCCGACCTCGCTTCGCTCCCGGTCGACCCGACCACCGACGTGCCCCCGGGCTACACCGAGGATCAGCGGGGCGTTCCCGGCGGTTTCGACCCGGAGCGCGACATCCTCGACACGTGGGCGACGTCGTCGCTCACCCCGCAACTGGCCGGCGGCTGGCAGCGCGACGAGGAACTGTGGAACCTCGTGTCGCCGTTCGATCTGCGCCCGCAGGGTCAGGACATCATCCGCACGTGGCTCTTCTCGACGATGCTGCGCAGCGCCCTCGAGGACGACCGGAGCCCCTGGTCGGATGCCGCGATCTCGGGCTTCATCGTCGACCCCGACCGCAAGAAGATGTCGAAGTCGAAGGGCAACGTGGTCACGCCCGCCGACATCCTGAAGCAGCACGGCTCCGACGCGGTGCGGTACTGGTCGGCGTCGAGCCGCCTCGGCACCGACGCGGCCTTCGACCCGCAGAACCCCACGCAGGTGAAGATCGGTCGGCGCCTCGCGATCAAGCTGCTGAACGCGGCGAAGTTCGTGCTGTCGTTCCCGGTGCCCGAGGGAGCCGAGGTCACGCACGCTCTCGACGCGTCGATGCTCGCGACCCTGGATGCCGTGGTGCGCGACGCGACCGCCGCGTTCGAGGCGTACGACCACGCTCGCGCGCTCGAGATCACGGAGTCGTTCTTCTGGACGTTCTGCGACGACTACCTCGAGCTCGTCAAGGAGCGCGCCTACGACCAGACCGACGTGGGCCAGGCCTCCGCGGCCCTCGCGCTGCGCACGGCCCTGTCGACGCTGGTGCGCCTGTTCGCCCCCGTGCTGTCGTTCGCGTCCGAAGAGGTGTGGTCGTGGTTCGAGGAGGGCTCCGTGCACACCGCCGCGTGGCCCGAGCCGCTGGGCATCGAGGGTGACCCGGCCGTGCTCACGGCCGTGAGCGCCGCACTCATCGGCATCCGTCGCGCCAAGACCGAGGCCAAGGCCTCGCAGAAGACGCGGGTGACGTCGTTGACCGTGTCGGGCCCGCACATCGAGGCCCTGCGTCTGGCCGAGGGCGACCTTCGCGCCGTCGGCCGGATCGAGGCGATCTCGTTCGCCCAGGCCGACGCCACCACCGTCACCGACATCGTGTTCGCACCCCAGGAGGACTGATGCAGCTCGGAACCCGTTGGACCGCCCGCGAGCAGCCGCCGAAAGCTGTTCCCGAGGCGCTGCACGCACAGATCGCCGCGGTCGAGGAGGCACTCAACCCCGACGGGCTCAGCGCCCCCGCCCCGCGGTGGACCCTGACCTTCCTCGAGGGTCGCCCGGTCGCCGAACTCGACACCGGCGTCGTCGTGACGCAGGATGCCACCGGCGAGGTCGTCGTGCGCTACGACGAGGGCGACGAGTTCGCCTGAGCGACAGCCCGGGCCGCTGACGGCGGCGGGGGTAGACCCGCGTGTCGTCACCGCACCCGCAGAGC
Organism: Microbacterium testaceum; assembly: GCF_001476655.1. Taxonomy (GTDB): domain Bacteria; phylum Actinomycetota; class Actinomycetes; order Actinomycetales; family Microbacteriaceae; genus Microbacterium; species Microbacterium testaceum_C. The sequence goes on along the minus strand of NZ_LDRT01000005.1, from coordinate 3,505 downwards.
GAACTCGGCGTCGGCCATCGCTGACCGCCCGCGCTCGCGGGCGACTCGACGGACCTCGTCGTCGAGGCGGCGCGTCGCTCGCCGTTGCATGCGTGATTCAGCGGTCCGCGCGAGCACGCGCGAGAGGACGAGCAGTGCTCGATCGAGAGCGGTGGGCGCGAGTGCGCGTGGTGCGGTCGTGCTGAGCGGTGCGGTCAGCGTGCTCATGATGAGGCTCCTCGGGTGGGCAGGGGGAAGACGTCGGCGCGCATCGACACCACGCGCACGTCGTCCCCGGTCTGGTGGCGGTGCTGGGCGACCGTCTCGTTGATGACGGCCCGAAGCCGAGCGCTGAGCTCGGCCATCTGGGCGGCGGTCAAGCGCGCGCTGGCGGTCGAGATGAGGGTGGCTTCGCGCCACTCGGGAGTCTCCTCCCATCCGTCGCGCACGAATCGCATGAGCTGCTCCTGACGCAGTGTCAGCGTCTCGCTCGCGACCGCCTCCTGAACGGCGCGGCCGGCGGGCGTCTCGGCGAGCTCGGGATTCGACAGCGCGACCGCTCCCCTGGGGCGCTCCCACCAGCGTTCGCGCGCCGTCCCGCGTCCCTCGACCTCGCGAATCAGATCGTGTCGGGCGAGGGTGCGGAGGTGGTAGCTCGTGGCTCCCGTCGACTCCCCCGTCAGGGCCGCGAGGCCGCTGGCCGTCTGAGCGCCGTACTGGCTGAGCAGGTCGAAAAGCCGAACGCGCAGTGGGTGTGCGAGGGCGCGGAGTGCGCCCGCGTCGAGGACGCGTTCCCGGGGATCCTGTTCCGTCATGATGCAAATATATCTTTGCAATGTAAAGAATGCAAACGATTCTTTGCATCGCGTGTCGAAGCGGATGGCTACGCTGGATGAATGACGGATGCCGTGACCAATCCCCTCCTCTCACCGCCCGCTCTCCCCTACGACCTGCCCCCGTACGGGAGCATTCGTCCGGAGCATTACCTGCCCGCGTTCCACGCGGCATTCGCCGCGCACCGGGCCGAGGTGGACGCCATCACCGCGCAGACGGACGAGCCGACCTTCGAGAACACGCTCGTGGCGCTCGAGCGCAGCGGCGAGCTGCTCGACCGCGTCGCCCGCACCTTCTACACCGTGACCTCGGCCGACGGCACCGCGGAGATCCAGGCGATCGAGGAGGAGCTCGCACCTCTCATGGCGGCGCACAGCGACGCCATTCAGCTCGACTCCGCTTTGTTCGACCGGATCGCCGCCGTCCACGCGCAACTCGACGACCTCGACCTGGATGCTGAGAGCCGCTACCTCGTCGCACGCCACCACCGCGAGATGTCGCTGGCGGGCGCCGGTCTCGACGACGACGCGAAGAAGCATCTGACCGATCTCAACCAGCGCCTGTCGGTGCTGACGACGACTTTCGAGAAGAACCTTCTCGCCGACACGAACGATCTCGCGGTCGTGTTCGACGACGTGGCCGAGCTCGACGGACTGAGCGACGGCGAACTTTCGGCCGCCGCACAGGCGGGGACTGCGCGCGGGCTCGACGGTCGCTACGTCGTCACCCTCACGCTCTACACGGGGCATCCTTTCCTTGCGTCGCTCACGAATCGCGAGAGCAGGCGGCGTCTGCTCGAGGCGTCGCGTTCGCGCGGTACTCGTGGCAACGCGCACGACAACCGGTCAGTCCTGCGCGAGATCGTCCGCCTGCGCGCCGAACGCGCCGCTCTCCTGGGATACCCGTCCCACGCCGCCGCGATTCTGGCCGACCAGACGGCCGGCTCCCCCGAAGCCGCCCGCGACCTCCTCCGACGTCTCGCGACACCCGCCGCGCAGAACGCCCTGTCCGAGCAGGAGGCACTTCAGCGCCTCGCTGAGGCCGACGGCATCCGGATCGACGCTCGCGACTGGGCGTTCTACACCGAGAAGGTGCGGGCTGCCGAGTACGACCTCGATCGTGCGGCGCTGCGCCCCTGGTTCGAGGCGGAACGCGTGCTGCGCGACGGCGTCTTCTTCGCCGCCGAGCAGCTTTACGGCGTGACGATCGCCGAACGGCACGATCTGCAGGGCTACCACCCCGACGTGCGCGTGTTCGAGGTGCACAACGCCGATGGCAGCGAGCTCGGTCTCTTCCTGCTCGACCTCTACACGCGCGACACCAAGCGCGGGGGCGCGTGGATGAACTCGATCGTCACGCAGTCCGCCCTGCGCGGCACCGCGCCGGTGGTGGTGAACAACCTCAACGTGAACAAGCCCGCCCCGGGGACGCCCACGCTGCTGACGCTCGATGAGGTCACGACCCTGTTCCACGAGTTCGGGCACGCTCTGCACGGCCTCTTCGCCACCGTCACCTATCCGCATTTCGCCGGCACCGCCGTGCACCGTGATTTCGTCGAGTTTCCGAGCCAGGTGAACGAGATGTGGATCCTCTGGCCCGAGATCCTCACGAACTACGCGCGCCACATCGACACCGACGAGCCCCTCCCCGCCGCCGTCGTCGAGCGCTTGCACGCGTCGGAGGCGTTCAACCAGGGCTTCGCCACGAGCGAGTATCTCGCGGCATCCTGGATCGATCAGGCGTGGCACGGCCTCTCGGTCGACGAGGCCGCCGCCGATATCGACGTCGCGGAGTTCGAAGCGAGGGCGCTCGCCGACATCGGGCTGGACAACCCGGCGGTCCCGACCCGTTACTCCTCGACGTACTTCGCCCACGTCTTCTCGGGCGGCTACAGCGCCGGGTACTACTCGTACATCTGGAGTGAGGTGCTCGACGCCGACACGGTGGAGTGGTTCCGCGAGAACGGCGGACTCACCCGCGAGAACGGCGACCGCTTCCGCTCGCGGCTGCTGGGCGTGGGTGGCTCGGCCGATCCGCTCGCCGCGTACCGCGACTTCCGGGGTCGGGATGCCGAGATCCAGCCGTTGCTCGAGCGCCGGGGTCTCGCGGACTGAGGCCTCCATCCCCGAGGCGCAGCCCGACAGGGCGCCGCGCGCGGCGACACACCGTCCGCGCGGTTCGCCGGAACGAGCCACCGGAGGACGGGGGTGTGTGCCCGGCCATTTCGCATCGATGTTCCACTGCCCGTCCGAACGGGTGTGCGAGCGGAGCCCGGCCGTCGCGCGGCAGACCCGGCCGCCGCGCGGCAGGCCTGCCCCGTAGGTGGCAGACCCGACCCCGGGTGGAAAGACCGGACGCCCCGGTGGAAGACCGGATCCCGGGGGCAGACCTGACCCCCGGTGCCAGACCTGACCCCCGGTGGCAGACCTGACCCCCGGTGGAGAACGCGATCCGCCAGGTGGCAGACCTGACGCCTCGGTGGAAGACCGGATCCCCGGTGGAAGACCTGACGCCCCGGTTGCAGACGTGACCCGCAGGCGGTGAACCCAATCCGCCAGATGGCAGACCTGACCCGCAGGTGAAAAACCTGACCGGCAGGAGGCAGGCCTGACCCTCCAGGTGGCGGTTCAGAACGGCGCGTGGTCGGGTTCGGGTTCGGGTGGGGGTGGGTCGTCGGGGAGGAATCTGACGG
>NZ_LDRT01000049.1 GCF_001476655.1 Microbacterium testaceum | reverse complement strand
GCCCTGCGCCCTGCGCCCCGCCCTGCGCCCGCCACCGGCCCGATAAACGCTGTTCCTCGCGAAACACGCTGCCGCGCGGCGTGTCTCGGGAGGAGCAGCGTTTATCGCGCGCCCGGGACACGAGCGAGCGCCGCGCACCCGTGGCCGGGACATGAGCGAGCGCCGCGCACGCACCCGGGAGCACGCTCAGCCCCGCCCCCCACGCACGCACCCGGGAGCACGCTCAGCCCCGCCCCCCCACGCACCGACCCGGGAGCACGCTCAGCCCCGCACCCACGCGTATGTGATCTCGGGGCGGCCGGGGCCGCCGTAGCGCGGCTCCCGGCGCACGCGCCCCACGTCGGCGAGGTGCTCGAGATAACGCCGCGCCGTCACGCGTGACATGCCCTCGCTCTCGCCCACCTCGGTCGACGACACGGCTCCGGATGCCGTGCGCACCCGCTCCGCGACGGCCTGCAGCGTCTCGTCGCTCAGGCCCTTGGGCAGCCCGGGCGACGTGACGGTGCGAAGCGATCCGAGCAGCGCGTCGACCTCGGACTGCGTCGCGTCGCCGGCCGCGCGATCCAGGCCTTCGACATAGGTGCGGTAGGCCTCGAGACGCTCGCGGAAGGCCGCGAACGCGAAGGGCTTGATGAGGTACTGCACGACCCCGATCGACACCGCCGCGCGGACGGTCGCGGCATCCCGGACCGCCGTCACCGCGATGATGTCGACGCCCGATCCCGCCGCGCGCACGCGCCGCGCGACGTCGAGGCCGTTGCCGTCCGGCATCGTCATGTCGAGCAGCACCAGGTCGATCCGGCGCTCGGGATCGGCCAGCGCGGTGAGCGCGGCCCGCGCCCCCGACGCGTGACCCGCGACCTCGAATCCGGGCACCCGCTCCACGTAGGCGGCGTGCAGCTCGAGGGCGAGGGCATCGTCGTCGACGATGAGGACCCGGATCACGACGCCTCCTCGACGGACGGGAGGAACACCCGCACCGTCGTCGGGTCGGCGGTGACCTGCAGCGTTCCACCCCGGGCGGCCACGATATCGCGCACGAGCGCCAGCCCCACGCCACGCCCGCCGGGGGCCTGTTCGGCTTTCGTCGACGCCCCGAACGCGAAGGGGTCGGCGAGCGACGGGTCGAACCCGCCCCCGCTGTCCGACACCTCGATCACCCCGTCGCTGCCGTTGTCCGCCAGGGCCACGCGCACCCACCGGGGTTCGGCGCCCGCCGCCGCGGCGTCCAGGGCATTGTCGACGAGGTTTCCGACGACGGTCACCGCCTCGGCGGGCGCGAGCGGCAGCGACGGCCTCGGCTCGGACACGTCGAGCTCGAGCCGCACTCCGCGTTCGGCGGCTTCGTCGAGCTTGCCGAGCAGGAGGGCGACGACCACCGCGTCTTCGTCGTCCGAGACCAGACGGTCGGCGAGTTCCTGGCGTTCGCCGGTGGATGCCACGATCAACCGCCGCGCGTCGTCGATCCGCCCGAGTTCGAGCAGCGCCAGCAGGGCGTGCAGGCGGTTGCCGTGCTCGTGGGTCTGCGAGCGCAGGGTGTCGCTGAGCGTGCGGACGCCCTCGAGCTCACCCAGCAGTGCCTGCAGCTCCGACCTGTCGCGCAGCGTCATGACGTGCCCGCGCTCGGGGGCGCGGCGTCCGTTCAGATCGCGCGCGTCCTCCTGGTTCACGAGCAGCACGCGGTCGCCGTTGACCACCGTCTCCTCGACCATGCGGCGCCCCGTCGAGATGGCCTCGGCCAGGGTGGCATCCATGTCGACGTCGTGGGGGTCGAGCGAGACCTGACCCATCGTCGCGGGCGGGAGTCCGAGCAGGTCGGCGGCCTCGTCGTTGTAGAGCACGATCCGTCCCTCTCGGTCGGTCACGACGAGCCCCTCGCGCAGGGAGTGCAGCACCGTCTCGTAGCTCTCCACGAGTCGCGACAGTTCGGCCGGGGTGTACGACCCGGTGACCCGGCGCGCGCTGCGCCGCACGTACAGCGCCCCGAGCACGCCGACGCCGACGATGGCGGCGGATGCCACGACGATGAGCGGGACGCGGGCGGCGAGGTCCTTCTGCACGGCGCCGAGGGTGACGCCGACCGCGACGAGCCCCACGATGGGACCGTCCTCGTCGCCGCCGTCGCGGATCGGCACGATCGTGCGCACCGACGGCCCGAGAGTCCCCTCGTACACCTCCGTGTAGCTCTGGCCGGCGAGCGCCTCCGCGCGCGAGCCCTGGTACTCCAGGCCGATCTCGGAGCGATTTCGGTGGGTGAGACGGATGCCGTCCGGCGTCATGATCGTGACGAACGACAGGTCGGCGTCCCCCAGGATCGCCTCGACCATGGGCTGCAGGGTGTCGGAGTCGCGTCGCTCGACGAGAGCGGCGACATCGGGTTCGTGGGCCAGGGTCTCGGCGACGGATCGGGTGACCTGCTCCGCCTGGCGTTGTCCCGAGTCGGTGAGCTGGAAGGACAGCAGTACCGCGAGGACGCCGGCGACGAGCACGACGACACCGAGAGAGACGAGCGCCAGCCGCCCACCCACGCTCAGTCGCATGCCACACCCTTCGTCGCGCCTGCCGTGAACAATACGACCACAAATGGTTCCTCCGTCCCGCCTCGATCAAAGTCGTCACATCGACCGGCGCCCCCGCCGGACTCAACGAAGGCGTTAGAAAAGGGGAACTCCCAATGGCACTCTCACTCCGCACCACGCGTGACGGTCGGCCCCACAGGAAGATCGACCGCAACCATTGGCTCTACATCTCGGTCATCATCGCGGTGATCGCGGGCGTGATCGTCGGTCTCGTCGCCCCGGCGTTCGCGACGGCCCTCGAGCCGATCGGAAAGGGCTTCGTCAGCCTCATCAAGATGATGATCGCCCCGGTCATCTTCTGCACGATCGTCGTGGGCATCGGCTCGATCGCGAAGGCCTCCACGGTCGGCAAGATCGGCGGCCTGGCGATGGTCTACTTCCTCGTGATGTCGTCGTTCGCGCTGATCATCGGCCTCGTCGTCGGCAACATCATCCACCCGGGTGAGGGCCTCAGCATCGCGGGCGCCCACTACGACGCCCCGACCACCGAGGCGACCACGACGCAGGACTTCATCCTCGGCATCATTCCGACGACGTTCTTCTCCGCGTTCACCGGCGGCAGCATTCTCCAGGTGCTCTTCATCGCTCTTCTCGTGGGCTTCGCCCTGCAGGGAATGGGCGAGCGCGGAGCGCGCATGGTCGAAGGCATCCGCAACTTCCAGGCGCTCGTCTTCCGCATTCTGGGCATGATCCTGTGGCTGGCTCCGGTCGGTGCCTTCGGCGCGATCGCCGCGGTCGTCGGAAAGACCGGATTCCAGGCCGTGATCAGCCTCGGCATCCTGATGGGCGCGTTCTACATCACGTGCTTCCTCTTCATCGCCGTGGTGCTCGGAACGCTCCTGTACGTCGTCACCCGCGTCAACATCTTCACGCTGATGAAGTACCTGGGCCGCGAGTACCTCCTCATCGTCGGCACCTCGTCGTCCGAGGCTGCTCTTCCCCGTCTCATCGCGAAGATGGAGCACCTCGGTGTCTCGAAGCCCGTCGTCGGCATCACGGTCCCGACCGGCTACTCGTTCAACCTCGACGGCACGGCGATCTACCTCACGATGGCGTCGCTCTTCATCGCCACGGCCATGGGCTCGCCCATGTCGATCGGTGAGCAGATCGGCCTCATGGTCTTCATGATCATCGCCTCGAAGGGCGCGGCCGGCGTCACCGGTGCGGGCCTCGCGACCCTCGCCGGCGGCCTCTCCGCCTACCGCCCCGACCTGGTCGACGGCGTCGGCGTGATCGTCGGCATCGACCGGTTCATGTCCGAGGCCCGCGCCGTCACCAACTTCACCGGCAACGCGGTGGCGACCATGCTGATCGGCGTCTGGACCAAGCAGTACGACGGCCAGCGCGTCCGCGAGGTCCTCGCCGGCAACATCCCCTTCGACGAGTCGCTGCTGACCGGCCACGACCACTCGGCGACGCCGGCGGCGGATGCCAAGGAGCAGGCGTCGTTCGAGACGGGCACCGGCCCCACGGTCGACACGTCCTCGCTCGACGCGTTCCGCGCTCAGGCCGAGGCGGAGGCCGCGGCCCGGGGTCGCTCGTGACCCTGGCGCACTCCCCGGCGGGGGCGGCTTCGGCCGCCCCCGCCCCCGCGCGTGTCGACCTCGCGCGCACCTGGATGCTCCGCTCGCCCCTCGCGGGCGATCTCGAGACCGCGGCCGACGTGCTCGTGCTCGATCTCGAGGACGGCCTCCCCTCCGGGCGCAAGGCCGAGGGACGCGACCGCGCGCGTCGCGCCGCCGCCCACGCTCCGATCTGGCTGCGCATCAGCGCCGCCGGCACGCGCGACGGTGAGGACGATCTCGCCCTGGGGCGCGAGCTCGGCGATCGCCTCGCGGGTGTCGTCCTGGCGATGTGCGCCGGCCCCGCCGATGTCGCTCACGTGGCGGCATCGCTCCCCGCCGGCGTCCCGATCGTCGCGATGGTCGAATCGGCCGCGGCGCTGCTCGCCGCCCCCGCGATCGCGGCGCACCCCGCGACGCGACGCCTCGCGTTCGGAACCGGCGACTTCCGTCGCGACACCGGGATGTCCGCCGACCGCATCGCGCTGTCGTGGCCGCGTGCGCAACTCGTCGTCGCCTCCGCGGCGGCGGGGATCGCCGGCCCCATCGACGGCCCGTGCGGCGCGGTGGATCAGGCGCGGGATGCCGCCGTCCACGCCGTCGCGATGGGCTTCACCGGCACCCTCGCGTTGCAGGATGCCGCCATCCCCGGCGCCCACGCCGGGTTCACGCCCGCACCCGACGAGGTCGCGCGCGCCCGGGCGCTGCTGTCGGCGACGCCCGACGGCCCGGTCGACGGCTCCTACGCCCCGACGCTCGCCCGCGCCCGCGCCCTGGTGGAGCGCGCCGAGGCCCTCGCCGCGCTGTAGTCCGAGGGGCGCTCGCCGGGCGGCGCGGCACCGCGCTGCACCGCCGCCCCGTCGCCCGCGTGCCCGCGTGCCCGCCGCCCGCGTGCCCGCGTGCCCGCTTCAAGTGTCCAGAACCCGGACTGTTTTCTGGAGCGTCCGTGTGTCTTGGACACTCAACGCCGCGACCCCGATGCGTTCAGCCGCGCCGGAACCACCGCCGCCGCACCACCGGCGCGACAGCCGCCGCCTCTTCGCGCGCGCGTCGCCGTGCGGCCCACGCCTCCACCTCGGCCTCCACATCCACCGTCGGCGTCACCACGGGCGGGCCTCCCTGCAGCTGCCGCCGGGCTTCGATGACGCGCCGGTTGAAGTCGTGCAGCGCCTCACGGACGTCGGGCTCGCGGGCGATGGCATCCATCCGCTCGGCACGTTCGGCGTACTCCACGCGGAGGGTGAGAGCCGGTGGCCCGAGACCGGTGAGCTGCTCGGTCTCGATCTTGCGGCGGATCCACCAGTCGGGGTCGTGCGTCCCGCCGAGATCGGGCAGGGGCTTTCCCGCACCGGGCAGGTTGTCGAAGTCGCCGCGGCGGATCGCCTGCTGGATCGACGTCTCGACGTACGCGGCGCGCTCGGCGGCGGTCGATCCGCGCTCCGGTCCGGTCGCCGCGGGCGCGGGCTCGAGACCGCTCTCCCGCAGCTCGCGGTCGAGCCGATAGCGCTCGGCCGACTGGCGTGGGTCGTCGCTCATGGGCACCTCCGGTCCTTCCAGGCTACGACGGCGCAGTGGGCCGGGCGCGGCGCGCGAGCCGGGCGCGGCGCGCGAGCAGGGCACAGCGCGCGGGCTGGGCGCAGCGCGCGGGCCGGGCGCAGCGAAGCGGGCCTGGCACCGGCGCGCGAGCCGGGCACAGCGCGCCAGCCGGGCGCAGCGTGCGAAACTCCGGAAGAATGGATGCCACGCCCCCCGCACGCGCCCAAAACAGCGTCGAGAGGGCAAAGACTCCGGAGTTTCGCACGCCTCGCGCCCGGTACCGAAGCTGAGCCCCCGGCTCACACCCCCAGCCGCCGCAACCTCTCCCGCGCCATGTCCTGCGCGCGCGGACCCGACCCGAGGGCCCGCTCGGTGACGCGCAGAATGAGGCGCGTCACCGTCAAGACGGGAAGCGGCGACCGGCGCAGGCCGAGCATCCTCCGGAACCGCGGCGGGATCGTCGCGACCGCCGCCGCGAACAGCACGCGGTACGACACTCCCATGAGCCCGCGGAACGGGGGCTTCTTCAGGAACCGCACCACCTCGTCGACGCGCTCGTCATGGCGGAGCTCTCCGCGCTCGAGGAACCCGTCGAGCTCCGCGCGCAGCGCCGCGCGCGTGAGGGGCGGGTCGACGACGCGCATCAGGCGGCCGGAGGTGGCCCAGTCGGCGACATAGGCGTCCGGGCCGCCGGGGATGGGGCGGCGCGACACCTCGTGTCCCGACAGGAAGGCGTCCGTGAAGGCGAGGTGCACCCAACGCACGAGGTCGGAGGCCTCGGCGGAGTACGACCGTTCGCTGCCGTCGCCCGCCCGGTACTCGCCTTTCACGCGCTGGTGGAACCGGCCGACGCGTGCGGTCTCGGCATCCGCCTGCGTCCGTGAACCGTAGGTGAGCGTGACGACCCAGCGGACGGTGCCGGTGAGACGCCCGAGGGGATCTTCGCGGTAGCGCGACCAGTCGTGCACGCCCGCGAGGGCGCCCGGGTGCAGCGCTTGAAGGAGCAGGGCCCGGATGCCGGCGACCAAGGTGCCCGTCCCGGCGTGCACCGTCCACGCGGGACCGTTCTCGACGAAGTACCCGGCGTCATCGCCCTCGGCGATCGCCCGGACGTAGGGGGCCATGCCGGTCGGATCTCCGGCGAGGGCGACGAGAAGCTTCCCCCGGATGGCCGAGACCCAGCCGGTGGCGGGGGAGGGAGGGGATTCGCTCACCCCTCCAGCGTGCCACCGCCCCGCGCGCGGGGCGCCGAACTGTCGTGGCATCGAGAGAGTCGGAGCGAGAGGCTGAGCGAGGCTCAGTGCCCCTCGTGCGAGATGACCGGCACGGTGCCGTCGTCGCGCAGCAGCACGGCGTTCTGCGTGGCGCCCAGGGCGGGGGTCACCACGACCGCGATCACAGCCGAGGCGACCAGGAGACCGATGACGCTCATGGGCTGCGCGGTGCGCGTCGTGTTCGTGGAGCGGCGCGCACGCCGCAGGTGCACGGCCGCGCTCGCCCCGACGATGACGAAGAGAAGGGATGCCGCGGCCACCGCGAGCACACTGGTGTGCGCCGGGACCACGAAGAGCAGAACGGTGACGCCGAAGATCGTGACGAGGCTCCCGCCGAGCACGAGGGCGGGAACGACGAGGCGTCCCGCCCAGAGGACCACGCCACCCCACGCGAGGGCGGCGAGTCCGAGGAGCACCAGTCCGATTCCGAGGCCGCTTGCGACGGCCCCGGAATCGGCACGGGTGATGGCGCCCGCACCGAGGGCGGCGGTGATCAGGCCGGCCCCCCATGCGAACACAGAGGGCCACGACCGGACGAAGGTCGCAGCAGTCATGCTCAGACCGCCGCGGTGCGGGGGACGTTGCGCTCGGTGCCGAGGCCGACACCCAGCAGCACGACGGCGCTGGCGAGGTGCAGGAAGTGGTCGGGCACGTTCAGGGCCAGGATGTTGGCGGGGCCCATCAGGAAGAAGCCGACGATACCGAGCAGCAGGTAGACGGCGCCGACGGTGGTGTTGACGCCCTTCGCCGCGCGGGCGTTGGCGAGGCCGGCGACGAGCAGGGCGCCACCGATCAGCAGGTGAGCGATGTTGTGCAGCGGGTTGACCTCGAAGATGCCGAGGAGCAGACCGCCCTCGTTCGAGATGAAGCCGACGCCGCCGGTCACGGCGAAGCCGAGCAGACCGACGAGCAGGTAGACGGCCCCGAAGATGGTGGCGACGAGGCGGTTGGGCGAAGAGCTCATGGTGAACCTCCCAGTGAGTTAGCAGCGACCTCGTGGCCGCCTTCCTCACATCTTCGGAGACAATGAGCGGTTCGGATTGGGCTTTGCGCCGCCGAAGGTTCTCCGGTAAAAGCCGCCGACGAAATGCGGGGCCCGGAAACGACAGAAGGCCCCCGAGTACTCTCCGAGGCCCTCCGCAACGAATGTCACCCTACGGAGCGAGTGGATGCTGGCGGAGGGGATTGCATTTCACGCGCTGTTCACGTACCCCGTGCTCTGCCACGATCGGCTCATGATGTTCGAAACGACTTTGCTGCAGATGGGCAACAACACCGGGATCGAGGTTCCGACCGAGGTCGTCGAGGAGCTGGGCGGTGGCAAACGCGCGGCCGTCGTGGTCGACGTCAACGGGTACGTGTTCTCGAGCACACTCGGCGCGATGGCCGGGAAGACCCTCATTCCTTTCTCGGCCGACAAGCGCGCCGCGACAGGCCTTTCCGGTGGGGATGCCATCACCGTCGACCTGAAGCTCGACACCGCCCCGCGGACGGTCGAGGTGCCCGATGATCTCGCCGCGGCTCTCGCCGACGCGGGCGTGCGGGCCGCGTTCGATGCTCTCGCGCCGAGCGCGCGCAAGGCGCACGTGACGAACGTCGACGGGGCGAAGGCGGCCGAGACCCGGGCTCGCCGCATCGAGGCGATCGTCGCCAAGCTGGTGTAGTCCGACCGGCTCGTCGGAACCTCCCGACCGATAACCTGGAGCGGGAGGATGTCGTGGGCCGCACAAAGGATGCCATTGCCGAAGGGCTGTCGATCGCGACGGCGGCGGCGCGGCTGACGGTGCGCAACCGCATCCTGGTCGAGACGATCGCTCGGGGCGGCCATTTCGACAGCGAGGTGTTCGCGGACTTCGCCCGCACGACCCTCCGCGCTCTCGCCGATGAGCAGGACCAGGCGGCCGAGCGGGTGACAAACCAGCGCAAGCGAGCGTGGGGGCGGTTCTCCGACTCGTCGGGAACCCACGACTACCGCGATCGCGACACCCGCAATCTGCGTCGTCGCGCCAACCAGTCACGCGGTGTCGCCAAAGAGCTGCGTGCCCTCGCCGACGACGCGACGCGCGTGGATGCGCTCGTCGCCGACGCTCGCATGGCCGCGTGGGGCGACGTCGAGGCCAACCTGAGTCAGCGTCTCGATGTCGAGGGCATGACCGCCGACGCCGATCCCGATTACGCCACCATGCGCCGCGCCCGTATGGATGCACTCCGCATGGTCGACCTCGCCCGCCTCGCCTCGCAGGCGAAGCGGAGGGCGAAAGAGAAGCCGGCAGCTGAGCCCGCCGAGGCGGATCTCGAGCACGACGACAAGCCCGCCAAGGCCGCGAAGAAGAAGAAGTCGGCCACGCGCTGACGTCGAATCTTTCGCGTCCGCGATGCGTCCGCGATGTCACACGACGCGGCCGGCCGGACATTCCCGGGTATGGACGAAGCCGAGCTGTGGCGCCGCGTCACCGCCGACGGCGACGACCGGGCACTGAGCGCGCTGTACGAGCGACACGTGGATCGTGTCTTCCGTCACGCCGCGCGATTGGCATCCGATCGACGGGATGCCGAGGATGCCACGGCCCTGGCATTCTTCGAACTCTGGCGCCGACGTGACGCGGTGCGTGTCGTCGACGGATCCCCGCTGCCCTGGCTGCTCGCGACGACGACGAATGCGCTGCGCAACCTGCAGCGCGCCGCCGCCCGCTACCGGCGCCTGCTCGACACTCTGCCTCGCGCTGTCGACGCGGCATCCGCCGAGGATGCTGCCTTCGTCGACGAGAGCGCTGTCGCTTTGCTCGCGCCGCTGGGCGCTGTCGATCGCCAACTCGTCACGCTCGTGCATCTGGAGGGGTATCGCGCCGACGAAGCCGCGGTGGTCGTGGGCGTGAGCGCCGCGGCGGCGCGCGCCCGCTTGTCGCGCGCGCGGGCGAAACTCCGTGGGGTCGTCCCGGGAGATGCCGCACTCGAGGAGGATTCCGCATGAACGCACCTCGCATCGACCCCGTCTTCCGCGCGGGTCTGCAGCGCGAGCTCGTCGCGCAGACGAGGCTCCCGCAGCGCCGCAGTCGAGCGCGGCTCTTCGTCGTCGCCGGGGTGGGGGCCGTCGTGCTCGCGGCGGGGGGAACGGCCGCGATCGCCGACCTCTGGACGCTCCCGGGCGGCACGTCGGTCAGCGAGTTGGGCGTGCCGACGACTGTGGAGGGCACGGGTGAAGGGACGCTGGTGCTCCCCGCGCGCCCCGACGGTGCGAACCAGGTTCGTGTGGAGGTGCGGTGCCTGACACCGGGGACGTTCCGCTTTCCCGGAGGCTCCGCCAGCTGTACGGCCGAAGAACTCTCCGCCCGTCCGGAGGGCGTGGTGTCGTGGATCGACGTGCCCCTCGACGCGTTCGGTTCCGACGTGGTGGTGTCGGCGGGACCCGGCGAGAGGTGGCGCCTGACCGCGACCTATCTCGATGCCGAGCCGGTGCCGCTCGCGGTCAACGACCGCGGCCAGACCTACGGATCCTCCGGTGCGGGGGAGGAGCCCGACCTCATCGCGGTTGTGGCGACCAACGGGCGCCAGGGGTACGTGGATGCCGACGAGCTGGCGGATGCCACGGGCTCGAGCCAGCGTTTCAGGTCGCCCGATGAGGCCCTGCGGTGGCAGGAAGAGCGCGCGGGCCGGGCGGTTCTCGTGCCGGTGTACCTGTCGGACGGCGTGACGCGGGTGGGCGATTTCGTGGTGCAGTGAGGAACGAGAGAGCCCCCGTCGACCGAAGTCGACGGGGGCTCTCTCGAAGCTGTGTGCTTACGCCTTGTTCTCGGCGCGGTTGCGACGAACCTTCGCGGCGACCGCGACCGTCGCACCGGCGAGCACGAGCGCGCCGCCACCGATGTAGATGCCCATCAGCGACTCGCCGTTGACACCGGTCTCGGGGAGGGCGTTGGTGCCACCGTTGTTGTTGTTGCCGCCGCCGTTGTTCGAGCCGCCGCCGTTGTTGCCGTCGGCGCGGGCACCGGACGCCGCGAGCGTGTAGGAGCCGCTCGGGTTGGCGGGAAGCGTGACGACAGCGGTCGCGGCACCGGACGAGTCAGCCGTCTTGGTGACCGACGCGGACGTGACGGGGAGGTTCGCCGTAGCGATGTTCGCACCGGTGACGCCGCGGCCGACGAGGGTGAACGTGACCTCGGCACCGGGCTGGAAGCCGGAGACGGGGACCGGGCCGTTCGAGGTGATGGTGATGGTCACGGTGTTGGGGTCCGTCGGCGCGTAAGCCTGCGCGATGGACGGAGCTGCGAAAAGCAGCCCGCCGGCGACGGCCGCTGTTGCCACCGCCTTTGTGATTTTGAGCTTCATGACTGCCTGCTTTCGTGTCCGGGGTTACCGGTAATTAATGACGGATTCAGCGGTGACGCCGACGTGCGCTGAAACGTCGGCGAAGATCGAACTTTCTGGAGTCTCAATGAGTATCACCTATGAGAATCCTGCCTGGCAAGCTCGCATGGTTTCCGTCAGGTAAACATCAGCCATTTGGACGCTGCCTCGTGCGCTGAATCGCGCCTCGATTTGTGGGACAGCTTCATCGAACCGCGAGCGCTTCAGCGGTCGTGCACGACGATCTTGCGGTCGGGCTGAGCGCGCTGTCCGCAGTGGGTGTGACTTGCGCTTCGGCGTCTGTTGCCGCTGAACGGGCGGACACAAGAACCCTGGCGCTCACAGTCGTCTGGGGAGCCAGGTTGAGCCCATACGTGAGCACTTCTCGGCCTCTGACTGAGGCGATTGCGTACCCGCTTCCGTCGGACGACGTGGCTGAGACGAGTTCGTATCCCTCGGGGAGGTAGATGTTGCTCACGACGGTCGCTGTTCCCGGGACCTTGCCAAACGCCCCGTTCCCGGTCACAAATAGTGGGAGTGACGTTGCCGCGTCGAGCGGCGCGGTGTTCGTGAGATCGACCTCGAGTGCGAGTTGCCGCGGGCCATCTTCCCCGTTCGGTTGACATTGCTCCCACACGAGCGACACGTCCGGCTTTACGTAGTAGCTCATCTTCGAACCCCCTGCGTCGTTCAGGTAGACACCGAACCGCGCAGTCCTAGCGTCGGTTGTAGGCAGTTCACCTGCTAATGACGAGCCGGCGAGCAATGCTTGCTCCTCGGGGTTCGCGCTCCACAGCAGAACGCGACGTTCATCCGCAGCAGCAGCCAGGGCCGAGAGGAGCGGAAGTGTCGATCCGCGTCCGTCGAAGAAAGCGTTGAAGACCGCGCTGGACGCTTGAGCGAAGAAGATGTCTTGGTCTGCTGGCTCCAGGTAACGGCTGTAGACGTCTACAAGAAGAAGCTGCACGGCGTTCTCCGCCGTGATTGACGACCCATCAGGGAGGGTTACGGGTCCCGTCGCTTTGAGAAGGTACGACAGCACAACCGGGTCTATCGTCAGTACTCCGTCGACGTCCAGGCCCGTCCGCACTCTGTACATCTCGCGGGCGAGAGGGCCATCGAATGTGAAGTCGGGGATTTGTGTGAGGTTCTGGAAGTACCTAGCAGGGCGTTCTCCATAGACCGCCTTGAACTCGTCGGGGAGTTCGGCGACGGGAGTTGTTAGTCCGCTTGAGATTGCGGTTCCTGATTGAGTGCCAGCAAGCGAGACGGCACCTCGGTCGGTGTGCAGAAGGATTCCGGTTCCGACGATGCCACCGAGAGAGCGCCATTCTGCATTGTTCTCCACCAGAACGAGATAGTTACGCGGACCGTCCTGTCCTAGCGCGCTCGGCAACAACCGCGTTGCCCGGGAGAGCGTGTCGAGGGCCTGCGCCGCCTGAGAAAAGTATCCGCTCGTCTCGTCAACCGCCGATGCGATCCGACCGACGAGAGGTTTTCGATCTATCTCGGATAGCGCGTTTGCCGCGTGAGATGCCCGTTCCGCTGCCTGCTGGGCTGGAACCGCGAGGTCGGCAAGTGCGCTCGTTTCTATGCGTCCGTCAACGGGCTTGAGCGCGTCCATGGAGGTGCCCTGAGCAGCGGCGACCAGGGGAACAATGCCTTGTCCTAGTAGCTCGTCACCGGAGGCTGCGACCGTGCCAAATGCGGACAGCTGCGGACCTACCCAGGGGAAAAGTTCAGCTATTCGCCACCCTGGGTCAGAAGTCAGTTCATGCGCTGCGGTTGCATCGTTTGCGATCTGCTCGAGTATGAGGCCAGCGCCAGCTCGATTCGATGATAGGGCCGAGGTCATGTCGCCGGCGGAAGCCTGGACATGCTCAAGATGCTGAAAGGCCAGAAATCCGCGCACACCAACCCAGAGAGCTAGGGCCACGGTGAAGAATATGAACGCGATCAGCGCCTTCGCGAAGACTCGCCCCGCGCTTTGCACGCGCGGCGCGAGAGATCTGGAGGTCACCCGCCCGTCCTTCTGGATTTGGGAGCAGGTCTGGTCGAACAGACGATCGTTGCTCTTGCGTTGGCAGTACTGGCCGGGCGTAGGTCCATCTAGACGACTAGCTGTCCCGCTGGGATTCCCGAGCCGTTCGACGAGAAGCGAGCCCGAGGTCGTCCAGTGTCTGCTCCGCGGATGCGGTCTCTACTCGGCTGATTCGTCGAGAACGTGTCCTCGACGGGTTGCCCGTACGAGCCTTCGAAGATGCCGCATCTCCGTACCCGTAGCCGTAACCGTACGCTGAGTAGTACGAATCAGGTCCGCGAGTGGGAACCATGGACATGACGAATCCCGCGATCTTTGCTCCAGCGGTATTTAACGCCTCGGTCGCACCTTTGAGTTGGTGCTTCGTCGTGCGTCCTGCGGACACAACCATGATGGCGCCGCTGGTAACCCGTGTGATGATCGCAGCGTCGGTCACCGGCAGTAGCGGCGGCGCGTCGCACAGAACAACATCGAACTTCTCTTCCAGCATTTCTAGAAGCGCGCTCATACGCTGAGATCCGAGGAGTTCGCTAGGATTCGGCGGGATCTTTCCCGAGGGTAGGACGTACAAGCTTCTGCCTCCCCAGGGCAGCATCACGTCCTTGACTTCGGCGCGACCGATCAAGATGTCAGTCAACCCTGCTCCGCCCTCAACGTTGAGATACTCGGCAACCTTCGGCTTGCGAAGGTCCGTGTCCAGCAGCGCAACACGCTTTCCTGCGTCAGCCAGAGCGATAGCGAGATTAATAGCTGTGGTCGATTTTCCCTCGCTTGGGATCGAGCTTGTTATGACGAAGCTAGACCTTCCGCCCATGTCGAGGAACTGAAGGTTTGTTCGTAGCCCTCGGAACGACTCCGCTCGAGGGCTCAGAGGATCCGCGTGAACGATCAGCGGGCGCTCCTTGGCCTTCGCATCGTAGGCAATGGCACCGATCGCCGGCGCATTAGTGATCTGCTCGGCCTCGCGAGGGGTGCGAACACGGTTGTCGAGCGCGGTCCGCAAGGCGCCAGCGCCAAGTCCGATCGCGAGCCCCACGAGAGCACCGAGCAAAATGTTGACTGGTACGTTCGGGGACGCTGGCCGCAGGGCCGGCTGCGCGTTGCGCACAAGACTCAGGCGCACGGGGCTGGTGCCGCCGTCAACTGCTGGCTCCAACTGCGGAACAACTTGCGCCAGGCTCGACGCGATTGAGTTGGCGACCGATGCGGCGCGCTGGGCGTTTGTGTCGGTGACCGCCACAGTAATCAGCGTCGAGTTCAGAGTCGCGGAAGCCTTGACCTCGTTCGCGAGGTCGTCCGCCGTCTGGGGCAGCCCGAGGGACGCAATCACCGGATCCAGCACCGCGGGCGTCGTTACCAGACCGACGTAGGTGTTGATCCGAGCTTGGGTGAAGTTGGATCCTTCTTGGAGTTCGGCAGTCGTACTTCCTCCCTGGGTAGACACAAAGATCGTGCTGGAGGACTCATACGTCGGAGTACGGGTCAATGTATATGCGGTCGCGACTCCTAGGCCGATCAATGTGATCGCGGTGATCAGGAGCCAATTTTTGCGAAGGATACGGATGTGATCGCTGAGCTCCATGGTGCCTTTCAAAGACGAGCCGACGACCCATGCGCCGCGTTCGAAGGAATCGCCCACAGTCTGACACACAGAACGTTTCACCTGATGCTGAGTGACCGACAGTCGCTGTGCCCGGCGTTCACTAGCCATAGATCGTACCTCCGAACGCGGCGCCTACCTCTTCGATGCGGATGAACCACCCGAGCAGCTAATACATGCGCGCCGCGAAGCTTCCTCAAATGTGCGCCTTCGGCACGTGGCCAACAGGAGGACTGGGCGGTCGTGCGCATGGGCCGTGACACTCTCTCAAAAGGCCGCGGACCTAGGCATTCACTTGGAGAGATCGCGGACGCCGACCGTCAAAGAGCTCCGAGTCGCGGGCCGCGCTCGAAGTCAGATCGGGTGGCCAGTACGGCGTTCGTGGCGCGGGGTGCCGGTAGGAGTCATCAACGTCTGGAAGCCGCACGCTCTCACGCGGGCGAACTAGTCCGGGTTGCGGCCCGGCGCAGCTTCCCAAAACTGGGTCAGGAAGAGCTTTCGATGCCGCTATGTTTGCCGAGTGCATGATCACCCCGACAGCAACACCACGCCTGTCGGCGGAACGCGCCACGAAGTCGCGGCTCCAACCCGGCACGGGCCGACAGATTTGCAGACTCGCCGCGGTGCTCGCCCTCAATGGCGATCGAGCGTTTTGCTCATCCGCGGCGGCCTCATGTTGTGGCTGGCAAGCGGGGCCGCGGGGCTGGGTGTGACCTTAGCCATTGTCATCGGTTGGAATCGAAGCCCCGGGGCCGCTGTCTGTTCGTCGGCAGTTCTGTGGAGCGCACTGTTGTTGGCGACGTGGTTTGTGTGCGCGGCAGTACGGCCCACCGGTCTGTTCAAGTTTTCGAGGATGGATGTTTTATGGGGGATCGGACTTGGGGCCGTTCTCCGGTTAGTCCAAGGCGTTGTCGCCGGGGCCAACGGCGCCGCGTTCCCATCAGTCGCGACGGGCGGCGGTTCTGTCCCCCCGACATGGTGGTTCATGGAGGCCGTACCCGCAGTCGTCATCGCCCCGGTTGTTGAGGAGCTCTTCTTCCGTGTCGCGGTGCTCGTTGCCACGTACCAAATCTTTCGAAAAATTGTCGGTGCGTTGGCTGCGGCCGTGGGATCTACGATCGCATCAAGCGGCGGCTTCGTGCTGTTACACGCGGCGTTTGCGCCTGTGGCTGGCGCTGAAGGATTTCAGCTGATGCTCCTCGGGATCACCTGTTCGCTCACCGTGCTACTGACAGGGCGTATCTGGGGTGCGGTCCTCACCCACTCCATCTATAACGGGCTGTTTCTGGCGTTGGCATACGTAGGTTCGGTCCTTTCGTAGGGCTCCACGGCGTTCGATACCAATGCGGTGTCAGAGGTCTGATCATCAGGTGATGGGGTTTGGAAACAATGCGTTCACTTGAGAGTGACGGGCCGACGCAATCGTTCCTGTTACTGTTCGATCCGCGACGCGTATCTCGTCGCTCAAGGCGGCGGGGAGGAACTCACATGACGTTCACTCGGGCGACATCGGACTCGGTCAGTCAGATTGGCGCAACTGGACACAGTCTGAATGAACAGCGCGTCGGCGGGTCCGCGCGATGATGCTGCGCTCGCGCGAACACCCAGCTCAGCTGAGTGGCGCCCGCCAGCCCAGTCTCTCAAGGGGATGCCCCGGCGTATGCTCCGGACCCGTCGCGCGTCATCCTTCCCTGAGCCTGGTTCTGCTGGCTGTTGAAGCGAGAGTTTCGTAGCAATCAGCATGAAGGTAATTGCTAGCTGGTTCTACACTCACGGGCCGGACGAGACTGGCGCATATGCCCAGGTCCGTGGTGACGTTGCGAGCGAGGAGTTTCGGGACGTCTACCGACGATGTATAGCGACGTTCTTCGCCACAGCGCGTCGAGCCGAGCCAACTGCCCGCCTGCTGCTCTTTTCGAACGTCGTATGGGATTCGAGTGCGTCGGCCATCGCTGGCGAGGTTGCGGACCTGCTAACGACGTTGCATGTCGACATCGTCACGCTCCCGTATTCTCACATGCCCCCCACCTCGTGGCCAGCCGCCTGGAGAAACCAGTTCTTTGTCTTCGACGTGCTGAAGTGGGCAGATCACAATCTGACGAGCCTCGACCAGATCCTCGTCCTTGACAGCGACGTGGTGTGGACAGGTGCGCCCCTTACCGAGCGAATGTGGGAAGAGGTTGGCATACAGGGCGCGCTGACGCTGAAAATCGATTACCCCGAAGACCATGTAGTGAACGGTCTGTCACGCAGAGAAATGACTATCAAGATGGCGCCTGGGTGGCAGAACCAGGGTGTGCTGGACTACTCGGGCGGTGAGTTTGTGGCGCTTCGTGGAGACGTTATCGGCAGCGTTTACGAGCAAGCTGCATCCATACTTGCGGAGCATTTTCTGCTCTCAGGCGGAGGCGTAAAATACGCGTTCGAAGAAGCTCACGTGCTGAGCGTCGCCTATAGCCAGCTCGGAATTCCCGTCGGGGGTGCGAACCGCTTCATCAAGAGAATTTGGACGCAGCCCCTCAAGCCGCGTAATCAGGATCCAAGCGACTTGCATTTGGCGCTGTGGCATTTGCCGGCCGAGAAGCGGTACGGCATTCGACGACTCTATAAGCGCACGCGTCGGCTGGGAGCCTCTACTTCCGGTCTCAACTATGGGGACGAAGGCAAAGTCCTACGTCTGATGGCTCGGGTCTTGGGTGTGCCGCGAAATACAATGATCAAGTGGGTATCGGATGTCAGCCGCGCTATGTTGGCCCGTTTGAAGGGCAAATGACACAAATGTTTGAACAAGTAATTCCTGATCGTGATCATCCACAATCTGTGTTCCCGACGGTCGAAGTAGGGCACGTGCGGTTCGCGGTGGCAGAACCAGAAAACGTCGTCCGGTGGATCTCCACGCTCGCGAGATCTGACCACCGCGGGATAAATGTCCGATTTGCCAACGCATGGAATGTGGCGCTCGCGAACGATGATCCAGAGTATCTTAAAATCATGTCGGACGAGGGGAGTGTAAATTTCCCGGACGGTTCGCCAGTCGTATGGGTGATGAACTTCACGCGCAAGTCCGCTGACCGAGCGCATCGACTACGAGGGCCATCGATGTTTCGAGCAGTATTGGATGACAGCGCGCGTGCGCCGCTTCGTCATTTCTTTCTAGGTTCTTCTCCCGATACGCTTCGGAGCCTGCGATCGAGTGTACAAGTTCAGTATCCGTCCGCCCGCGTGGTTGGACATTACTCCCCACCTTTCGCGACAGCGGACGAGTCGTTCATAAAGGAGTGCGCTGAGCGTGTGGCGGCTGCGGGCCCAGACCTCGTCTGGCTCGGCCTTGGTACGCCAAAACAGGATTACGTCGGTACTGCGATAGCGCAACGGCTGCAGATACCGGTACTGAATGTGGGTGCTGCGTTTGATTTTGTAGCAAACACAGTACGTGAAGCCCCTCCGTTTATCCAGCACTCAGGATTCGAGTGGCTATATAGGCTGCTGTGCGAGCCTAGGCGACTTGGTAAACGCTATCTTTACGGCAATCTTCGCTTCGTGGTCGTAGTTGTTGCCGCTCTCATCAGAGATAGGTATCGACACCGTGGCTGAGACCAGCACGCGCCGGTCCGACAGCGACCGCCCGCGAGTCTTGGTGATAAGTCAGCTCCCCCCGCCTTTTCACGGGTCTACGGTGATGACGCGCACGCTGATGGAGGCTCTCAGGGCGCAGGGCATGGACGTTCAGTTGGTGGATCGGAGATTTAGCAAGTCTTCGTCAGAAATCGGTCGATTCTCGCTCAAGAAACTTGCTTCCGCCCTTCTTCTGCCCGTGCGGCTCGCGTGGAAATTGATTGGGTATCGTCCGCAAACCATCATCTTCTTCGCGACTAATCGGACGTTCTCGTTTCTGGTGGACGTCCTTCTTTCTGTTGTCCTTCGCGCAACTCCTGCTCGCAAAATCGTCTACCTACACACTCGCGGTTTCAGTGTTTTGTCCGATCAATCCAAATTTATGGCGAGTCTGGTTCGACTTCTTCTCGGCTGCGCAGATTCGATTGTATGCCTTGGCCCGAGTTTGACTACAGACGTGAGCGCGCTTGTCAGCTGTCCGATATTTGTGATCCCGAATGCTACTGAGCCGCCCAAAGTTATAGAGCCACGTCGGTCGGAGTACATTCTGTACTTCTCGAATCTTATCCCCGAGAAGGGGGCCGACGTATTCTTAGACGTCGCGCGGGCGGTCCGGGAAAAGATGCCAGACATGCGGTTCGTCGTCGCCGGGGCTACCGCCGACGAGATGTATAGGACGAGATTGATGGAACAGGCCTCGCGCGATCTCGGGGACTGCGTCCGGTTCATGGGGGCGGTGTCGGATGAATCAACGAAGTGGCAGACCATCGCGGGAGCCTCGCTTCTCGTTTTCCCGAGCACCTACCCGTTCGAGGCGCAGCCCTTGACGATTTTGGAGGCCTTCTCCGTAGGTACTCCAGTAGCGGCGCTCGACGTTGGTGGGATTAAGGACATCGTGAGTCATGGCCGAACAGGTTTGCTTCTCGATGCAAACGACGTTGACGGAATGGCCGCCGCGGTGGTGCAGCTGCTCTCTGATCCGGCGACCCTTGCGCTCATGTCCGACGAAGCTCGCAAAGAGTTCGAGGCCGTGTTCTCAAGAGAAGCTTTCGCGAAACGTTGGCAGAGTCTGCTTGAGGCCGGGGAGATCTCATGACTCGGGTTGTGATCGTTCAGGAATACATACCTCATTACCGGCTGCCTCTATTCGAGCGAATGGCTGAGCTAGGTAGTGAACGTGGAATTCAAGTTATTCTTGCGGCGGGGCGGCCGAACGAAGCACAGGCGGCCAGATCGGATCATGCTTTCCTCGCAGGTCAGCGATTCGTTGATCAGCGGGAGTTTTCTTTGATCGGAAAACGGTTAGTGGTCCGAAAGGTCAAGACTGTGACGGCGGACGCTGACTTTGTCGTCATCGAGCAAGCGCGTCGTAATCTCGATGCGTATCTACTGCTGGCGCGTAAGCGCCGATCGACGCCGGTCGCATTGTGGGGCCATGGCCGTGACTATACACATGACGCAGGTTGGGTTGATGATGGAATTCGCAAGCTTTTAACAAAACGCGCAGACTGGTTTTTTGCTTACACAGACGGGGGCTGTCAGGCAGTCACTTCGGAGGGCTTTCCCCGAGAGCGCGTGACTGTCTTGAACAACGCCGTCGATACTTCTGAACTGAGGCGAGGCATCGAGAGGCTTTCCAAGATCGAGATAGATCAATTTATGTTTGAACATGGTCTTCACGGTCCCACCGCGCTATATCTTGGAGGCTTGGACGAGTCAAAACGCATCAAATTTCTTCTTCAAAGCGCAGTGGAAATACGCGCCCGGGTGCCAGATTTTCATCTCTTGGTGGCTGGAGCGGGTGCGGAGGTCGAAGAGGTAAATCGCTTCGTCGCGAGACACGATTGGTGCTCGTATCTCGGCCCGATTCGTGGCCAGGCCAAGTACCTGGCGTTGGCAGCGGCGAAGGTTCTTACTATCCCGGGTAGGGTCGGCCTGGTCGCAGTCGATAGCTTCGCGGCCGGTGTCCCAATCATCACTACGTCCTGGCCGTGGCATGCACCTGAGTTTGACTACCTGAAACCTGGAGTGAACGCGCTAGTGGCGGACAATTCGTTGGAGGGATTCGTTCGCACTACGGTGCAGGCGTTAACTGACGCGGTCCTTCTGGAAGGTCTAGCTAATGAAGCGTCCTTGTCGGCCTCCGTCTATTCTGTCGAGAACATGGCTGTGCGCTACATCGATGGCCTCGAAAGCTGGATACGTGGAAAGCACTCTACCAAAAAAGGTCGTTGAACGGATAAGCATGACCAATATCGACGGTCTTGAATCGCGCATCACCCCTACTATTCACGTCATACTTGCGTGCCATAACCGGAGCGCGCTGACTCAACGCGCGTTGACGGCCGTACTCGATGCCGCTCAACATGCAGACGTCCCTATGTCTGTGACGGTATTTGATGATGGCTCAAATGACGGGACGTCTGACGCGATCAGACACATGGTGCCGGACGCGAAAATATTCTCGGGTGATGGCAGTTTCTTCTGGGCCGCCAGCATGGCCAGAGCCGAGCAAAGTGTTCTCGCTCAAGGGGGCCTCCTGCCTTCCGACGTCATCCTGTGGTTGAACGATGATGTCGTCGTTGACCAATCCTCTGTAGCGCGGGCGATCGGATCCTGGCGCGAGCATCCCGGGGCAGTGCTTGTAGGTGCGATGCGAGACCCCGCTTCCGGGCGGCTCACATATTCCGCTATGAAACGAGCGGGGCTTCACCCGCTCAGATTTCAGATGATTGAGCCCAAGGACGTGGCGCTCCCGGCCGATGCATTTAACGGAAATTTCGTACTTGTTCCCGTCCATACTGCTCGGATTGTAGGCGGTATTGACGGGTCCTACTCTCACGCGCTCGCGGATATAGATTACGGAGTGCGGTGTGGACGAAGTGGTGTGCAAGTTCTATTGATGGAAGGAACATTCGGTTCCTGTGCGCGTAATCCCGACCCCAAAATCGAACCAATACTAGCGGAGTGGAAACGATTCCGAGGTGCGAAAGGTGGCGGAAATTTCTCGTCTCTTATGAGATACCTGAAAAAGAATGGCACTCGAGCCTGGCCGTTTTGGCTTGCTGCTACCTACCTTATGTGGTGGATTCGCGCGATCGAACGTCACCAGCGCGTTTTGTTTGGAGTCAGGCGTGACAAGTGACTACTCGCCGGTACAGCGTTCGCGACCAGCTCAGCTTGGCTGGAGCGTCGTTCGTTCTACATATAGACTTGCGGCCGTGCTGATTCGCAGATATCGGGTCGCGACTGTGGCGCGCAAAGGCATAACTGTTGGTCGAGCAGTCGTGATCACTGGACGCTTGCAAGTGCACGCCCATAAGGGCAGCAGTATTCTGCTCGCGGACAACGTAGTTTTGAACTCGCGGGTGTCGCGAAATTCCCTTGAGGCGCGCGGGCCGATGATTATCAAAACCTTGTTTCCTGGCGCGCGCATTTCGATCGGTGCCGAGTCGGGCGTGACTAGTTCGACAATCAGTGCAGCGGGAACGATAACGATCGGCGCAAGGGTCCTAATTGGAGCCGGCTGCGTGATAACCGATTCTGATCATCACGTTGTACGCCCCCCGGTCGGTGTTTCACGAAGACATCTGGGGCTCCCGCGGGTAAGTGATGTTCACGGGGTGACGATCGAGGACGATGTGTTCATCGGCGCAAGGTCAATCATTCTAAAGGGGGTGACGATCGGCCGTGGCTCGGTGATTGGTGCGGGGAGCGTCGTCGCCCGCGATATAGCCCCCAACACAGTCGCGGCAGGAAACCCCTGTGTTCCGATTTCCAAGCTCGAAGTATGAGTCTTCATATCGCTCTCTGCGGTCCGGCATCGCTCGACATGCTCGAGGGCTACTTGACTGCCCATACTCGTGGAGCGCTCCAGCATGTCGGCTACCCATTCCCTTTGTTGCCGACACTCGCAAGTGCCTACCTAGAACGAGGGCACAGGGTCTCCCTGGTCACCACCTCCCGCGATGTCACCGCAGTCGTGCCTTACATTGATGACCGGCTGTCTATCGTGGTCGCGCCATCACGACCGCGAGCCCGCAGCCGTGCAATGGACATGTTCTCCGTTGAGCGCGCCGGTGTGGCATCAGCGCTACGCCTCGTCAAACCGGGGATCGTTCACGCCCACTGGACATACGAGTTTGCGCTCGGCGCGCTGAGAGCGAACGTGGCTCCCACTTTGATCACTGCTCACGACGCCCCATTGACTGTTCTCAAGCACATGCCGGACGTCTATCGGCTGGTGCGTGCCGCGATGGCGGTTCGGATGAGCTTGAAGCGGCCGGTCATGACGGCGGTCTCTCCATACCTTGCCGAGCGCTGGCGTCAAGAGATGGGATTCCGGGGCGACATGGACGTAATCCCTAATCCAATACCCGCGAGTAGCCCTTTTCGCAGCAATCCGAGTGAGGCATCTTCGGGCCCAATCGTATTGAGTGTTGCGGACGCCTCTCGGAGAAAGAACGTCGTTACCTTGATCTCTGCGTTCCGTCTTGTCCGGGAAGCGAACCCTCTCGCCGAGCTGCGCCTCGTCGGTGATGGGCTAGGGCCCGGGGATGAACTGGCGCTGAGGCACCGGGCTGGCGATGAGACTGCCGGCGTCACCTTCCTCGGACGTCTGTCGCGCGAGGAAGTCGAGCGCGAGTATGCCAGTGCTCAGGTCTTCTGCCACACCTCGTTGGAGGAATCCCAAGGCCTCGTTCTTTTAGAAGCGGCCAGGCGAGGCCTCCCCATCGTCGCAGGGCGCAACTCGGGCGCGGTGAGATGGACTCTCCTCGATGGTGAGGCGGGGTTGTTGACTGACGTCCGATCTCCATCGGACGTAGCGCTCGCCCTCATCTCGGTGCTCAACGACGCTTCTAACAGCATCGGGCGCGCTCGGGATGGCGAACGACGCCTCAACGAGAGGTTTGGAGTCGACGTCGTGGCAGGGGCATACCTGCGTAAGTACGAGAGCGTGATTTCCGGCGGTCCTTTCCAGGCGCCGTTAGCCGCGGCGGATAAGTGATAGGGGCGTGGGATGGTGCGAATACTCTACGTACCAAACGAGCATGGTGAGCACCGCCAGTTCGGAATCCGGTCAACTCTCGGGAAACTGCGAGCGGCAGGGCTGGTCACAGATGTGAAGATCTTTAGCCTTCTGTGGAGGATACGAGAAGGGCTCGACGCTCCCAACCAGCGGAAAATTCTCTTGCAAGTCGCCGAAGAGTATCGGGCCGACATTGTTCTCTTGCAGCACCTGGGTGGAACGGGCATTTCACGCGAAGACCTGCGCCGGCTGCGAGGAAGTTGCGGGTTCATGATCTACCACGAGGCAGATCCTTATTCACGATACGTTCACGCTTTGCCACGCGAAGCACGTCTCGCGGGTCAACTATCTGATGTTGTGTTCACAGTAGGAAATGGCGTGTTCGCGGACAACTTCAGACGTGCTGGCGCCGTGGATGTTCGATGGGAGCCGAGCATCTTCGATCCGGGGCGATTCGGCCATCTCTCAGTGGAGCCCGAGATGGTTCGAACCTTCGACGTCGTTATGGTGGCAAATCGCAACAAGCCCCGGCTTCGTGGATTGCCCAACTGGAGAGACCGTATAGCATTTGTGGAGTACATGGAGCAGCGTTTCGGGCCACGTTTTGCCATATTTGGGCGAGGCTGGACGGGCCCTAGCGCCCAGGGACAAGTTCCGTATTCAGAGCAGGCCTCGGCTATCCGATCAGGCTGGGTGTCAGCTAACTGGGATCACTTCGCCAAGGAGCCGTTATACTTTTCGGACCGGCTTCCCACCTCGCTCGCGACAGGTAGCGTGCATGCGACCACTGCGCATGCAGGTTTTCGGGACTATTTCATCGGGGCAGATAAGTTTCTTTTACTTTCCGAGAACTTCGCCGATCTTGCCGATCGAATCGAAGTGTATTTGCAGGAAACCGAGCCTGAGGATCGATTGCTTCGCGAGCGAGAGGCAAGAAAGTACGCACATGACAATCTAAGGCAAGACGACCAACTGATACGAATGCTCAATCACGCGGGTGCGGCAATCGATGTAGAAAAGTATCAGACTGTTCGCTCGAGCTTTGCGCATCCAATAGAGGAAGTTTGATGAAGTTGGCCTGTGCGGTGTCATATGTGTCGGGCGTTGGTTCGTTCGAGGGGGCGCAATGACGGCGCTGGTGATTATAGGGTTGTTCG
This sequence comes from Microbacterium testaceum, assembly GCF_001476655.1. Taxonomy (GTDB): domain Bacteria; phylum Actinomycetota; class Actinomycetes; order Actinomycetales; family Microbacteriaceae; genus Microbacterium; species Microbacterium testaceum_C. Next base: position 56,365 of record NZ_LDRT01000049.1, on the reverse strand, counting down.
CTTTTGCCGGCGTCTGCGTTTGGGTGATGGTTTCGATGCTGAACCGCTTCCCAATGGTCGGGCTGTATCTGATGGGCGGCTTCGTGATCATCGCCTGGGACCTTCCTGACTCCCCGGCGCTTGTAAGCGCATTCGGTGTGCAAGTCAAGTTCGAAGACGCGATTTGCCTCGCGTTGATGGCATCAGCGTTGTCTTCGGTGCGCGTCCTAGGCGTGAACATTTCGAGACTGTGGTGGGCCTTCGCTATATTCTTGCTGGCGGTGTCGCTCTCGCTGGGCTTCGGAATTCTCGCAAATGGATTGCAGGCTGTAAACGAGGCGCGTGCGACCCTGTGGCTCGTGATCGGAGTGACATGGGTGCTGTCTCGTGACTGGAGTGCCCACTTTCCCTCCATAAGACGGTTTTTTTTGCACATCGGGCTGGCGCTGACCGCGGTCGCCGCTCTCCATCTCGCCATCTACGGGTGGGGGGGTGCGGACTCTTTCGTAACAACGGCCACAGGCGTTCTGCAAACTGGGCGACCTCTTGTGTCGGGACAAGCTGCCGTGCTGCTGTGCTGCGGCTTGGCTATGATCTTGACCGGCGGGGCGCTCCGTGTCGTCGAATTGCTGACTGGTTTTGGTTTCATCGCTGTCGCCATCCTCTGTATGCATCGATCGGTTTGGGTTGCCGCGTTCGCCGGTCTCCTAGTAGCTGCCATGTCTCTACGCGGCCGCGCCCTTATCGCGACGATATACGTGGCGTTCTACTCTGCGGTGATACTCGCGTGTGCGATCACGTCCGGTGTGCTTTCAGCTCTTGGAGAGATTGTCGGACACGCGTTGAGTAGCGATGGCACATTGAATGCCCGTGAAGGATCTTGGAGTGAGCTGATTGACCAGTCCATTCAGGGAGGTATCGGCCGAATATTCTTCGGCGCCAGCTTTGGTGCTGGCTGGGGCCGCGTCGTCGATGGAGCCTTCGTCGATTTCAACCCGCACAACTGGTATGTAGTTCTGTATTTGCGCGTTGGATTGCTGGGACTCGCGGCAGCTGTCTTCATTCTCGCAATCGCTGCGTTTCGTTTGTTCGGGAGGTCCTCAGCCATGCTCGCGGTTCTTCTCGCGATCGGTGCCTATGCGTGGTTCTACCATCTGCCGTGGTACACAACGCCGTGGTTGGGCGTTTGCTTGTACGTGGCGTACGGTTCGGCGGCGGTATCGGCTGGCTCTTGGCTAAATATCTCGAAAGATTCTTTGTCTCGCATGGTGTTAGGGAAAAATACTCTCAAAGCCTGACGAGCAAATCGATAAGTGTGGGGCTCAGGGTGTGACTCACTCAATGAGTTTGTATTTACGTGCGAGTCGAACGGGGGGCAGTTTTCCTCGGATCAACCAGAGTGTCCAGAGGAGGCTAAGGAGCGGCACCGCGGTCAGTGAAGTAGCGAAGATGTTGACTTCGAACAGCCATTTGCCGAGAGATACAAAAAGGTGAGTCGTGACAAAGATCAGCGCCGAAGCCAAGATGATGACCGTGTAGCGCTTTAAAAGCCGTCGTGCGTCCAGGTACCCGTGCTTCGCGCACAAGGCTACATAGATGGCGTGTTGCATGACCAAGCTCGCGATTAGGCCGGCCATCGCTGGCAGTACAGATCCCGTCGCCCATATGGCCCCCACCACGGCAATTTGGACCACGAGTAGAGCGCCCTGTGTCCACCATATCCATTTGAACTTGCCGAGAGCTTCGACGGCGCTAGCCAATAGCGTGCTTACAACTTGAATTGCGGCGGCGACGCAGATGAAGGGAGACAGGAGTATCGCCAGGTCCCACCCGCCGCCGAACAACATCGGTAGGACCAGCGGGACCAGGACGGCGGCTACTCCCGCAGCTGGCAGAATCAGCCACGCGGTTAGGCTTAGCATGTCCGTCCACACGGCCTTGGTTCGATCGCTTCCCGCCAAGTCGTGCCGAAATTCGGGGTAGACCACCGGGATTAGAGCGGACTGGACCTGCTGAAAGGGGACTGCGGACAGGACGTCCGCGCGGTTCCACTGCCCGATAGTGTCAGCTCCGAGCACTCGTGACGTGCCAATCTTCGCGATGTTGCCAATACCGTACGAGAGTAGCGACGCGACTGTGACTCGCCAGCTGAAGGCGACGTCACTGCGAGCGTGCTTCAAACGTCCGAATTTCACATGTTCGCGCTCTCCGAGTGCGAGCGCACCTACCAGAGTCGCGACTTGTGCGACCAGGGGAAAAACGAGTAACGATTCGGCGTTCTTCAACGTTAGTACAGCGATCGCTCCCGCGATCATACCCGCGATGTTCGCTAGCAGGGTGAAGATAGCGAGCTGTCGAAAACGTCCGATACGGCGTATGTATCCTGAGGCAAACCCAAGCATCGGCGCGAGGGCGGCATTTAGCGAAAACCACTGAATAGGTTCGAGCGCGGAGGGTGCATTCCATACGGCCACCCATACTGGTGCGCTCGCCCACACGAGCACTCCGGCTACAAGACCAAGTGCTGCGGCATAAGTGATTAGCCCGCGCAGCCGGACAGCCTCAAGGGTTACCATTCGTCCCACGGACTGTCCGATGCCGCCAGATGAGAGCAGCGCCACGAAGCCGGTCACGGAGAGCGCGACCGCATACGCGCCGAAAGCCGCGTCGTCCAATGCGCGTGTTGTTACGCTCGCGTATCCGAATTGCAACACTACGATTACGAGTTGCGATCCGTAGGTCCATGCGGCCCCGCGGGCCAAATTGCGCCCTGCACCCAACTCGGGCTCCCCTACACTCGTGAATGTGGCGGCTGGATGCCCGCCATATGTATTGCGAGACAGGAGCGTCTGTTGAAACTCCGCCCGTTTGGGACACTTATGCTGCGGCTGCGTCTGCGAGGTCGCAGATTCTGGAACGAAGTCCAGAAGCGTCAGCAACCGACAAAATGGGCTCGCCTCGACGACCGCGGAGTAGTTCCAGGATCGGTCTCGCGTCCCGGCGACATTCTAACGGTGCAGGTTCACCCGTACGCGTTGTTGGGTCACCAGACATCTGGGTGGATGTCCGGTTACCTGTGGGCACAAGATCTCAAGCTCGAGTACGTCGATGCGCCTCTACCTGAGGACCACGACCGCTTGTTCGCATTCGGGGCGCGGGACTCCAAAATGCCACGGGGCCGGCGCAAAGTGGTTCGACTGCCTGCCACGCAAGACGAGCGAGACGATACTTCGCTCAAGCTTCTCCAAGCGCGCGTGGCCACAGCGCGAGCGAGGTGGCCGGAACGTGCGATAGAGTTCCGGCTTCCGTTGGATCAGCCGCGATTCGACCACACCCCGTCGTCCGAGGCTCTCCGACAGGCGGTGTTGCTAGGGGCGCGTGGTGCGGAGTTCGCCAGTCTCGAGCAAGGCGAGGAGTATGTCGCCGTGCATATTCGGCGGCCCGCGCGTACGAACGAGATTGGTCCTGACACCCATCCCGACCGGTGGCTAACCGTAGAGTGGTACGCCCAGCTCATTGGCGCGATCCGACACGTCGAAGAGTTCTCGGAGTGTCCCGTGCGGGTTTACTCGCTCGGTGAGCCCAGTTCCTTCGTCTCGTTGGCTGCGTTGAAGAACGTCGAGGTTCACCTCAATGGTGAGCGCGATTCAGACTTTGTTCAGCTAGCCGCTGCACGCCTACTGGTGGCAGCACCCAGCTCATTTAGTTTTAACGCTGCGCTGGTTTCCCGCGGGGCGGTGCTTGTGCGGGTGCCTTGGTGGCACCACCTGCCGAATGAGGGGCGCTGGGTGCACATGGACAGCGCTGGTGAGTTCCAGGCTGCCGACATGCGACGCGCCGTTTCATCAAGCTTTCTCCTGCGACCGCGCGGCGTGTGAATACACGGCGCTGTTCGTCGAGTGATGAGATGGGCTTGCTGTCGGCGCTGCTTTACGCCTCCAGAAGGGCGTGAACCTTCGCCCCTTCGCTCTGTCCAAAGTGATCGCTGTCCAAGTCGACGGCGGGCCAGCGCGGTCTCGCAGTGATCGCGCCAATCTTCTGTTCAAGCCACCTAGATCGATGCGGGCTCGTGGCGTCCATGACGTACTCGATGGTCCGCTTGGCGAAGTTCGACGGAGGCCCCCGGTGCGTCTCAGGGGTGAGTTCTCCGGTTGCGGGGGAGCCGCGTTTTATTATGTGTCGCGGAACGGAACACTCCTTGGCCGTCGATTCGATAGTCTGCTCGCGGATCTGACCGCCGAAGTTGCCGTGAAGACTCCAGTGTGACTCTCTCTTTCTCGCTTCCCGAACGGCAGAAAAAACGTGGCAAAACGCGCCCTGATTACCGGTATCACCGGTCAAGACGGTTCCTACCTCGCTGAACTCCTCCTTGCGAAGGGATACGAGGTGCACGGGGTCATCCGTCGCGCTTCGACCTTCAACACGAGCCGCATCGACCACCTCTACGTCGATCCGCACGACCCGAACGCAAAGCTCTTCCTGCATTACGGCGACCTTTCCGACGGCGCGCGTCTCGTCACGCTGATGTCGGAGATCAACCCCGACGAGGTCTACAACCTCGCCGCGCAGTCGCACGTGCGGGTGTCGTTCGACGAGCCGGAGCACACGGCCGACACGACAGGAACGGGAACGATCCGCCTCCTCGAAGCGGTGCGCCTGTCGGGAATCGACACGAAGTTCTACCAGGCCTCGACGTCGGAGCTCTACGGCGCGACGCCTCCGCCCCAGAACGAAGAGACGCCGTTCTACCCGCGCTCGCCCTACGCCGCCGCGAAGCTCTACAGCTACTGGATCACCAAGAACTACCGCGAGGCGTACGACATGTTCGCGGTGAACGGCATCCTGTTCAACCACGAATCGCCCCGTCGCGGCGAGACCTTCGTGACGCGCAAGATCACGCGCGCTGTCGCCCGCATCAAGGCGGGTCTGCAGAAGGACCTCTACCTCGGCAACCTCGACTCGATCCGCGACTGGGGCTACGCCGCCGAGTACGTCGAGGGAATGTGGCGCATGCTGCAGGCCGACACCCCCGAAGACTTCGTGCTCGCCACGGGTGTGGGCTACACCATCCGGGAGTTCCTCGAGACGTCCTTCGGGCACGTCGGTCTCGACTGGAAGGAGTTCGTCAAGTTCGACGAACGCTACCTCCGGCCGACCGAGGTCGACGCCCTGATCGGAGACCCCTCCAAGGCCGCCGATAAGCTCGGCTGGGTGCCCTCGGTTCGTGGCGACGAGCTCGCGAAGCTCATGGTCGACGCCGACACCATGGCGCTCGAAAAGGGGCCGGAATGGATCGACACGGTGACGCTGCCCACGTGGAGCAACGCCGAGCTCCTGGGGGCGCGTGCGTGAGTACCGCTGTCGACGGCGTGAGCTTCACCCCGCATGAGCTGGATCGCGACGCGACCTTCTACGTCGCCGGCCATCGCGGTCTCGTCGGCTCGGCGATCGCGCGCAAGCTGGCATCCGCGGGGTTCGAGAACGTCGTCGGAAAGACCTCCCGCGAACTCGATCTGAAAGACCGCGACGCCGTCTTCGCCTACGTGGGGGAGATCAAGCCGAAGTACCTGGTGCTCGCTGCGGCGAAGGTCGGTGGCATCCTGGCGAATTCGACGTATCCGGTCGATTTCCTCAGCGACAACATGCGTATCCAGGTCAACGTGCTGGATGCCGCTCTCGCCAACGACGTGGAGCGCGTGCTGTTCCTCGGGTCGTCCTGCATCTACCCGAAGTTCGCGGAGCAGCCGATCCGCGAAAACTCGCTTCTCACGGGCCACCTCGAGCCGACGAACGACGCGTACGCGATCGCCAAGATCGCCGGCATCTTGCAGACCCAGGCGGTTCGTCGTCAGTACGGACTGCCGTGGATCAGCGCGATGCCGACCAACCTCTACGGCCCGAACGACAACTTCTCACCGCAGGGCTCGCACGTGCTGCCCGCGCTGATCCGTCGCTACGACGAAGCCGCGCAGGCGGGGGCGGCGAGCGTCACCAATTGGGGGACAGGAACGCCGCGACGCGAGTTCTTGCACGCCGACGACATGGCCGACGCCTGCCTGCACCTGCTCGAGCACTACGACGGGCCCGACCAGGTCAACGTGGGTACGGGGTCGGACGTGACGATCCGCGAGATCGCCGAGACGATCGCGCGCGTCACCGGGTTCGAGGGTGAGACCGAGTGGGACACCTCCAAGCCCGACGGCACACCCCAGAAGCTCCTCGACGTCTCGAAGCTCGCCGAAGCAGGCTGGACCGCGAAGATCTCGCTCGAAGAGGGCATGGAGCGCACGGTCGCCTGGTACCGCGACCACGTGGGCGCGCTGCGGCAATAGGTGTTCCGCCACGTCGTGCTGTTCCGGGTCCGTGACGATGCCGCGGACCCGGACGTTTCTGCGGCGATCGCCGAACTGCGCGCGGTGGGGGAGGATCCCGGCATCCTGTCGTGGGATATCGCGATGTCGCTCGATACGCGTAAAGGGCGGGTGATCGTCGAGGACGGGACGTTCGTCGACCGCGCGGCATTCGACGAGTGGCGCGGAAGTGACGCACATCGCGCCGTCGGAGAAAGAATGGCCTCGATCAGCGACTGGTGGGTCGGGGACTGGGAGCGGAAGTGAGCCGGAGAAATGACGCTCCGCCTGGATAAGCTTCGCCTGTGAAAAAGCTGGGAATGCCCCGTCGCGCTGCTCGATTCCTGACTGTCCTGACGGCGCTGGCGGTGACGGCGACCGCTCTCGTCCCCGGCGGGCCGGCTGCGTCCGCGGCGACTGTCGACGCTTCGCAGGTATCCCGGGTCGACGCGTGTCGTGCGCCCGCCGGCGAGAGCCCGACGCGGGAAGGGTTCCCGCTGCCGTCGGACGGGCTCGCGACCTCCGGCTCCCCGGTGATCGAGACGCTGTACGTCGACTTCGATGACGCGCCGGGGGACCCCGGCGATATTCCCGCGCTGGAAGAGACTCTCGATGCCTCGGTCACAGCGCTCGGCACCGTTTCGCGGGGCGCGTTTCAGGCCCAGCGTCGGTCGAACGCGGTGTGGACTCGCCTGGACGGCACGTCGGCCGCGTGGGAGGAGAACGCGGACGGTCTCGCGAGCGCCGTCGCCGCAACGGACGGCGCCGTCGACTTCTCGTCCGTCGACGTGGTGTGGGTGGTCTGGGCGACGAAGGATCCGCGCGACGCCTTTCGCTCGCACGCGCAGAACGGCTACCAGGTCGTGGCCGACGGCCGCACTCTGACGCACGGGGTCTCGCTGCGGCAAGTCGACCTCAACCAGTCGGGGTACTGGGTGCCCACGCACGAGATGGGGCACATCTTCGGCCTGCCCGACCTGTACGACACCTCGAACGACGGTGGGCCGACGACGCGGTGGACGGGGCCGTGGGACCTCATGGCCACGACGGACGGTCCCGGGCACGCGTACTTCGCCTGGCATCGATGGATGCTGGGCTGGGCGAGCGAGGCGCAGGTCGCCTGCGTGCTGCCCGGTGAGACGCGCACGGTGTCGCTCTCTCCGGTGCAATCCGACGGCCCGACGCTGTTGGCGGCGGTGCGTCTCGACGCCACGCACGTGTTGACGGTCGAATCGCGGCGAGCCGAGAAATGGGATGCGGGCATTCCCCACGAGGGTGTCCTCGTGTCCACCGTCGACGTCTCCCGCACATCGGGCGACGGCCCGATCGAGGTCGAGTTCGCCGATGGCCGGCATCCCGACATCCGGGACAACGCGACACTGCTCGACGCCCCGCTGACCGCCGGCGACACCTACACGGATCCCGCGACGGGTGTCTCCGTGCACGTCGACAGCGTGCGCGGAGACGTCGACGTCGTGCGGGTGGATGCCTTGTCGATCACTCCGCGAGCGTTCCCTTCCACGAAGACGATCGCCGTCTATCGGACGACGCAGACCGACACGCAGGTCGTCCCGCTCGATGACCTCTTCACCGGCAAGACACGAGTGGATGCCGTCGCCTTCGGCACCTTCGATCTCCGGGCCGATGGGACGTTCCTGCGCAACGGCCAGCCCTTCTTCGTCGACACCGACCCGGAGGCGCGGGCCGAGCTCGCCACGGCTCGGAGTGCCGGCATCCCCGTCGTCGCTACCCTCGGCGGGGATTCTGCGGTCGTCTGGTCTCTGCTGAGTCAAGATTTCGACCGCTTCTATGCCAGCCTTCGCTTCTACCTCCTGACGAACAAGCTCGATGCGATCGAGCTCGACATCCGCACCGGCCTCGACACCGCCCTGGTGGTGCGGCTGATCGACGCCCTCCGCCGCGACCTCGGCCCCCTTTCCGCCGTCTCGCTCGTCGGTGACGCGGCAGCGTTCGCGGGAGGGAGCGACTCGGCTCCCGACTACCCCGCCGTCGCGGCGGCGCGCGGCGAGGACGTGGCGTGGTTCGCTCTCCGCCTGCCGTGCGACGCCGTCCCGACCGGCGACGACTACCGCCGAGCGGTCTCCCAGCTCGGGATGCCGCCGGAGAAGGTCGTCCTGTCGGCCACCACCTCGCCCGGTCTCTGTCCCGCGGGCAGCGCCTTCACGTCGCCCGACGAGCTCGCCCGCTCGCTGCAGGACATCGTCGCCGTCGAGCCGCGGTTCGGCGGCATCCGCGGTGACGAGTACGCCGACGCTCTCCCCGGTGGGGCCGCAGCGCCGTGGCGGTGGTTCGCGATGATGACCGCCGCGATGAAGGATCCGGCGCCGAGCCCCACTGTTTCCCCGGAGCCGACCGCGTCCCCCGACCCGAGCGTCTCGCCGGGGCCGACGGCATCCGCGAACCCGACGGCATCCGAGCGCCCTGACGCGCTCGCGCGGAGCGGCACGGGGGAGTGGCTCGGCCTGATTCCCCTCGCGGGCATGCTGATCGCGGCCGGCGGTTTGCTTGCGCTGCGGAGGCGTCGGACGACGGGGTGAAGGCGACGTCGCCTTGTGACTACTCCGGCTCGATGACGACGAAGTCGTCCGGGTACCCGCGACACTCGCCCTGTGAGCCGCGCACGAGCGCCCACGCCTCCTCGGCGCTGACGCGGCTGCCGAGCTGCGAAGTCGGTGTGCAGGAGGGCGAACTCGCCGCCTCCGCCCACCGCGCGCCGGGAGGACGGCGGCCCCACCGCCGCCCCACCGGCGCGCGAGATCATCGGCGCTCGGGCATCACGAGCGCGCGGGCATCATGCCGTGGCGCACGAGGAGGTCGAGGCGCACGTCGAGGCGCACGTTGACGTGCACGAGGACGACGACGACGAGGAACACGTCGAGCCGAAGGCCATGTCGGAGTAGTCGACGAAATCCTTGACCTCGAGGGTCTCGACCTCGAAGGCGTCCAGTTCGGCGGCGAGGGATGCGAGTTTCATTGCGTCTTCCTTTCAGGGATGGTCTGCGAGCGTGGTCACGTCGCAGGGGATGCCGATTCACGAACCGACACGTCAGGCGACGAGTCGGCGCGCGGGCGACCCGATCGTCGAGCCGAATGAAGAGCGAGGACGTACCCGACGCACATGCCCGCGGCGATCGCGCCCGACACGGGCCACGCCCATGCCAGAAGAGCCGGCCCGCAGACCCACGCGATCACCGTCGCGACCACGATCCACCCGAGCGCCCACGCGTCGACGCCCCGGCGGAACGCCCCCGCGAGGCTCGCGACGTGCGCCGTCACCGTCGTCAGCAGAAGGGGGAGGGCGAGCCAGCGGAGGTCGGCGACGAGGAACGTCGCCACGGCGGCCGCGAGTCCGACGGCTTCGGCGAGCGACGTCAGGCCGACCGCCCGGAGCGCGACGGCACTCGGTCGTCGAGTCGGGTTCCGCGGGCGGCGCGCGAGGCCCCACGATCCGAGCGCGACGCCGGTGCCGAGCACCGCGGCGCCCACCGCCCACCACCACGTGGGCGCCCACGCGAGGGCGACGACGTACAACGCGGCGAAGGCCAGAAGAGAGACGGTCGTCCCGCCCGCCTTTCGCGCCGGGGCCGCGGCAGCGGAGCCGGTCATGAGAACGGGTGCGGCAGGTCGCGGAGCGCGGACGGGCGGCGGCCGGTGAGCAGCTGGGCCTGGTCGAGGGGACGCGTCGACGTGCGCACGCGTTGCGCCTCCCACCCGAAGTCGAGTTGCGACAGGGCGGGAGCGAGTGTCATCACGGTCTCGAGCCCGAGCTGCTTCTCGAAGGGAGCACTTTGGACGACCCGGAAGGTCTCGATCCCCTCCTCCGCGAGGAGGCGGACGAGAGCCGATCGGATGCCGCGGACGTCGACCCCCGCACCGTCGTCGCCGTCGTGAAGGAGCCGGGTCCCGGCATCCGCGAACGCAGAGATCTCGTCGAGCGACAGAGCCTCTCGCGGATCCCCGCACATCGTGGCGTACGCCGGGTGAGCGCCCCGCACGGGAAGCAACGGATGGTCTTCGATGTGCCGCGCGCGGCGCGGATCGCGGCGGAGCTCGTCGACCCGGTCGGCGTTGTCGGCGACTTCGGCGATACGTCCAGGGGCGTAGGCGACCGCCTCGGTCATCGCACGCAGACCGGCGGTGGCGACGTCGAGATGGGCGGCGGCGCCGAAAGCGCGGACCTCGCCCGTGTCGACGGCGGCGACGAAGACGGGGACGTTCCACGCGTTGCGCAGAAGCCCGAGCTCCATGCGCCAGCCGAGCAGGCGCACGCGCGCGAGCATCCCGGCGGCACCGGGAAAGTCCTCGGCCAGGGCCGGGACGGCGTCGATACCGCCGTACCAGGCGTTCACGAAGGTGTCCCTCTCGATGAGCTCGAGCAGACCGAACACGGTCGCCTCGTCGAGGGAACTGCCCGTCGCGCACCCCGAGGAAGTCCCGAGAGCCCATCGTTCGTTCTCGGGGATCTCGGCGTAGTAGACGAGTTCGCGAGGAATCCAGACGTGCTCGTCGTCGCGCAGCGAGGAGCCCGACACCCACTCGTGCGGTCTCGCGGCGTCGAAGCGTTCGACGATACGCCCGTACGCCGAGCCGAGGTACGGGTCGAACGCGCGGGGCGTCAGCACGCGACCCTCGAGCGCGCGCGCCGACGTCAGCGGATGCCGCCGGGTGAACTGCTGCCCGCCGACCAGCCGTTCGATCCCCTCGACGACGGCGGAGCGCCGCGAGCCCGAGAACGACTCTCCCTGCCCCGACCAGGTGAGACGTCGCGCGCTGTCCCGCGTCCGCGTCGCTGTCGCACCCGATGCGGGGGCGAGGGTCGTGCAGGCGACGGCATCCGTCACCTCGGGGGCGAGGAGCGCGGCGATCGGGTCGATGAGACCCGCCGACTCCCACTCCCAGCCCGCGAGATCGCGCTCGCGCAGGGAGACGGCATCCACTCGAGGAACCTCCGCCGCGGTCTCGCCGAGCGGCGTCGCGATCTCGGACAACTCCGTATGCCGGATGAGTCCGGAACGTTGGTCGACCTCCCACACGTTCGTCGCCTCCGCCGCGCCGGCCGACGCGAAGTCGCGGAGAGAGCGCACGATCCGGCCGAGCAGCTCGCCGTCCTCCGGCCCGCCGACCCTGCGCACACCGGACCTCGACACCACCTGCGCTTGCACGTGGGGCCGCGCCCGGAACCACCGGTCGGCGATCACGGCGTCCCGCTCGGCGCGGGTCAGTCCGCCCGCGCCGACGACGACCGTCGCCGGCGCGGTCCAGACCGCGGCGCTGTCGCGTGAGGGGGCGCTGTGCGCGAGACCGATCATGGGATCAGCTCAGACGCATCGTCTTGCGGGCGACGAGGAAGAGCCCCGCCCCGATGACGAGGAGGTACGCGCTCGAGATTCCGACCTGGCCCCAGTCGCCGACGCCGACGAGGAGGAAGGTGAGCACCTCTCTGATGTGGAAGACCGGGGTGTAGGGGGCGACGTCCTGAACCCACGTCGGCATGTACTCCACGGGCATCATGGCCCCGCCCACGAGTCCGAGCCCGATGACGACGATCAGCGAGAGCATCGTGACCGCGGTCATCGAGGGGACGAGGTTCGCGAGGATCACGCCGAGACCGAAGAAGAAGAAATAGCCGAGGGCGACTCCGAGGACGCCGAGCGGTGCCGTCGGAACGAGCTGCATTCCGAGCCAGGGAGTGACCGCGATCACGATGAGGAACACGGCCTGGACGATGGCGAGAACCGCCCCGACCGCCGCCTGCGCCGCGAGGACGTGCCCCGACCCGACCGGAGCGGACCGCAGCACGTTGAGCATGCCGTTCTCGCGCCATGCCGAGATGTGCTGGGCACCCGCGAAGACCGCGACGAACGCGATGCCGAAAGCGACGACGTTCGCCGAGATCTCGTTGACCGAGTTGCCCCCGTGCGGCGAGGGGATCTGCCCCATCCCGAGGACGAGGCCCACGAGAAGACCCGCGGGGAACACGAAGGTGAAGAACAGCGTGGCGAAATCGCGCAGATCCGCCGTGAACATGACACGCGAGAGCGTGGTGGTCGCCGTGGTCATTCGAAGCTCCGTCCGGTGTAGGCCATGAACGCGTCCTCGAGGGACCCGCTCGTGACCTGCGAATTGGTCATGTCGATGCCCGCGGCCGCGAGGGCTTCGAACGCGCGTCCGACCTCGCGCGTGCGCACGCGCAGCCCCGCCGAATCGACGTCGACCGTCGTGATCGCGTCGAGACGCGCGACGAGGTCGGCCTGGTGCACGGCGGCCGGCAGCAGAATGGACGTCTCGCTGCCCGTCTCGTACACGAGCTCGTTGGGCGACTTGGTCACGAGCACCCGGCCGCGATCGAGGATCGACACCACGTCGCAGAGGCGCGAGGCCTCTTCGAGGTAGTGCGTCGTGTAGATGGTGGTCATGTCCCGGAACTCGCCGGAGCGCAGCATCTCGACGAGGTTGTGCCGCGCGGTGGGGTCGAGCCCGGCCGTCGGCTCGTCGAGGAAGAGGACGCGCGGCTGGTGCACGAGCGCCGAGGCGATCGCGAGCCGTTGCCGCTCGCCGCCGGAGAGCTTCTCGGTGCGCGTCGCGGCGTGGCGCGTGAGATCGAGCGCCTCCATGAGCGCGGTGATGCGCGAGGCGCCCATCCCGTAGATGTGGGCCAGCGCCGTGAGGTGCTCCAGCGCGTTCAGCTTGGGGAAGAAGGCCGTCCGCTGCGGCTGCACCCCGACCTTGCGGTACAGCTCGACATCGCGGGGACGCGTCGGCTTGCCGAGGACGCGGACGCTGCCCGAGCTCGGGGCGCGGAATCCGAGGATGACGTCGAACAGGGTCGACTTCCCCGCGCCGTTGGGGCCGATGATGCCGTGGAAGGTGCCGGCGGCCACCTTGAGGTCGACGCCGGACAGGATGGTCTTGCCGCGGATGGTCAGCGAGACGTCCGAGACGTCCACCGCCCACGGATCCGATGGGTTCACGATGCTCTCCTTCAGGTGATGCGGTGCTGGGACGAGGGATGCTCGCCCCAGCACCGCAAGTGGGGTGAAGCGGGGATCAGCCCGAGATCAGGCCGTGGCGCACGACGACGTCGAGGTGCAGCACGAGGTGCACGTCGACGAGCAGGACGACGACGAGGACGACGAACACGTGGAGCCGAACGCCATTTCGGAGTAGTCGACGTAGTCCTTGACCTCGAGGGTGTCGACCTCGAAGGCGTCGAGCTCGACGGCGAGCGATGACAGGTTGTTCATGATTTCCCTTTCGAAGGTGTGCCGAGCCGCGGGCGCGACTCAGCTCAGTGCCAGCCGGACGACGAGCACTCCCGCCAGCAGCACCGCCAGGACGGTCGCTGAGAGCAAGACTGGATAGACGCGGACCGCCACACGGGTGAGCAGCGGGAGGCCACGAGGCAGGCGGTAACGCCGGGAGAGGGTGCGGAAGGCGACCGCCTGGATCTGATCGACGGATGCCACCGCCTCGAGGAGGCGACTGCCGTCGGTGTTGGGGAAGAACGACAGGGCGAGGCCGACGACCGCGAGATCGAGGAGGAGCGACGCCGCGGCGAAGAGCTCGAGGACGCTGCCCCCGGGAGCGAGGACGAAGACGGCCCACGGCACGAGGAGCGCGAGCAGCGAGACGAGCGGACCGCTCGCGACGACGCGCACCTTCCTGCCCGGGTCGAGCAGACCGACGCCATCGAGCTGGGTGTTGATCATCGGGACCACACCGAGGCGGGTCACCGACAGGCGCGCGCTCCGCCCGGAGAGCGCGCGGAAGGTGCTCATGTGAGCCCCCTCGTGCGCGAGAGTGACCCCGAGGTTCCAGACCACCGCGAGCACGGCGGCGGGCACGAGCCACAGGGGGTTCGTGAGATGCGTCACCGCGATCACGGCGGAAGGCCACGCCGTCGCGGCGAGGACCGTGACGGCGGCGGCGATCGCGAGCGCGACGACGAACGAGGGCCACGACGCGAGTGCCGACCGCGCCCGGGACGCCCGACCGGAACGCGCTCCCGTCGCCCACACCTCGGAGAGGTTCTCGGCGGCGATCTCGGCTCGCGTGTCCAGCGCCTCGATCGTCGGGGCCGGCACGGTGAACGGGCGTTCGACGAGTCCGAAGGCGAGGAATCGGTTGAGGGATGCCACGACGACCTCGGTCGGAGCGGGCAGCCCCTGACCGGTCAGGGACGTGTGGATCTCCGCCACCGTGCGCCGCCCGTCGATCGCGTCGAGGATCAGCCGCTCCCGGAGACCCAGACGCAGGATGCGGTTCTGCCCGGCGACGGACGCGTCGCTCCTCAGCTGCTCGCCGTTCCATCGAGCCGGACCCACCTGGACGCCCGGGGCGACCGAGGGGCGCCACGGGGCGGTGTCGGGCAGCACCGGCGTGGGCGTCTCGCCGCTCATGCCGGCGTTCCCATCGCTTCGGCGATCTGGTACGCGATGAACGCCTCGTCGGCGACCGACACCATCATGCGGTTGTTGGTCATGTGGATGAGCGAGTGGCACAGCGACCACGCCGCCGCCGACGGCGACTCCGGCGCGCGCCGGCCGTCGTGGTAGTCGAAGCGGAGGACGTCCCTGTCGAACAGCTCGTCCAGTCCCGCGCGGACGCGGCGGTTCGTCTGCGCCCAGTCGCGGAGCCGCTGCGGCATCCCCTCCAGGTCGTCGGCGACGAGGCGGTCGAGGAGCGGGAGAAGACGGCGGCGCAGGTGGGCGGCGGTCAGGGCGTGGGTGCGGCGCCCTTTCTCGGTGGCGTAGTGGGTCTCGTCGGCGTAGCCGGAGGCCCATCGATGGTGGTACGCGACGAAGAAATCGGCGACGAGATCGCGGTCACGCAGCAGCGTGCAGGCGGTCACGAAGCTCAGCTGCGAGGCGATGCCCAGCAGGAGACTCCGGACGTTCTGGTTTCCGCCGCCCATCACGTCGCACGCGAGGCGCGTCGAGGCGACGAAGTGCTCCTCCGCGAGCCTCATGCACTGGGGGCCCCCGTAGCGGAAGGTCTCCCGTTCGTAGTCGCGCCGCTCGATCGAGTTGTTGGGCCGGAAGAGCGGGGCGCCGTCGTCGAAGTAGCGCGGGCGATCGGCATCCGTGAACTCCCCGACGAAGAGTCGCTCGTAGAAGCCGTTGTCGGCGAGCTCGAGCATCGGATGCATCGACGGCTTGCGCGCGAGATAGCCCTCGACGGCGGGGAGCACGACGCTGTCGAGGTCGGCGTCGGTGCGTTCACGAGGAACCCGCAGCCGCAGCCGGACATGGCTGCCCTCGAGCCAGTAGTTGATGTAGAACCAGTCGCGGACGACCCCGTCGCGCACGAGCGCCTCCGCCAGAGGGATCAGACACTCGGTCAGCAGGATGTCGGGCGAGCCGCCGTAGAAGACGTGGAAGGACACCCAGCGTGCGTCCTCGTCGTCCACGCGGGCCGCTTCGGGGCTGTGGGGGAGGGGGATCACGGCGCTCATGCGCTTTCCTTCCAGGTCGATCGGTCGATGATGCTGATGCCCGCCATCGCCTCGGCGACACGGGGGCATCCGTCGCCTCCTTCGGCGGCTCCGTGGGGATCGGGCAGCGCCTCGGTGATCTCGAGGACCGTCTGGTCATCGGCATCCCTCATCTGGCTGTGCAGATTCGACAGGCACAGCGCGAGCGTCACGTCGAGGAAGAACGGCTTCGCCCGACGCCCGGAAGTTCCATGGAGCACGCGCACGTACGCGCGGGGCGGGAGCGCGTGACGCGCCCAGAAGCGCTGCCACGCGAGGTTTCCCTCGCGCGTGAGCGGATCGAGTGTCGGCGCGTCGGCACCGCGGAGGAGAGCGGCCGCGCGGACCACGATGACGTCGCCGATGCTCATGCGGCGGCGCACGACGGCCGTGCCGGCCTCGGGGACGACCCGCAGCAGATCCGCGGGCTTCGAGCTCAAGCTCGCCGAGGGCGTCAGCAGCGACAGGGATTGATGCAGGCGCGGGGTCGCCGCAGGCACCAGGTAGCCCGCGTACTCCGGGTGAACGATCATCCCCGTCGCCCGTTCGACGAGCACGACCCGCTCGTGGTCGTCCGACCACCGGACCGCGAGGTCGTCGAGCCGGATGCCGTGTTCTCCCGGCCGCACCGGATCGCCCGGCACCTCCAAACGGACGCGCAGCACCGGGTCGTGCAGGTTCAGATTCGAGAACACAGTTCCGCCGCTGATCTCGACGAGCCGCACGCCCGTGGTCTCGGCGGCCCGTTCGACGTCGTCGGTGAGCTCCGACGCCGGCTCGGACAGGACGTGGGAGAAGCGGGAGACCGAGAAGCCGACCCCACCGAAGCAGTCGTTCATCACGGTGACCCCGGACGCGACATCGTGCTGCAGGAGGAGGTTGAGATGACGGAAAGGTGCCGTCAGACGCGAGGTCATCGCGGAGATCCGGCGCGCCTCCGCCTCGAGGTCGATCGGCGGTGCGCCCATCTCGGAGGCGATGTCGACGCCGTCGAAGGCCACGGCGCGCTGGTGGCGGAGGAGGACCGACAGCAGCTCGCGGCGTGCCGCTTCGCGTCTCCACGCGCCGCCCCAGCGGAGCCAGGGATCTGATTCGAGTGCGTCGTCGGCGATGTCGGAGAGGACGTATCCCTCGAACGACTCGAGCAGGTCGACGTCGAAACCGCGCAGGAACGCGGCGACATCGTCGACCTTCTCGCCGGCATCGCGGAGGTGGAGGTAGTAGCCGTTGAGAAGGTCGCGCTTGATGTGACTCGTGTCGAGGAGGTCGACGAAGGTCAGGAGAGCATCGGCGTCGGATGCCGAGGTCGCCAGCGGCTCCGCGAGACCCGAGCCGGATGCGGGGAAGACGACGTCCTCGTAGACGACCGATCGGGGCGGCTCGGCGGCGATTCCGGCGATCGCGTAGATGTCCGCGACCACCCCCCGGAGTCGTTGCACGTGCACGGCGCGCTCGCGGGGATCGACGACGTCGACCGTGGCGGCGGCGTCGTCGCGATAGCGGCGGAGGGCGACGGCGATCTCTTCGGCGCGCGAGCCACCGGCGGCGATCTGCTCCAGGGTGGTGTCGAAGGCGTCCGCGTCGAAGGCATCGATGGTCAGTGCGGGGGCGACGAGCACGCCGAGCCGCACGAGGCTGGCGACGAGGTCCGAGGCGCGGTCGTGATCGAGGCCCGCCGCGTCGACGAGCTCGTCGGTCAGCGCACCCCACGCCGTCTCGCCCCCGAGCCGGTCCATGATCTCGTCGACGGCGGCGAGGACGCCCTCCGCGGGAAGGCGCACGCGGGACTCGACACACGCCGCGTAGTCGTCGCGGGTGTCGACCTCGGAGAACGTCCAGGTCGCACGGTCGACGAGGGTCGCGGCATCCTGTCGTCGCACATAGGGGCTGCGGCGGAGCGAGACCCCCACGACGAGGTCCGCGTGCTCGGCGATCACCGAGAGCACGCGGGCGAGCGGATACACCGACCAGCGGGAACGCGCGCGGGGGCCGTCCTCGCCGGACGGGCGCGGAGTCGCCCCGGGGAAAGCGACAGGGCCGAGCGAGGAGAACGGCGTCGTCTTCGCCGCCGCCCGGGTCACGTACGACACGAGCGAGCGTTCGACGCGCTTTCCCCGCTTGTCGATCCGACCCTGCGCCGCGAGCTCCCGGCCGTACCGGTCGACCTCGGCGACGAGATCGGGAGTCGAGAGGGCGAGACCGGGGAGGAAGCCGTGCTGCGCCGCCTGTTCCCACAGCCGCGTGCGCTGTCCGGCGAGCATCTCGTCGAAGCTCTCGCGGTGCCGACGCTCGTGCGCGAGCCACGCCTGCAGCGGCGCCGCGTGCTCCGCGAGGCGGGCGAGCACGTCGTCGCGCTCCGCCGGCCCCAGGGCGCCGAGCCGGCGCTCGACCGCATCCGCGTCCTGGTTGAACAGGGCGCGACGGAGGGCGACGAGCGTCGAGGTCTCCGCCCCCGCCGCCCGGCGCGCGGCGATGAGGTCGTGCAGGGCGTCGCTCACCGCGTTCCTCGCGGCGGACAGGTGCCGAGAGGCATCCCAGAACGCGACGAAGCTGTCGCGGTGCGCCGGGTCATCGAGTTCGCGGACGACGGATGCCGGCAACCCCCCGAAGCGCAGCTGCCACCGCGCGTCCACCGCCGCGCTCACGAGGCCATCTCGACCGTCATGTCGGCGCGCACACGTCCCGAGCCCGGGGTGTCGACCCCCAGCATGATCATGAGCATCGGTGCGCTGACCGTGGGGTCGATGCCGGCGTGCCGCGCGTGGGCGGCTGCGTCGAATCCGAGGGCGGTGCCCGTGGCGACCCCGACGGCGTTCGCGTCGGTCAGCAGCGCCTGGCATGCGGCACCGACGACCGCGTTCGTCACGCGGTATCCGCGCACGCCGTGGGCGCGAGCGGCGTCGATCACGGCGGCGCACACGATGAGAGTGCACGCGGCGCGCCGCCCCATGTAGTTGTGCAGGAAGTACGTGCTCTCCAGGAACGACGACTGATCGCCGTCGTCGAGCCCACGACGCCCCTCGTCGTCGTCGAGGTACAGGCCCGGTTCGAGCCCCTCGACCCGGTGGGCGTAGACGAGGAACGAGAGCGCGGGCGCGTAGGGAGACCCGCCGGCAAGGGCCTGGGCGGCGGATCGGGCACGAGCGAGGACCCGGTCGAGCGCGTCCTCGGTGAGGGACTCTCCGCTGAAGCGACCGAAGCTCGTCTCCCGGGCGGCGAGGCGACGGCGGCCCGCGTCATCGGGGACCGTGGCGTCGGGGACGATCGCGAGCTTCGCGCGTGCCGACACATCCGGGCTCTCCCGGCGCATGTCGTCCTGGAGAGCGGTTGCGGTGGGGAAGCGGACGACCGCGCGGTCGCGACGGAACGCCGTGACCGGCGCCGGCACCGGACGCACCACCTCGCGCTCCGGTCCCGCCGGGATCGGCCCCCACGCTTGCACGGCGTACACGCCCTGGTCCTGGGGATCGATGCCGAGCAGGGCGGCGAGACGCGTCTCGTCGACCTCCATGTCCCAGGTGCCCGCGACGTCGTCGCCGAGGGTCTCCCACTGCGCGCCGAAGAACGTCCCGACGTCCATCGCCGTCGCTTGATAGGCGAAATCGCTGTACTTGAACGCCGAGCGCCAGAAGTTGACGGTCGCCACCAGGTACGACCGCGCCTCGCGGACATAGCCCTGGAAGCCGCGGACCTCGCGCGTGCGGTCGTGCCGCTGCAACTGCTCCCACCCGTTGGCGATCACGTTGAAGTGATAAACGCCCGCGTCCAGCGCATCGTCTCCGCCGTGGATGAGATAGAGATCGATGCCGTACCGACCCCCGCCCGATGCGGCTCCGCGTCCCCATTTGACGTTCGCGACCCGCGCGTGAACCTCGGGGCGGTCGTTGAGGTTGATGTTGAGCCGTGGACCCGTGATGCCGTAGGCGCTCAGACAGACGGCGGCGATCGTCCGGCTGAGAGCACGCGGGGCGGTTCCCTCGCTGTCGGCCGGCACGTCGGCATCCATCAGGCGAAGCGTCGCGTCCCGGTGGTCCGCCACCGTGAGGGGGGCGTTCGTCCAGTCGACCTTCCAGTCGTCGTTCGGCATCCCGTCTCGCACGCGATCGAGGATGAGGTGCGCGTAACGGACGGCTGCCGTCCCCGGGAGGACGCCGGGCCAAGTGTGAATCGACATGTCAGGTTCTCCGGCTCAGGGAAACGGGTGGGGGCGCTCGTGCAGCAGGAAGGTCTCGTCGGCACCGCCGTGCTGCCGCAGCCAGCGCTCGCTCTGCTCGCGCAGGCGTGGCATGCGCAGCGCGCGCTGGCTCGACCAGCCGAAATCGATGGGCAGCAGGCCCGGGACGACCGCCTTGACGCAGCTGAACCCGTAGCGGCGGGAGAGGTGGGATCCGACGTCGACGACGAGGGGCGAGAATCCCGCGGCGGCGATCGCCTCGACGACGAGAACCAGGTCCGTCTCGATGCTGGTGCCCGCGGTGGCGGCCCGTCGAAGTTCGGCGAGCGCGATCTGCGTCGACACGGGGTACGGGGTGCGGGCCCACCTGGTCAGCCATTCGCGAGCGGCGGGCAGCCCGTACAGGTCGGCATGGTCTTCTACGCCGCGGATGCCGGCGGGGTCCCGCAGCATGTCCTCGAGCTCGTCGCGCCGCTGATGCACGCGAGTCTCGATGACCTGGAAATCGGATGCCACTTCGACGAGCGCCGATTTCAGCGCGCGTTCCGGGTCGGGGTGCGACCCCGCGCCCAGGCACACGCCCCCGGACTCGGTGTCGCACACCGCGACGACGGTCGGGATGCCGACGCCCACCGTGGCGTCGAGGAAGCGGACGGTGCGCCCGACGAGTGCCAGCCGGTTCAGGTAGTGGCGTGACTCCTCGTCGCGGATGCTGTCGCGGCGGATCTCCCGGAGGGGGAGGTCGCCGTACCAGGCGAGGAGGAAGGCATCGCGTTCGACGACCTCGAGCAGGCCGAAAAGGGTGGCCTCGGCATCGCTGCCTCCGGCCGCGCACCCGCTGGACGAGTCCTGGACGTAGATCGGGTCGGCGATCGCTGCCTCGTAGAAGACGGTCCGTGTCGGCAGGGCGACGGATTCTCCCGAGACGAGGTCGCGGCCGAGCGTCCAGGTGCCGACGACGGGGTGGGGGACCCGCCAGGAAGCGGCATCCACTCCGAACTCGTCCAGCCCGATCGCGCGTACGCCCTCGGGAACCCCGCTCCGCAGATCCGCCGGAGAGGGCTCGGCGCAGCAGATGCGCTCGATGCCCTCGACCATCCCGACCCACCGCGAACGCGCGTAGCTCTCGCAGTGCCCGCCCCACGCGCGGATGTAGGGACCGTGCTCGCCGTGCGACACCATGAACCCCGAGACCTTCGCGGTCACGAGCGAGGCGACGTCGTCCGTCGCGTGAGCGGACAGGACCCCCGTCACCGGGTTCGACAGTTCGGGGGCGTCCGGGGCCGACGCGAAGTACCCCTCGACCGGATACGGGCGGTACCCGTCGCCGCGTTCGCGCGGCACGGCGACCGAGGGGCGGGCGTGCGGACAGTGCGCGGCGTCCACGACCTCGCCGTGGTGCACGCGCAGGTCGTGCACCCCGATGGCCGTGTACCGCTCGACGGCGGGCGAGGGATCCGGGACGAACGCGTCGACGAAGATCGGGAGGAAGGGGTTCGTGGCGGCGGCACTCACCGCTCGGCGCCGGGATGCGGGACTGCGGAGCTGGAAGTCGTCCATATCGCCGAGGCGCGTGCGGGCGCACGCGGTGCACTCGTGCGGCGCCGGGGCGAGCACGAAGCGGTCGGATGTCAGCAGCTGCACGGGGCGTCCCGTCATCCGAGCACGACCGCGGCGGCGGCGTGGAGGTCGGCGGCGGTGAGGACAGGCGCGCGGAGGGACGCGGCGAACACGCGTGCGCGCGTCGTGGTCTCCGCGGCTCCTGCGGCTCTCGCGGCTCCTGCGGCTCCCGCGGCGACGAGGGCGCGCGGGTCGATGCCGGGCCAGATCTCCATCGACGGTGTCGTGGCCCGCGCATCGTCGTACTGGACGAGGGCGATCACTTCGGTCGCCGCGGCGGCGGCGGCGGCCGCGGCGCTGTCTCCGGCGGCGACGTGCCAGAGCAGCCGGTCGTCCGCGGCGAGGGTCGCGATCACGACGTGGATCTCGAGCGCCGTCCCGGCCACGGCGAGCGACCCGAGCGCGATGTACCCGAGGTCGCCCGTGCCGGCGACATCGGCGAGGAAGGTGGAGACGGTGCCCTCGGGGGCGGCGGCCACGACGGCCCCGGCGGGCTCGGACACGTGCTGCAACAGGAGGTGCTCGGTGGCCGCCTTCCAGACCGCGCGGAGCGTGGCATCCCCCTCGGTCAGGGCGACACCGATCGCGGCGGCGGAACGCTCGTAGCGCCCGGCTGCATTCGCGCGAGAACGACGGAAGATCCGTGCCGCGTCGATCTCGGCCCTCTCGCCGTCGAACGACGTGAACGGCAGGAGCGGACCGGACGGTTCCAGGCTCGCGACGAGCGTCTCGTACACGCGGGCGATCGCCTCGCTCCGTGCGTCGGCGAGCGTCCAGAGGCTCGGCGCCCGGACCGCGGAGCCCTCGCCCGTCGTCGCGACGGCGACCTTCAGGGGGAGCTGGACCAGGTGCTCGTCCGCGAACCCCGTGACCGGCATGGTGAGGGAACCGACGAGACGCTCCCACCGTCCGTAATCGTCCGGTCGGGAGTCGTCGGGCGTGAGGCTCGTGGTCGGCTCCGTCGGCGAGGACGCGGGCGCCGACATGACGCGGCTGCGCTGCGTGCTCGGAAGGATGCGGTGCGCCACGGTCTCGCCGGTGGTCGCGTCGAGCGAGATGGCACCTGCCTCGGTCTCGGGAGCGAGAGCTCCGGTGAGACCCTTGAAGATCTCGTACGAGAGCAGGGCACCCAGCATCCGCTGCACCTGCACCGATGCGGCGCGACCCTGCAGCGGGGTGAGGCCTTCCTCCGCCGCGGCGAACAGCGTCTCGAGGGCGGGAGCGACGCCGGCCGCTTCGAGGGCGATGACCGCGTCCTTCCAGTCCGGGGCGGAACGGGTGTCCGCACGCCACGCGTGGGGCAGGACCCACAGCCGGTCGCCCACGGGGAGGACGAGCAGGCACCGCGCGGGATCCAGCTGCCCCCGATGCCGCGCGAACCACGCGTAGGCCTCGGCCGTGGGCAGGATCAGCAGATGAGCCGCGTGACGGGCGTCGTCCGAGAGGGGACCGGCTCCGGAGGTGTCGACGACGGTCAGGTCGCGGTGCCCGTTCGCCGCGAGGTTCTGGGCGAGGGCATCACCGAGCGGACACTGCCCGACGAGCGAGAGGGGCTCATCGCGGAACGTCGCGAACGACGCGTGGGGGGTGTCGGTGTACTGCGCGAGGAACGCGATCTGCTCGGCGTAGGTGGCGCGGTCGTCTTCGCCGACCGTGTCGACATCCTCCTGAGCGATCCAGCGGAGGAAGCCGCGCTCGGCGAGATGACCGAGGATCCGCTCGACGACCGGCCAGTGCGCGGGGCCGAGAGCGGCGCGCAGCTCGGCGCGGGACACCTGACCGTCGAGGAACGGCGCGATCCGCTCGAAGACCGGGAACGACCCGCGTCCGCTCAGGTGGAAGGCCGGTCCGGAGGAGGCGAACTGGACCCCGTCGTCGGCTTCGGCGTAGAAGGTGTCGCGGCGGAGGAACGGCCGAGCGCGGTCCGCCGCGCCGAGGGTTTCCCGCCGGGCGGGTGCCGGGGTGACGATCGTCGCGCTCATGGGCTGACGTCTCTCTTCCGTCGGGGAGGGGTGGCGATGGTCACTTGCACATGCGGAGGAACGCGCACCAGAAGTTCAGGGGGAGGTACGCCGACGAACCGGCGTCCACCGAGACCGCCGAGACGGCGGCGGGAACCGGGGCGGGAGCCGCCGCGGGCGATCCCGAGAGGGCGAGGACGAGGGTGGCGGTGACGGCAGCGGAGGTGAGCATGAGAGACCCTTCGAGAAGTTCCGGTGGTTGTCGGAAGCGCTTGATCCGACCCTGTCGGCTGCCGCGAAGGGACGGCATATACGAAAGGACACACCTCAGCCGGACGGCGAAGAGTGTGGTCGAAAGTTCATGTCGGACCGAGCCCGCCGGTTAGGGTGGCCACGTGGTAGGACGTCCACCCCCGTGGTTCACCGAGGTCAAGCCCCTGCCCGGAAAGTGGATCGCCCGCGTTCTGCTCGTCGCCGTCATCGCGGCGCTGGTCGCCGTCGACATCAGCGCGGGGGAGCTGGATCTCGGCACCCCCCTCGGCTGGGTCTTCCTCATCGTCCCGTGCCTGCCGCTGCTCGCCCTGCTCATCGGTGCGGTGCCGGCCGCCGTGACCTTGCTGCTCTCGATCGTCGGCCTGCTCGCCGCGCTCGCCACGGTGGGCACCGAGTATCAGATCGCGCAGATGACGTTCCCCACAGCCATCACGCTGGGCTTGTGCGCGATGATGCTCCCCCTCCGGGTCGCCCTGGTCTTCGCCCCCGCGAGCATCGTCCTGATGTCGCTGTCCATGGTCGTCCACCCGACCGAGCTCACCATCTCGACCGTGCTCGTCGTCCTCCTGATCATGATCGTCGCGGCCGGCGCAGGACTCGGCCTCGGCGTCTACGCCCGACGCAACGATCGCAGCGCCGCTCAGATCCGCTCCCTCCGCGAACAGCAGGCGCGTATCCGTGCCGAGGAGCGCATGACGCTCGCGTACGAGCTGCACGACATCGTCGCCCACGACGTGACGATCATCGCGATGCAGGCGCGTCGCGCGCAGCTCGTCCACGACCCGAGCAAGACGGCGCAGATCATCGAGGGGATCGGTGACTCCGCCCAACAGGCGCTGAACGACCTCCGCAGTCTGGTGCTGTTGCTGAAGAGCGACGCCGCCCCGTCGGCCCCCGCGGACGAGGCCGACCTGCTGGGGTCCCCGGAACTCTCGGGAGAGACGACGAGCGCTGTCGGACTCGCCCACGATCTCGAGGGGGTGGCGGACGCCCTGCAGCGCGCGGGCTTCGACGTCGTGTTCACGCTCGAGGGTGAGCTCGCCCGCGTGCCGGCGAGTCTTCGGCAGGCCCTGCGGCGCACGATCCGCGAACTCGGCACGAACGTGCTCAAGCACGCGGATCCCTCGCACCCCGTGGAGATGACGATGACCGTCGGGTCCGATGCGGTGATCGTCAGCACGGTCGACGCGCCGGCATCCACGAGCCCCCTCTCGTCGACGACGACGGGCATCGAGGCGATGCGGGCGCGCAGCGAGGTCTTCGGGGGATCGGTCACCAGCGGAATGAGCGAAGGAAAATGGCGAACCATCATGACTCTTCCCCTCGAACGTGCGCTGCAGCCCCTGAGGGTGACGGAGGAAACGCCGTGACCCGCGTGCTGCTCGTGGACGACGAGGCGATCACGCGCGAGATCCTGCGCGACTACGTGGGGTCTGATCCGAGTCTCGAGATCGTGGGCGAGGCGGCCAACGGCCAGGTCGCCGTGGCGCAGGCGAGCGCCCTCCGGCCCGACGTCATCCTCATGGACATGCAGATGCCGATCATGGACGGGGTACGAGCGACCGCGCAGATCCACGCGGAGTTCCCCGAGATCGCCATCCTCGGCCTCAGCACGTTCTCGACGGACCGGTACGTCGTGGATCTCCTCCGCGCGGGCGCCTCGGGCTACCTCGTCAAAGATGCCCTCCCGAAGGACATCGTCGCCGCCGTCCACGCCGTCGCGGCGGGCGAGTCGGTGTTGTCGCCCGACGTGACGCGGCATGTGGTGCGGGGCCTCGAGGAGTCCACGCCCACCACTCTCGAACCGGACGAGGCGCTGCTGAGCGTCCTCACCGAGAAAGAGCTCGAGGTCATTGCGCTGCTCGCCAACGGCCTCAGCAATCGGGAGATGGCCGAGCACCTCTTCGTGACGGAGTCGACGATCAAGGCGCGCTTCGTGAAGATCATGGAGAAGCTCGGCGTGCGCGACCGCGTGCAGATCCTCGTCACGGCGATCGCGCGCGGGCTCGTGACCATCACCGACGATCCGCACTTCCGCCCGCGCGAGTGAGTCAGGTCCTGCCGAGCACGTCGACGACCGGCTTCAACAGGCCCGAGATCGCATCTCCCACCTCGGCGGTGGTCACGCCGGCGAGAGCGGATTCAGGGTCGTGGACGAGATCGCCGTCCCAGCCGAGGGTCTCGTAGCGCGCCAGGGCGCGGGCGAACTCCACGGGGGAGTGCCGGTGGCCGTGGAGTTCCGCGAGGAGCGACGCACGCGCGGCGGACAGCACGTCGGGCTCGACGCGGAGGCCGAGGGCACCGGCATCCAGCACCGCCTCCAGGGCGAGCAGCCCGGCGCGCTCCGGGGCATCCACCAGCCAGGTGACGGTGGAGACACCGTCCTGCAGTCCGCGGACGAACCGTATCGTCGCGGTGAGTCCCGATCGGTCGACGATGGACGGGAGAAGCGGATTCGGGCCTCCCCCCGCGACGCGGACGGCCAGCGCCGCCGCCGGCCCGCCGAAACGCAGCGCCGGATCGACCCCCGTGATGGTGGTCCGCGTCACGCCGTCTCTGGTGCGGCGATGCAGGACGCTCCGCACGGGAGACCGAGTGAACCGTGCGCCGGTGAAGGCGACGGCGTCGAGGGCCGACGTGGTGGACGCGACGGCGCCCTCGTCGCCGACCACCGCCGAGACGGGCGGACCCACGCCCTGCTCGGCGGCCGCTCGCAGCAGCCGCACCAACCACGCGGGGTTCGCTCGCGCCGGGACCAGTGCGGTCACCTGACCGGCACCGGGGTCCGCGGACCACGTGACGAGGAGCGGGTCACCGCCCCGGGAGATCGCGGCGGTCATCGCCGCCCGGAGTCCGTCTCCCTCGGCGAGGCTGCGGTGACGCCACCCCAGAGACACGGCGGGATGGGGATAGCGCCGGTCCACGACCTCGAAGCGACGCTCCCGCGGGGACGCGAACCCCGCCCGCTCGCGCTCGTCATCGGGAGGACGAAGCGAGTGCCGGGGTGGGGGCGGAGGGGGCACCCTTCGACGCTACGTCCGTCGGGCGCGGGGCGACCTGTACTCGAGTACACACCTGGCAGCGGTACGTGCGGATCGTCGCTGCCCGAGAATGAGACAAGGCCCGGTCGGAATCTCTTCCGAACCGGACCTCTTACTGTCTCAACACAGTGTGCGCCCGAAGGGACTCGAACCCCTAACCTTCTGATCCGTAGTCAGATGCTCTATCCATTGAGCTACGGGCGCAGGGCCTCCGCGCGAAACGGCGCGCAGGCCGTGGTCCAGCATAGCCGCGACCGCCGGAGACGTCTAATCGGCCCGGAACGGTGTGCATCCCGGGCGTGGCGCGCGGGTGACGGCGCGATGATCGCGCGGTGACCCGGCCGCGCCGTACGCTGGCGGGATGAGCGCATACACCTCCGCGTTCGAGCTGTTCTCCATCGGGATCGGACCCTCGAGCTCCCACACCGTCGGCCCCATGAAGGCCGCCCTCCAGTTCGTCACGCGACTCGAGAGCGACGGCATCATCGGCCGCGTGGCCTACGTTTCGTGCTACCTCTACGGCTCGCTCGGCGCGACCGGGATCGGGCACGGGACGCCGGATGCCGTCGTCGCGGGGTTGCACGGATGGGATCCCGAGACCGTCGATCCGACCGCGGTCCAGCGACTCTGGGTGGACTGGCCCGACGAACGTCGCCTCCCGCTCGCCGGGACGCACGAGATCCGCTTCCGCAAGGCCGACATCTCGCTCGAACCCCGCAGGCGCTTGCCGGGTCACCCCAACGCCATGACCCTCGTCGCGCGCGACGCGCGCGACGAGGTGATCGCGGAAGACACCTACTACTCGGTCGGCGGAGGATTCATCCGGCGCGAGGGAGAACCGCCGCGCGTCGCGACCGCGCCGTTCCCCCTCGCGTTCGACGATGCGGCGACCCTGATCGCGCTGTGCGACGAGCAGGGCATCACGATCGCCGAGGCCGCCCGCCGCAACGAAGAGGCGCTGCGCTCCGACGAAGAGATCGCCGCGGGCCTCGACCGGATCTGGGATGCCATGGCCTCCTGCGTGAACGCCGGACTGGTGCACGACGGGGTGCTTCCCGGCATCCTGAAGGTGAAACGGCGCGCCTCGGTGATCCGGGAGCAGCTCGAGGCCATCGAAGCCGAGAGGCACCGCGAGTTGCCGGGGGAGTGGCTCGGGGCGTTCGCGCTCGCCGTGAACGAGGAGAACGCCGCAGGCGGACGCGTCGTGACGGCGCCGACGAACGGGGCCGCGGGCATCCTGCCCGCGGTGGCGATGTACTGGTGGCGATTCCTCGCCGACTCGGGGCTCGGCGTCGGCAACGCGGTCACCCCGCACGGCGAGCTCGTGGGCAGTGCGCTGCTCGGGTACGACGGGCACGCGGTGACCCGCTCCGAGGTCTCGCACTGGGACGACGGTGACGTGGCGGAGGCGAACCGACGCCGTGGCATCCGGCGCTTCCTGTTGACGGCGACGGCGCTCGGCTCGCTGTTCAAGGCCAACGCGTCGATCTCGGGTGCCGAGGGCGGATGCCAGGCCGAGGTCGGCTCCGCGTGCGCGATGGCCGCGGGAGGCCTGACCGCGGTGATGGGCGGCACCAACCGGCAGATCGAGAACGCCGCCGAGATCGCGATGGAGCACCACCTGGGTCTGACGTGCGACCCCGTGGGCGGGCTCGTGCAGATCCCGTGCATCGAACGCAACGCGATCGCCGCCTCGACCGCCGTGACCGCGGCGCGACTCGCGCTGCGCGGTGACGGCAGCCATTACGTCTCGCTCGACGCCGTCGTCGAGACGATGCGTCAGACCGGCATCGACATGTCGACGAAGTACAAGGAGACGAGCGAGGGCGGCCTCGCGGTCAACGTCATCGAGTGCTGAGCCGCGCGGGCGTCGCGAAACCGCAGGCGTGTGTCGAACGCGCACGCGATTGCGGCCCTTTGCGTACGGGCTCGGTGAGAGCGTGCGGTTTCGACGAGCGCCGGATGCCGTCGGCTCAGGCGGGG
This sequence comes from Microbacterium testaceum, assembly GCF_001476655.1. Classification (GTDB taxonomy): domain Bacteria; phylum Actinomycetota; class Actinomycetes; order Actinomycetales; family Microbacteriaceae; genus Microbacterium; species Microbacterium testaceum_C. The sequence goes on along the minus strand of NZ_LDRT01000049.1, from coordinate 27,491 downwards.
CCGCGGAGCTTCGACGTCAGCGCGTGCAACTGCGCCAGTTCGTCGTCGTCGAGGCGGGCCATGCGGTCCGCGATCGAGCGCCCGTGGGCTGCCGCGATCTTGCGGAAGACGACCGCGCCCGCCTCGGTGGCGGTGACGAGGGAGCCGCGACCGTCGTCGGGGTCGGCGCACTTCGTCAGCAGGCCGCGAGCGACCATTCGTTCCACCAGGCGTGAGACGCTCGGCTGGCTGATCAGCATGTTGCCCGTGACGTCGCGCAGGCGCGCGGTGAGGTCGGGAGCGCGGGTCACGGTGAGGAGCACGTCGTATTCGGCCTGCGTCAGCTCTGTGCCGTCGAAGTCCGTTCGCAGTTCTTCGAAGACCTCGTGCTGCGCCCGGAAAAGGCTCTCCCACGCCTGGACGGCGAGGCGGCGATCGGTCATGTCTCCACGATAGAGGGGCGCGCCGATCGGGTGGCGAGGTCGACGGCGGGCACCCGCACAGAGTAAGGGCCGGTCGGAGAGGCTTCCGACCGGCCCTTGTCCCTGCACCAAGAGTGTCCTGCAATCACATGTCGGTAGCTGCCACAGCAAAACAACTACCGTGCGAGCACTCTATAACGGTGAGGTAACGGAAGGGAAGAGGGTGGCGTTATCTTTTCGTGATTTCTTGCGCGAGGCCTCCGGGGGTCGGTGCTCAGCGCCCGCGCACGTGATTCCACTGCGTGATGACGGCGTTGCCATGCTCGAAGCCGAGCTCGCTGACGGCCGAGGTGCCGAGCACGAAGTAGCGCCCGCCCGCCGCGGTGAGGCCGAGCCACACGCCCGCGAGGGCGCGCAGGAAGTGGGCGTGCGAGAAGACGAGAATCTGTTCGCCGTTCTCGAGGCGCGGCCGCAGATCGTCGAGAAGGGATGCCGCGCGCGCGGTGACCTGCTCGATGCTCTCGCCCGGAGTGGCTCCGGCGGGCGCACCCGCCTGCCAGATCGTCCAGGGGTGGCCCAGCTGCTCGATGATCTCGGGGGTCGTGAGCCCCTCGTACGCGCCGTAGTCCCACTCGACGAGTCGGGGCTCGGGTCGCGCGTCGGGGAAGCCGGCGCGGGACGCGGTCTCGACCGCGCGCTGCAGAGGGCTGGTCAGGACCAGATCGAAGCGCCGCGTCGCGAGGAGCGTCCCTGCGAGCTCGGCCTTGTACGCGCCCGTCTCGGTGAGGGGGATGTCGGTGAGCCCGGTGTGGCGGCCGGTGCGGCTCCACTCGGTCTCGCCGTGCCGGACCAGCACGAGGCGTCCGTCGGGTTCGGTGAGGTCTGCGTCGTTCACCCCCTCATCCTGCTGCCTCGACGGATGTTCCGGGCGTCGGAAAGGGACGCGAGAACGACGAAGGGCCGGCCGAGAAATCTCGACCGGCCCATCTCTGCACCAGAGTGTCCTGCAATCACATGCCGGTAGCTGCCACAGCAAAACAACTACCGTGCGAGCACTCTATAACGGTGAGGTAACGGAAGGGAAGGGGGCGGCGTTATCTTTTCGTGATTCACCGGGGGTGCGCCGCAGTGTCGTCACGGAATGGGTGACGCGTCGGGAGCGGCCGGGGCGGACGAGGCGAGCGCGTCACGCGCGACACGACGACCGAGGTCGCGGCGAGACTCCGCGCCCAGCTTGGCGCGGGCCTGGTAGACGTGCGACTCGACCGTGCGGACGGAGAGGAAGAGGTGAACGGCGATGTCGCGGTTCGACATGCCGGCGGCGATCAATCCGGCGATCTCCCGCTCCCGACGGGTGAGCGACGACGCGTCGAGCGGTGCCGTCTCGGCGGCGGGAGCGTCCGCCTCCGTCAGGGGAGAAGGAGACGACTGCGGGACGAGCGTCCGCAGCAGAGCCGCTCGCAGCTCAGCGTGTCGGTGGCCGCTCACCAACGGGACCGGCGCGTCACCCCAGAACCGGCGAACGGATGCCGCGACCCCCGTCAGCAGGCGAGCTCTCTCCTCGTGCGCGTCGCGACCGGCCACCCCGAGCGTCGCCGCCCGGTGGAGGTCGCGAAGCCGCAGCAGCGGAGACGGCCTTCCCGCGGTCAACCGCAGAGCGTGCGCGGCCGCGCGGGCGGCGTCGTCGTACCGCCCGTCCAGCGCGTCGATCATCGAGCGTGCCGCGACGTAATCGTGACGAAGACTCAGCGGACCGTCCGTCCACAGGCTCGCGACGCGATCGACGATGCGTCGGGCCTCGGGGATCCGGTCGTGGACGGCGATGAACTGGGCGATCAGCAGCTTCACGCTCGCCGCCGCCATGTCCTTGCGGATGAGGTGGAATCGTGCCCGCGCCGCCGCGAGGTTCCGGAGGGCGGTGTCGCTCTCCCCGCTGACAGCCGCCGACAGAGAGGCGGCCAGCCCGGCCAGGCCCAACGTCCGGTCGTCTCCTTCTCGCACGGCCCGACGCCGCTCGTCGGCGATCCGCTCATGGAGCAGGGGGAGATCCGTGTTCAGCATCAGGCGCGTCACCAGCGAGACCGTCAGCGCCCACAGTCGTTCCGCGGTGTCGAGGCCGGAGATACCGCTCTCGTAGACGAACTCGTCCACGCGAGTGAGCAGTTGGTCCGTGCCCTCGGCGTCGCCCAACTGCGCCCGGGCATGCGCCTCCCGCAGCCACGCCCAGACGCGCCAGTACCCGCAGGACGTGCGCGCTGTGTGCTGCGCGTGGTCCCGCGCGAGCGGCCACTGCAGCGCGAACCCGAGGGTGTCGACGCGCGCGGCGGAGGGATCGGGTTCCGCGTCGTCGGCCCGGCCGCGGTCGAGCGCGGCGAGCAGGTCGCGGGTGGGGGAGAAGAACCCGCGCATCTCCCACGCCCTCGCGATCTGCTGCGCCCGGTGTCGATCCGGCTCCGCCGAGACCGCCTGCGGCACCTGTTCGCCCGCCCGCGGGTCGCCGGCGCAGACGCGCGCGTGCGCGAGCTCCAAGCAGAGGGCGACGTCGTCCGGCTCTTCGACGATGCCGGTCGTGGCGAATGCCTCGGCCGAGGCGAAACGGCCCAGGTCGTTGGCGTGCCGCGCGGCGTCGAGCAGGGCCCGCCGGGAGAGGTCGTTCGTCAGCGAAGCAGGCGGAGGGTCGTCTCGCAGGATCGCCTCGGCGACGACCGTCGCGATCGGCGGACTCCACCAGCGCCCGCCCGCATCCAGCATGCGGGCGACCGCGGTGTCGACGACGGTGCGGACCTGCTGCTCGCCGAGGGCGCGCACGGCTTCGGCTGCGAGTACGGGGTTGGCCCACAGCGCGCCGGATGCCGAGTCGTCCTGGAAGACGTACCCGTGCGCGCGCAGCTCGTCGATCTCATGGAACGGGCGTATCCGCGCGGCGTGCGAGGACGCCAGACCGGGGAACCGGCCGAGTGCGACGAGGGTCGACAGGTGCTCGTGATCGAGGGTCGACACGTTCTTGTTCACCGCCTCTCCCAGGCGCGTCCACATCGGGGCTTCGCGCAGGGCGGCGAGAGGGTCGCGCCCGTGCCGCACGGCGTGGGTGGCGACCTCGGCGAACTCGTACAGCAGGGCCCGGGAGCCGTTCGCCATCCACACCAGCGCGTCCGTGGTCACCTCGTCGAGAGCGTCGGCCCCGCACTCCCGGAGGAATGCGAATGCCTTCGTCTCGCTGAGGGGCTCGATGTCGATGCGAAGGGCGAAGCCCCGGCTTCCCAGCTCCAGCAACGAGTGGGTGAATGCGTCGGGCGCCGGACGCGAGAACAGTGGCGTCTCCACGGCGATGCACGCCGTGACGCGGCGGCGATACACGCCGTGCAGCAGGGTCGCGGCGGAACGCTCGTCCAACGCGTGGGCGTCGTCCACCAGCAACGTCGTCCCCGGCGTCGGGAGATCCTCCATCGCCACCGGTCCCGGCTCGAGCACCGGTTCCACTCCCCGCACGAGCTGTGTCGGGAGATCTCGTCGTGCGAGCGCCGAGGCGACACGGCGCATCGTCACGGTTTTCCCGACGCCGACGGGCCCGACCAACAACACCGGCGTTCCGGCCTCCAGATGCCGTGCGATCCCTTCCGGATCGGCTGCACGACCGGTGATCTGAAGGGCGTTCTCTCCGCCGCGGAAACCTGAAATCACCCCCGCACCACCCCCTCGTGGATCCGGTTTCCCTTTTCACCATATCCGCATGCACGCAGCTCGGGGCGGCTGTCCGGCTTCCGCACTACTTACCTCTCGGCTCAGTAGTCGAGAAGAACCGCGCGTTCTCATTCGAACGGACAGGGGGCTCTCGGCATCCACTGAGGTTCGCTCTGATTCCCGCTCCGAGGCCTTGGGCGCGCGCCCTTCAGGACGGGAGGCTCGCCCCGCGGGGTCGCCCCGCCCGCTCGGTATCGGCCGAGTGGATCGAAACTGATAGGGGTTTCTATGGAGAACCAGAAGCGCCGGGTCGTTCGGCGTCGTATTTTCGCCGTCGCTGCCGGCGGCGCGGCTCTCGGGGTCGGCGTCGCCGCGACCCTGGCGGCCTGGACCGACACCGAGTGGGTGTTCGGAGGGGATGGTGCGGGGGGACCCGGCGTCGGAACGTCGACCTTCGCGATCGAGCAGAACACCGATCCGGGCTTCGACCCCGCCGCCTGGACGGACGAGCCGGACAACCCCGGTGGGGAGATGGTGTTCACCGCGGCCGGGCTGCTCGGCACCGAACTCACCCCGGGCGACAGCGTCTACGCCGCCGTGGCGCTGCGCACCAAGGCTGCGTCCATCGCCGGCGACGTCGAGCTCCAGCCCGCGGTCACGGGGGCCGGCATCACCGTCAACGATGCGGGCGACCTGCTCTTCGACGCCCTCGACGTTCGCGTGGCGACGAGCGCCACCGCTTTCACGTGCGACGGATCGGCATTCACGGGAGGCGCGACCATCATCGCCGATGGCGCCCTGTCGGGTACGGGTGGATCCGTCACGCAGCCGCTCGCGGCGGCGTCCGGCTCGGTGCAGTACTACTGCTTCGAGGTCACGCTTCCCGACCCGATCCCGCTGGCGGGTGGAACGACCGTCGAGGACTACATGGGCCGGACGATCGCCCCCGCCTGGGAGTTCGTGGCCACCTCGTGAACGATCTGGTCACGGCATCCCGCCCCGTCGCCGCGCACGCCGCGGGCCCCCGACACAGGGCATCCGCTGGAGCGTCCGCCGTCGAAGCGGTCACGCCGATCGAGCGGATTCGGGATGCCGTGACCACCCTCGTCGGATGCCTCGGCATCCTCACCGTCACCTGGTTGGTGGCGAGCGCCGTGTGGGGGCTGGGGATCATCGTCTTCATGACCGGGTCGATGTCTCCCACCCTCCCCACCGGTGCCGCCGCGATCACCCAGACGGTCGACGCCGCCGACCTCGCGGTCGGAGACGTCGTGACGGTACGGCGCCCGGGCAACGGTGCCCAGGTGACCCACCGCATCGTCGACGTCCAGCCCGTCGCGGGGGATCCGCAGGCCCGCAGCCTCACCCTCCGCGGCGACGCGAACGATTCCGCCGATCTCCGTCCGTACGTCGTGACCACCGCCGCCCGCGTCCTCGTCGGTGCACCCGTCGCCGGATCGATCATCACCGCGGCGAAGGCGCCCGCGGCCATGCTCGGGGGATCCGTGCTCGTCGCCGCGGTCATCGCGTGGGCTCTGTGGCCCTCATCGCCCCGGACGCAGACGTCCCACCCCTCCCGCTGACCCCAGGAGACCCATGTCCCTCTCTCTCCGCGCCGGTCGCCGGCGCGTCAGCGCGGTCCTCGCCGCCGCCGCTTCCCTCGTGCTCATCGGAGCGGGAGGCCTCTTCGTCGCCGACGCGGCCCGCGCGGCGTTCGTCGACGTCCCACCCACGGGCGCGCCGGGCCGGTTGGTGCTCTCCTCCGACCCCTACCCCGCCGAGTTCCTCGACCTCAGCCCCGGGGACCCCGCTTTCTGGCAGATCCGCGCACGACTCGAGGACGCCACCCGCGCGACCCTCGCCCTGGAACTGCGCAAGAGCGGTCCGCTCGCCGAGACGCCGCGCGGTCTGATCATGCAGGTCGACGTCTGCGATGCGCCGTGGGCGGGCTTCCCGGACCGGCCTCTGTGCGCATCGGGTAGTCGCCCCGTCACGCTGGCGACCCCGGCCGAGGACTACACCTCGGCGTCGCCGTCGTTCGAGCTGCGTCCCCTCACGCCCTCCGCGCCCCAGTTCCTGCTGGTGACGCTCTCGGTGGACGACTCCGCCGCGGCGCAGGAGGACACCTCGCTGATGGGGCTGCGCGGTCGGATGGGGATCGGTCTCACAGCCACGTCGATCGACGATGTCGCGGTCCGACCGCCGGATCGACTGCCGGTCACCGGGTTCGACCCGACGGCGCTGATCGGCGTCGGCGCGCTCGCGGCCGGCCTGCTGGGGCTCGGCGCGTCGCTGCGCATCGCACGGAACGGAGGACGACGGTGAAGACATCGGTACGCGCGGCGTTGGCCGCGTCGATCGGGGCGGTGCTCGTGGTGCCGCTGGGCATCACCGCGACGACGGCGAGCTGGAACGACGCCGAGTGGGTCCACGAGGACGCGCTCGGGACGGCCACACTCGACTGTGCGCAGAATCCGGCGGTGGAGAGCCGCTCGCGCGGCACCTTCCTCGCCGGCGAACTGCTCGGGATCGACCTCGACGCGATCGCCCAACTCGATGACATGCGCCTGACGGTGCAGGCCGACGGCACCCCGGTCCCCGATCCCGCGAACGCGATCGACCTCGGTTCCACCCCGCCCGTGTACACCTTCGCGAACCCGTTGAACGTCACGGCCCTGGGCATCGTGGGAGTGGATCTGACCGGGTTCAGCGTCGGGCTTCCCGGAGCCGCCCTGGGGGCGGCGAATCAGTGGGCTCAGGGGGCGACCAGCGGTCGCGCGGCCGGCGCCTCCGGGTTGATCAACGACTCCGGAGCGGTCCTGGTCTCCGACTCGACGCCCGACGACGATCTGCCGCGGCCGGCGACGATCGACCTCACCGATCTGCTCCCCGCGATCACCGGCCTGGAGACGGCGACGCTCGAGGTCGGCGCGGTCGCGGCGAGTTCTCAGCTGGACGGGTGCGCGGCTCTCCTCGAGCAGGTGTGGGGCGTGGCCTCCGCGCAGCCGGTCTCTCAGAGGGATTACGGCATCGCCTCTCTCGGGGTGACGCTGGATTCACCGGCGGTGGGCGCGCTGACCGGAGCCGTGACGACGACGGTGGGGCAGCTGGAGACCGCGGTCGCCGGACTCATCGGACAGAACGGGCTGATCGCGCAGAACCTGCGGTCCGCCCTCGCCCTCCGGGTGCCGGGGATCGCCGCCGCGAGCATGACGGGCACTGTCACGATCAGCGGGCTCAACCTGCAGTCGACGGTCGCCCCGTTCCTCGGTCTCCAACTCCAGGGCGACGGATTCACGATCGATCTCGCGAACGGACGCATCCTCGTCGACCTCGAGCGGCTCACGGGTCCGCTGAACGGTGCCGCGCCCAACACGGAGCTCGTCCTGAACGCGGGGGTCGTCAACGCCATGGTCGCCGAAGCGGGGGCACTCCTCGACGACTGGGCCGATGACGTCACGGACGCCCTGCGCACGGCGATCCGGAACGCACAGTTGAAGATCACGCTGTCCACGAGCGTCTCGGCCGCCGGGTTTACCCTCGCCACGGTGTCGCTCGGCGTGGACGCGACGATCGGAGCCGTCGTGGACGGGACCGCGACGATCGGCGTCACTGTGTCGAACCAGCCGACGGGGGTGATCGTCAACACCATCAACGCGGCTCTGAGCGTGGCCGGCCTCCCCCAGCTGACCACGATCCTGAACACTCTCACCGCATCCGGCTCTGCGGTGACCGCGTCCCTGGCCAATCTGCTCACGACGCAGTTGTTCGACCGCATCACGACCCTCGGTGCCACCCTGTCCACCCTCTCCGCTCCGGTGGTGAGCGTGCTCGCCGATGTGGTGAACGCCCTCCCCAGGGTGGTGTCCGTCATGGTCAACGTCCAGCCCGATCAGGCGGGCGCACCGCCCTCGCTCACGTCCATCGCCGCGACCTCCCGGTCGACCGCCGAGTATGCCGTCACCGCCTTGCGGCTCGGGCTCGCCGACTTCGCCGTCCCGGACGACGTGGCCCACGTCCTGTTCGGCACCGGATCGGCGGGGCCGGTCACCCTCCCGTGAGTCGAGGCGGCGAGCACCTCGCTCGACGATCCGCCCCCTGCGTGGCCCGTCTCCCGCACGCGCATTCCGCCCGCGTGCGTGTGCGAGAGACGGGAAGCGCAGAGAGCAGTGCCACGGAGCGACATCTTCGCCCGGTGGAGAGTGCGCGGCGTCGTGCGTGTCGCCAAGATGACGACGGGGAGCGCTACCCGAGCGCACACATTCACCGCCCGCGAAGACGCGGCGGTTGAGGGGGATCGATGGAGCACATCAACCTGCCCGCGGCCGGATGGTACGCGGCGCCGCACGCCGGCGGCGAGCAGCGGTACTGGGACGGAGCGGCGTGGCACGACCCCGCCGCGGCGGGACAGGCGACGCCGTTCCTGAAGAGGACGCTCACCCGCCGCACCGGCGCCCTCGTCGCCGGGGCGGCGCTCGTGCTGGGGCTCGTCGTGGGAGCCGTGTCGGGCGGGGCGGGGAGTCAGTCCGAGGTGGCCACGTTGAAGGCCCAGGTCTCCGGCCTCCAGTCGGATGTCGCCGAGGCGCAGACGGCGGCGGAGGAGTCCGCGGACACCCTGGCGTCGGCGACGGCGGCGAGCGACGCGATGACGAAGCAGCGCGACTCGGCCACGGCGCGGGTCGCCGAACTGGAAGCGGCGGCGGCCACAGCGAAGGCCGAACTCGACGCCCGGGCCGCGACGATCGCCGACCTCCAGGGCAAGGTCGCGGCGAAGGATGCCGCCCCGCCCGTCGTCGAGGTCGCTGCACCGGAGGCCGCTGCACCCGAGGCTCCGAAGTCCGTGTACTACAAGAACTGCACGGCTGCCCGCGAGGCGGGTGCGGCTCCCGTGCGCCGGGGAGATCCCGGTTACGGGTCTCATCTCGATCGCGACGGTGACGGGATCGGCTGCGAGTAGCGTTCGAGGTGCCACCCGCTCGACCTCGTCGCGAGGTCAGAGGGGTGTGGCATCCAGGGCCGCGTCGAGGTCCGCGAGCAGATCGTCCGCGTCCTCGAGTCCCACCGAGAGCCGCAGGTGACCGTACCGGCGGAACTCCGCGGGGTACGTCGCGGTACGCGGTCCGTCGGCGGCGGTGTGCACGATGAGGCTGTCGTCGTGGCCGAGCGAGAACCCCGACGTGATCAGGCGCAGGTTCGACACGAACCGGTTCTGGACGTCGGGGTCGCCGTCGAGGGCGAACGCCATCATGCCGCCGAACTCCCGTCCGCCGAACTGGCGGCGGGCCACGTCGTGTCCGGGGTGCGAGGCGAGGCCGGGGTAGGCGACGAAGGCGACCCGCCGGTCGGCGTCGAGGAACTCGGCGATCCTCTGCGCCGACGCGAAGTGCTGACGCAGACGCAGGGGGAGCGTGACCGATCCCCGCTGGATCATCCACGCGTTGAACGGAGAGATGACGCCGCCGACGTCGACCATCGCGTCGGCCTTGATCGGCGCGATCAGCTCGGTACGACCGATCACCGCGCCGCCCATCGCGTCGCCGTGGCCGTTGATGTACTTCGTCAACGAATGCACGACGAGGTCGGCCCCGTCGGCGAGGGGGCGGTAGAAGGGCGGAGGCGTGAACGTCGAGTCCACCATCAGCACCGCTCCGACCTCGTGGGCGATGTCGGCGAGCATCGTGATGTCGGCGACCTTCGTGGTCGGGTTGGCGATGGCCTCGACGCACACGAGGCGGGTCTCGGGACGCATCGCCGCGCGCACGGCATCCGGGTCCGTCACGTCCACGAAGGTCGCCTGGATGCCGTAGCGGCGGGGGAGGAGCTCGGTCCACAACCGCCAGGTCGCTTCGTAGACGACATCGCTCACGACGACGTGGTCACCCGCGCGCACGTGCGTGAAGAACACCGCGTGGAGGGCGGCGACGCCGGACGCGAGGGCGACCGCGTCCTCGCCGCCTTCGAGGGCCGCGAGCTTGCGCTCGAGCGCCTGCTGGTTGACACCGGTGTTGCGCGTGTACAGGCCGGGAGCGGTCGCCGACCAGCTGATCTCGCTGGGGTCGTCGGGCAGCGCGAACGAGTTCGACATGACGAGCGGCGTGCGAAGGGCCCGCGTGCTGTCGAGGGTGATCCCCCCGTGGACGGCGAGGCTCGCCTCGGCGAGACTGCGGGAGTCGGCTCGATCGGGTCGTGTGGACACGACGGTTCCTTCCTGCCCGACCGCGGGTGACGCGTCGTTCGGCGTGAGCTACCCTAGCGTGCAAGATAAACACATGACAATGCGTATTGTGCACATATAGGAGTGAGCATGGTCAGGCCCCGCATCGACGCGATCGACGAGCGCATCCTGTCGGAGCTCCGCGCGGACGCCCGCATCTCGTTGGTGACCCTGGCCGCCCGCGTGCACCTGTCGCGCAACGCCGTGAAGCAACGAATCGAGCGCTTGGAACGCGACGGCCTCATCCCCGGGTACACGCTCGCACCCGCGCGCATCGACGACGGCCGGGTCACCGCGATCGTGCTCGTGTACCGCGCGGACCGGATGCGCGGGGCGGGGGTCATCACGGAACTCACCCGGATCCCGGAGGTGATCCAGTGCGACATCCTCTCGGGGCAGTTCGATCTGCTCGTCACCCTCCGCGCCGACTCGATGGAGCGGATCGGTCAGATCTGGGAACGCATCGCGGCGCTGCCCGGTGTGTCCGACACCGTGACGTCGATCTCGCTCACGCGCGTCATCGACCGCCCCTGACGACCACGCGGAAGGATGCCACGCCCCCGTGCTCGTGGCCGGAGGGCGTGGCATCCGAGGGTCATGCGTTGATGCACACGACCTTGGGCTGGGTCATCTCCTCGTAGGCGAAGCGCACTCCTTCGCGGCCCATGCTCCCGTACTTGGCCCCGCCGAACGGCATGCTGTCGACGCGGTAGTCGGAGGAGTCGTTGATCATGACGCCCCCGGCTTCCAGGCGCTCCGCCACGCGCAGGGCGCGGCCGAGGTCGCGGGTGAACAACCCCGCGTGCAGGGCGTAGTCGATGTCGTTCGCCTGCGCGATCGCCTCGTCCTCGGTGTCGAACGGCGCGAGGACGACCACGGGGGCGAAGGCTTCGTCGGCCCACAGCTCGCACGAGAGAGCTACGCCCTCGACGACCGTCGGGGCGTAGACCGAGCCGTCGCGGCGGTGACCGGCGAGCACGCGCGCCCCGGCCCGCACGGCGTCGTCGACGATCCGCTCGGCGCGTTCGGCGGCATCCGTCGTGATCATCGGACCGACGTCGGTCGACTCCTCCGTCGGGTCACCCGCGCGCAGCGCCGCGGTCGCCGCGACGAAACGCTCGCGGAAGGCGTCGTGGATCCCGCGCTGCACGAGGATGCGCTGCGCGCCGACGCAGTTCTGCCCCGCGGCCCAGAACGCCCCCGACACGCACGCCTCGACGGCGTGCGCGAGGTCGGCGTCGTCGAACACGAGCACGGGCGCATTGCCCCCGAGCTCCATCGCGAGTCGCTTGAGTCCCGCGCCGCGCGCGATCGCCTCGCCCGTGGCGAAGCCGCCGGTGAACGACACCAGGCGCGCCTCGCGTGCCGAGACGAGGGCCGCGGCCACGTCACGATCGCCGTGCACGACCGTCACGATCTCGTCGGGCAGGCCCGCGTCGATCAGGATGCCGACGAGGAACTCCGCCGTGAGCGGGGTGTGCGGCGACGGCTTGAGGATCACGGCGTTGCCGCCGGCCAGGGCGGGTCCGAGCTTGTGCGCGACGAGGTTCAGCGCGTCGTTGTAGGGCGTGATCGCCACGACGATGCCGAGCGGCTCACGGGTGAACCACCCCCGGCGGTTCTCGGACCCCTCGAAGGCGTCGAACGGGATGACCTCGCCCGTCGCCGCGCGCGCCGTCTCGGCCGAGAGCGAGAGCGTCGTCACGGCGCGGCGCACCTCCTTGCGGGCCTGCCGGATCGTCTTACCGGCCTCGCGCACGATGAGCTGCGCCGCCTCGTCGGCGCGGCTTTCGAGCAACTGCGCAGCCCGGTGCAGGACCGCGTGCCGGGCGAAGCGCGAGAGATCGCGCGACAGTTCGGCGCCGACGCGGGCGCGATCGAACACGGCGGGCACGTCGTCGACGCCGATGGTCGGCACGCTGCCGATCACGGAGCCGTCGAAGGGGTTGCGCACCTCGAGGGCGTCGGTGGGCATCGTCAGGGTCATCGCCGTGCCACCGCGGTCTGCGCCACGCGGGCGTCGATCTCGATGATGTCCGAGAGCAGCGCGTAGGCCGTCTCGACGCGTCCGGCTCCGGGGCCGCTCACGGTCACCGTGCCCAGCAGGTCGGTGTCGAACGACACCGCGTTGGTCGGGCCGCTGATTCCGGCGAGCGGGTGGGTCAGCGGCAGCGCGACGGGCTCGACGCTCGCGCGCACCGTGCCGTCGGGGAGGCGTTCGGCTGCGCCGATGAGCTTGTACCGCGAGCCTCGGGCGGCGGCATCCACGATGTCGGCGGGGGTGATGCCCGTGATGCCGGTGCAGGTCACGTCGGCGGGCGTGATGTCGGCGCCGAGGACCTCGTTGGCGAGGATGACGACCTTGAGGCGCACGTCGGAACCCTCGATGTCGGCGGTCGGGTCGGCCTCCGCGTAGCCGAGGGTCTGCGCCTCGGCGACCGCGGTGGCGAGGTCCATACCCGTCTCCATCTGGCCGAGCACGTAGTTGCTCGTGCCGTTCAGGATGCCGCGCACCGCGTCGACGCGCAGTCCCTGCAGCGTGGAGGAGGCGAAGCGCAGCACGGGCGTACCGCTGACGACGGAACCCTCGTAGGCGAAGTGCACGCCGTTCGCCGCGGCGATCGCGTTCAGCTCGGGGCCCGCGAGGGCGACGGGGCCCTTGTTCGTCGTCGTGACGCTCTTCCCCGCCTCGAGGGCCAGACGCACGTGCGAGACGCCGGGCTCGCCGTCGACCGGATTAGTGAAGGTCGCCTCGACGACGATGTCGGCGGTCGTGTTCCGGATGACCTCGACGTTGCGGGGCTCGGCATCCCCGCCCGGCCAGCCGGCGAAGGTGGCGCCGGGTGCCAGAGCGAAGACGGCGTCCAGATCGATGCCGTCCTCCTGCATGAGGGAGCCCAGGCGCAGGTCGGTGATCGCGACGATGCGCAGCGCGAAGCCGAGCTCGGCCGCGAGGTCGTCACCGCGGTCGCGGATGAGCTCGGCCAGGGCGCGGTTCACGCCGCCGAAGCCGATGAGGGCGAGATCGTGACGGTTCATGGGTCTCCTCGAGAGGGTGCAGGACGGGGTCTTCGGCCATCGTCCGTCGCCGCCGTGTCGCTCTGCGCCTGGCATTCCGACGGTGAGGGATGCCGTTATGTCGGTGCGGCCGCCGGATCGCCCGATTGATTGCGGACCGTTCTCCGCCCTTGAGCGGACCGCCCGAGGCCGCTACTGTCCGAGGAAACATGTGCGAAATGAACACAGTGCAGTGTTCATGCCACACGAAATGCGATCCGTTCCCCTTCTTCCCGAATGCGAGACGCCATGCCACGCTCCACCGACTCCACGTCCCTCCCGAACGCCCTCCCGCAGACCGTCGCGACACAGGTGCCACTGCGACGCCTGCAGCGCTCCATGGACGCGCGCCACCTGGTGATGATCGCCCTGGGCGGCGTGATCGGGTCGGGGCTCTTCCTCAGCTCGGGCTACACCATCAACCAGGCCGGCCCGCTCGGTGCGATCGTCGCCTACCTCGTCGGCGCGTTCGTCGTGTACCTGGTGATGTCGTGCCTGGGCGAACTCGCCGTGGCCTACCCCGTCTCGGGCGCCTTCCACATCTACGCGGCCCGTGCGATCAGCCCCGCCACCGGGTTCACGACGGCCTGGCTGTACTGGCTGTGCTGGGTCGTCGCCCTCGGCTCCGAGTTCACCGCCGCCGGCATCCTGATGCAGAGATGGTTCCCCGGTGTGGAGGTGTGGGTGTGGTGCCTGGTGTTCGCCGGCATCCTGTTCACCCTCAATGCGATCTCGGCGCGCGTGTTCGGCGAGACGGAGTTCTGGTTCTCGCTCATCAAGGTGGTCGCGATCGTCGCGCTCATCGTGCTCGGCGGTGCGGCGATCTTCGGTTTCACCCCGCTGTCGTCCGAGCACCCCGGGGCCGTTCTGTTCAGCAACTTCTCCACGCCCGACGGGCTCTTCCCCACCGGCATCGCCGGCGTCCTGATGACCTCTCTTGCCGTCTTCTACGCCTTCAGCGGCTCGGAGCTCATCGGTGTGGCCGCAGGTGAGACGAAGGACCCCGCCCGCAACATCCCGAAGGCCCTCCGTTCCACCGTGCTGCGCCTGCTCGTGCTCTTCGTCGGTTCCATCACCGTCATCGCCGCGATCCTGCCCTACGAGCAGGCGGGCCTGACGTCGAGCCCCTTCGTCGACGTCTTCGAGTACGTCGGTGTGCCCTTCGCCGGCGACATCATGAACTTCGTCATCATCACCGCGCTGCTCTCGGCGGGCAACAGCGGCCTCTTCTCGTGTGCGCGGATGCTGTTCTCCCTCGCGGAGGAAGGGCACGCTCCCCGCGCGTTCACGAAGCTCACCTCCCGCGGCATCCCGATCGTCGCCCTCAGCGTCAGCATGGCCGTAGGACTCGTCTCCCTGGTGTCGAGCGTGATCGCCGCCGAGACCGTCTACCTCGTGCTCGTCTCGATCGCCGGGTTCGCCGTCGTGGCGGTGTGGATGTCGATCGTCGCGGCGCAGTTCTTCCACCGGCGGGCCTTCGTCCGCGGGGGCGGTGACATCAAGACGCTCGCCTACCGCACGCCGTTCTACCCCGTCGTCCCGATCCTCGCGTTCGTGCTGCTCGGCGTCTCGATCGTCGCGATCGCCTTCGACCCGAACCAGGTCGCGGCGCTGTACTTCGGCATCCCGTTCGTCGTCGCGTGCTACGTGTTCTTCTGGTGGCGGTACGGTCGTCGAGGGGTCGCGCCCGTCGCCGTCGTCGACGAGGAGGCGCCGGCGGCTCCCGCACCCGAAGGACACCGATGACCCCACCCGCCTCGCTCACGCAGGGTCTCGCCCTGCTGCACACCGCCGTCGAGCGGGAGCGGTCGGGCCGGGCCGGCTGGGCGCTGTCGCGCCTGGCCGAGGCCGCGGGCGTCGAACGCAGCCGCGCGTCCCGCGTCACTCAGGAACTCCGTCGCCTCGATTTCGTCGAACGAGACGAGACGACCGCGTTGCGCGCGGGCTCGGCTTTCTTCGCCGCCGCGGGGGCGCGGCACGAACCGTGGCTGCGCGCGGCTCGCGTGCACCTGCGGGCGATGGCCGCGCACCTGGGCATGACGGCGCGGGTGGTCGCCCCCGACGGTCCGCGCGCGCTGCTGCTGCGTGTCGAGGGCGCGGATGCGGCGGGCGAAGGCACCCTCCGCCCCGCGGCGGTCACCCCGATCTGGTGCACGGGCGCCGGGCGGGCTCTGCTCTGGGATCACTCGCGTGACGAACTCGATGCGCTCCTGGGCGATGCGCAGTTCGTCGGCGTCGGGGGGCCCGGTGCCGCTCGCACGGTCGCCGCCGTCGATGCCCTGCAGCGGCGCGACCGCGCGCGCGGACTGGTGGTCGCCCACGAGGAGTACGTAGCGGGAATCGACGAGTTCGCCCTCCCGGTGCGGGGCCGACAGGGCATCGTCGCGGCGGTGTCGTTGAGCGGCCCGACCACCGACACCACTCGCCACCGCCGGATCGAGGCCCTGCTCGCCGACAGTGCGCAGCGATTGAGCGCTCTCGCCGAGGCCTGAGTCAGCGGATGCCGTGCCCCAGGCGCGCCGACAGCGCCGAGGCCGCGAGGAGGCAGGCGTCGGCGAGTGCCGATGTCCGCGGCTGGAGGGCCGCTCGTTCGCCGACGACCTGTACCGCGGCGACCACCTCGCCACGGAAGTCCCACACCGGCGCCGCGACCGAATAGAGGCCCACCTCGGCTTCTTCGTCGACGATCGTGTACCCGCGTTCCCGGGCGGCGTGCAGCCGGGCCAGGAAGTCGTCGACGGACCGCGGCGCCCGCGGACCTTCGCTGTCGAACGCGGTGGCGGCGAAGATCGCACGAACCTCCTCGTCGCTGGCGTCCCACAGCACCGCTTGGCCGGCGTCGCTGCAGAACGCGGGGTAGGCGCGGCCGACCCAGGTGCCGATCATGCGCGAGACCGCCGGCACGCTCTCGACGATCGTGACGGTCGTGTCGCCGCGCAGGACACCGAGGAAGACGGCTTCCCCGGTGAGCGCGGCGAGGTCGTCGAGCGCGCTGAGCCCTTCGAGGCGCAGACGCCGGTCGACGAGGTCTTCGGCGGCGGTGTACCAGGCCCACGACAGGCGGTAGCGGCGCCCGGCATCGCGGGCGACCACGTCCTGATCCGCGAGAGCGGCGAGAGTGCGCGAGACGTGTGATCGTTCCCGCCCCAGGGCCCGGGCGACGTCCGTCGCTGACGCACCCTGCCCGTCGCGCGTGAGCTGAGAGAGGCTCGCGATCACGTCGAACGCCCTGCTGACGGTCGAGGTGACCTCGTCGTCGGCGGCGCCGTCGCCCCTCGCACCGGCGGCGACGGGGGCTCCTCGATCGGCGGAGGTCATCGTCTCAGCGTAGTCAGCCCGCGCGGACGACGATCTTGCGGATCGCGTGTCCCCCTCGGTGACGTGAGAAGAGGGGAGGAACAGCCGATGGCCCTGTGCGTCCATTACTCTGGCTCGCGGCGCACGCGAGCCCGTGGGCTTTCGACTCGAGCACGAGAGTGGGATCCCCATGGACGGACAGACGGACGCGCGCCCGGCCCCCGAACGGCAGCTGCGCCGCGCGATGAGCGCGCGCCACCTGGTGATGATCGCCCTCGGCGGCGTGATCGGGTCGGGTCTGTTCCTCAGCTCCGGGTACACGATCCACCAGGCGGGCCCGCTCGGGGCGGTGCTCGCATACCTGCTCGGTGCGTTCGTCGTCTGGCTCGTCATGGTGTGCCTCGGCGAGCTGGCCGTGGTCTACCCCGTCTCGGGGTCCATCCACATCTACGCGGCGCGCACGATGGGGCCGGCGACAGGCTTCGTCACGGCGTGGCTGTACTGGCTCTGCTGGGTCGTCGCCCTCGGGTCGGAGTTCACGGCATCCGGAATCCTCATGCAGCGCTGGTTCCCGAACGTCGACGTGTGGGTGTGGTGTCTGGTGTTCGCCGGCATCCTGTTCACCCTCAACGCGATCTCGGCGCGCGTGTTCGGGGAGACGGAGTTCTGGTTCGCGGCCATCAAGGTCATCGCGATCCTCGCGCTCATCGTGCTGGGGACCATGGCGATCTTCGGGTTCACCCCGCTGTCGACCAGCCCGCACGAGGCTGTGCTGCTCAGCAACTTCGAGACGCCGGAGGGTCTCCTACCGGCGGGGCTGGGCGGCGTGCTCATCACCTCTCTCGCCGTGTTCTACGCGTTCAGCGGTGCGGAGCTGGTCGGCGTCGCCGCGGGGGAGACGAAGGATCCTGGCCGCAACATTCCGCGCGCGCTGCGATCGACCGTCCTGCGCCTGCTCGTGCTGTTCGTCTGCTCGATCACGGTGATCGCGGCGCTGCTGCCGTACGAGAAGGCGGGGCTCAGCTCGAGCCCCTTCGTCGACGTCTTCGAGTACGTCGGTGTGCCGTACGCGGCCGACATCATGAACTTCGTCGTCATCACCGCGCTGCTCTCGGTGGGCAACAGCGGCCTGTACTCCTGCGCGCGGATGCTGTTCTCGCTCGCCGAGGAGGGATACGCGCCGCGCGCGTTCACGCGCCTCACCCGCCGCGGCATCCCGATGATCGCCCTGCTGGTGAGCCTGGCCATCGGTCTCGTGTCGCTCATCTCGAGCGTCATCGCCGCCGAGACCGTCTACCTCGTGCTCGTGTCGATCGCGGGTTTCGCCGCCGTGGCGGTCTGGATGTCGATCGTCGCGGCTCAGTACTTCCACCGGCGCGCGTTCGTCCGCGGCGGGGGAGATGTCGCGACGCTCGTGTACCGGACGCCGTTCTACCCGGTGGTGCCGATCCTGGCGTTCGTCCTGTTGACCGCGTCGATCGTCGCGATCGCGTTCGACCCCGATCAGGCTCCCGCCCTGTACTTCGGCATCCCCTTCGTCGGCCTCTGCTATCTGTACTTCTGGTGGCGCTACGGCCGGAAGGGCGTGACCCCGCGGCCCCTCGACGAGGAGGCGCCGGTCGCCTGAGTCGGGGCTCCTATACGCGGCGTCGATCCGGATGAGCCGCACCGTACGTCGGGGTGGCTGTCGCGGCTCGGCGCGGCCCACTACGGTCTCGGGAAAGGCGACGCGACCCGTGGGGGCCGCCGCAACCAGGAGGCATCCATGGAGAGCATCGACACGATCGTCGTGGGAGCGGGAGTCTCGGGGCTTGCAGCAGCCCGATTGCTCACCCGCGCCGGCCGCCGCGTGGTCGTGCTCGAAGCGCGCGACCGCATCGGCGGTCGCACGCACACCGATCGCTCCGGCGGGCACGTGACCGACCGCGGCGCGTCCTGGATCCACGGCATCGACGACAGCCCGGTCGCCGAGGCGGCGCGCGCGTTCGGGATGCCGATGGTCGAGTTCACGGTCGGTGGGTACCAGCCGGCCGGTCGGCCGCTCGCGTACTTCGATGAGAACGGCGCGCGTCTCTCCGCCGAGGGGGTCGAGCAGTACGCCGCTGACATCCGCGCCCTGAACGCGGCCCTCGTCGACGTCATCGCCGACTCCGCTCCGGATGCCACCTACGCCGACGTCGTCGACCGGGCCCTCGCCGCGCAGGACTGGGATGCCGCGCGCGCGGCGCGCGTACGCGAGTACAACGACCGCCGCGCGCAGGAGCAGTACGGCGTCGCGATGACAGGGCTCGGCGCCCACGGCCTCGACGACGACACCGTGAACGGCGACGAGGTCGTCTTCCCGCGCGGGTACGACGAGCTCGCCCAGAATTTCGCCGAAGGGGTCGACGTGCGGCTCTCGCACGTCGTGTCGGCGGTGCGCTGGTCGCCGGACGGCGTCACGGTGGAGACCGACCACGGCTCGTTCGCCGCCGCGAACGTCGTCGTCACCGTGCCGGTGGGGGTCCTGCAGTCCGGCGACCTCGCGATCGAGCCCGAGCTCCCCGAGACGCACCGCCGCGCCCTGGGCCTTCTGCGGATGAATGCCTTCGAGAAGGTCGTGCTGCGCTTTCCCGAGAGATTCTGGGATGCCGAGGTCTACGGCATCCGTCAGCTCGGTGCCGAGGGGGAGTGGTGGCACTCGTGGTACGACCTCGGTCGGATCCACGACGAGCCCGCCCTGCTGACGTTCGCGGCGGGGCCCGCCGCGGTGGCGACGCGCGAGTGGGCGGATGAGGAGATCGTCGCCTCGACGCTGGCACAGCTGCGACGGCTCTACGGGAACGACGTTCCCGAGCCCGAGAGCGCGGTCGTGACGCGTTGGCAGGACGATCCGTTCTCGCGGGGCTCCTACGCCTACATGCTCCCGGGCTCGGTCGGGTCCGACCACGATGACCTGGCCGTCCCGGTCGGCGGGGTCCTGCACCTCGCGGGCGAGGCGACCTGGGGCGACGATCCCGCGACGGTACCGGGCGCGATGCTGTCGGGGCACCGTGCGGCCGAGAACGTGCTGGGGCGAGAGGTCCCGCTGAGCGCGCTCTGGTCGTAGGCCCTGGGCCGCGGCGGAGGTCCCTGAGCGCGTCGAAGGGACCGGGCGGACCGCTACCGCCGCTCCGGCCCCGTCGCCACCGGCAGCTCCTCGTGGTTCGACCACTGACTCCACGACCCGGGGAACACGCGCGGCGCGAATCCCGCGAGCGTCAGCGCGACGGCCTGATGCGCCGCCGTCACCCCGGAGCCGCAGTAGACGCCGACGGTCATGCCGTCCTCGGCCCCCAGCATCCGGAATCGTGAGCGCAGGGCATCCGGCTCGAGGAAGCGCCCGTCGTCGCCGACGTTCTCGGTCGTCGGGGCGCTGATCGCCCCGGGCACGTGACCGGCGCGCGGGTCGATCGGTTCGACCTCGCCGCGGTAGCGCTCGCCGGCGCGGGCGTCGAGCAGCGGCGCGGACTCGGCGAACGCGCCCACCTCGTCGAGCTCGAGCGTCGGCAGAGCCCCGTACGACAGAGCGATGGATCCGGGCGTCGGGGGCTCGGCATCCCCTTCCTCCGTCATGAAGCCGGCACCGGTCCAGGCCGCCAACGCGCCGTCGAGCAACCGGACGTCGGCGACTCCCGCGTACCGCAGCAGCCACCACGCCCGCGCGCTCGACATGTTCTTCAGATCGTCGTAGACCACGACCGTGTCGCCCGCGTCGATGCCCCAGCGTCGCGCGGCGGCTTGCAGCGTCTCGACGGGAGGGAGAGGATGCCGGCCCTCGGTCGGCGCGCCGTGGGCAGCGAGATCGTGGTCGAGGTCGACGTACTGCGCGCCCGGGATGTGTCCGGCGCGGTACGCGGGGCGCCCGTCGGGGCGGTCGAGGCGCCAGCGGACGTCGAGGACGCGCACCGGCCCCCCGTCGGGGAAGGCTCCGGCTGCGAGGGCGTCGTGCAGGTCGTGCGCGGTCGTGAGGATCGAGGCCATGGTCCCAGTCTGGCCCTCAGCTCCCCGGGGCGGGACCCCGGGTCCGTCCGTCCGTCACGCGCGCTCGAGCGCGGTCATGGCGGGACGCGATCGGCACGAGTTCGGTGGCCTTCGGCAATCCCATCGGGGGTGTCGCGACGTAGATGGTCTCGGCGCGCTCGACGACGTACGTCTCGTGCCAGATGCCGACCGCACCCGGAGTCTTCCGCGCGCGTCGGTTGAATCGGGTCCACGCGGGGCGGTGCTCGTGCTCCGGGGCGGAGGCGTACGCGTACAGCTTCTCCAGCGACGACCAGTACTGCACGAGATACGGCCCGCGCGAGCCGAGAAGCATCGTGAAGCCGAGCAGTCCCGAGTCGGGGTCCACGCTGAGTTCGCGCAGCATCCGGGGCATGTCGCCCATCAGCGGCATCCACTGGTCGGGCCGCCACCACTTGTTGACGGTCATCCCGATGTGGAAGACGACGAGTTCGCCGTCGTAACGGTGGGTCATCCGACCCGGATTGATGGATGCCATGGGCTCGTCCTCGCTCGATAGTGATGCTATCCAGTGTTAGATAGTAGAGCTATCCAGTCAAGGGGGTCACGGTGCGGATTTCGGAATTGTCGGCGGAGAGCGGAGTCCCCGTGGCGACGATCAAGTACTACCTGCGCGAGAAGCTCCTGCCGGAGGGGGAACGCTCCTCGCCCACGCAGGCCTCGTACGGCGCCGCGCACGTGCAGCGGCTCGGGGTCATCCGCGCGCTCGTGGACGCCGGTGTCGGGATCGCGGGGGTGCGCAAGGTCGTCGGTGTGCTCGAGGAGCCGCCCGAGAACCCTTACGACCTGCTCGGTGCGGCCAATGCCGCCGTGACGCCCGAGATCGTCGGGGATCCGGATCTCACCGAGGCGACCGCGCTGCTGGAGCGCATGGGGGGAAGTCCCGAGAAGTGCTTCCCCGACCAGCTCGCGGCCGTCGCGCATGCCCTCTCGACGCTGGAGCGCGCCGAGTTCATGGTGCCTGAGCCCGTGATGGCGTCCTACCTCGAGCACCTGTCCGCGATCGCCGAGGCGGAGCTGGCCGCGACCCCCGACACGTCGATCGAGGACGCCGTGCGCTATGTCGTGCTCGGAACCGCGCTCGTCGAGCCGCTGATTCTCGCGCTCCGTCGCGTCGCGGAGCAGGTCGCCGCCTCGCGGCGCTTCGGCGCGGGCTGACCGCGCCGGTTCGGAGACGA
This sequence comes from Microbacterium testaceum, assembly GCF_001476655.1. Lineage (GTDB taxonomy): Bacteria > Actinomycetota > Actinomycetes > Actinomycetales > Microbacteriaceae > Microbacterium > Microbacterium testaceum_C. The sequence continues at coordinate 5,622 of NZ_LDRT01000049.1, read as the reverse complement.
GGTGGCCCGCGCCCTGTTCGGGGCATGAGCGATGTCGGTACGCCGGGGTACGGTCGAAGGATGGCCGTCACCCTGCACCGGGCGCCCGTCGCCGAGATCGACCCCCGCACCCTCTACCGCCTGCTCTGGCTGCGCGTGACCGTGTTCGTCGTCGAGCAGGAGGCCGCGTACCCCGAGATCGACGGTCGCGACATCGAACCGGGTGCCGAGCTGATGTGGGTCAGCGAAGGCGACGACGTGCTCGCGACCCTCCGTCTCCTGCGCGAGTCGACGAACACGCGTATCGGTCGGGTCGCCACCGCCGCCTCCGCTCGCGGCCGAGGGCTTGCCGCCGACCTCATGCGCGAGGCCGTCGAGATCCTGGATGCCGAGGCCCCCGGCATCCCGATCCTGCTCGACGCGCAGGCTCACCTGGCGTCCTGGTACGGACGATTCGGTTTCGTCGTGTCGGGGGCGCCGTTCGCCGAGGACGGGATCCCGCACGTGCCGATGCGGCGGACGCGTCTCGCGACCGAGCGTCTGGTGCTGCGCGAATGGACCCGGTCCGACGACGACCGGGCGTTCCTGTTCGACATGTACCGACGCCCCGAGGTGCGGCAGTACCTCGGCAACGGTCAGGTGATGACCGATCCGGTCGAGGTCGACGCGACCCTCGACCGCTGGACGAGTCTGGCCGACGGCATCCTAGGGGTCCGCGCCGTCGAGACGCGAGAGGGCCGACGGCTGGGCTCGGTGCTGCTCAAGCGCATCCCGTGGTCGGCGGGTGCGGGCAAGGGCCGGCCGGAAGACATCGAGATCGGGTGGCATTTCCACCCCGACGCGTGGGGATCCGGGTACGCCACCGAGGCGGCGGCCGCGGTCCTCGCGCTCGCGCACGAGAGCGGCATCCGCAGGATCGTCGCCGTCACGAACCCCGCGAACTCGGCTTCCGGCGCGCTCGCGCAGCGCATCGGACTGCGTCCGGTGGGCGAGACGGCCGACTACTACGACACCACCTGCGCGCTGTACGTCGAGGAGACCGAGGCGTGAGAGCCCGCGCGGCAGCCGCGACGGCCCTGGCCCTCGCGTGCACGCTGGTGCTGGCCGGATGCGACCTGGGATTCTCGCTCGGCTTCGGCGGCAAGCCCGACGGGCACTTCGAGGGCAGTGAGCTCACCGTTCCCGTGCTGTACGTCAGCGGCGGCAAAGGGGGCGTCGCCTCGCAACGGATCACCGCCGCGTCAACCGACGGCGGCGACCTCAGCATCGACATCACCGAGAACGACGTCAGCGGCGTCGCCCCGGTCACGCAGTCCGCGACCTGGACGGCGGTGACGGCGGCCACACTGCTCACCGGGGCGCGCCCCGACACGGCTTACACGTTCGGCTTCGACGCCCGCATCAACACCCCGGCCGCCGGTGCCGTGACCGCCGTGGGCGTGCTGGCGCTGTATTACGGCACCGAGGTGCAGCCTGGGGTCGCCCTCACCGGCGGCGTGACGCCGTTCGGCACCGTGAGCCCGGTCGCCGGCCTGCCCGAGCAGGTGACGGCGGCGATCGAGGCCGGCGGAATCGACACGGTCCTCGTCCCCGCGGGGCAACGCATCGCGGCGGATGCCGACGGCCGACCGGTCGACCTCGACCAGGTCGCGGCCACCGGCGGGATGACGATCACCGAGGTCGCCGACGTGGCCGGCGCGTACGCGATCATGACGGCCGAAGACCTGCCCGAGGCGGCGTTCCCCACCCCCGCCGCCTCGCCGACCCCGCTGCCGACCGCGACGGAGGGGCCGGTGGAGCCCGGGGATGGTGCGTTCGACGTCGCCATCGACAGTGCGCTGGCCCGCGTGGAGTCGTCTCTCGAGACCGCGACCGATGCGACCCTCGTCGAGCGCTCCCGGGCGGCCGCTGATCGCGCACGGACACTGCGCGATGCCGGCGACGACAGCGGAGCATTCGCTGCCGCCGCGGCCGCGGCCGACGTCGCCGCGGTCGCCGGTGCATCCGATGTCGACGCGGCATCGGTCGGTGGCACACGCACGGCGGCGGAGGACCTGCTGGCGGCGGCGTCGCAGAATCCTCCCGAGACGCTCGACGCCGCCGATCTCTCACTCGAGGTCATCGGAGCCGCGGCCGATGCCTACGCGCTCGCGGTCTCCGCGGAGGCAGCCCTCGCCGCCGGAGAAGAAGCGGCGCCGACCGCCGCGGCGCTCGCGGTTTCGGCGCTCGCCCGCGCGCGCGAGAGCGCCGCCCTGCGCGATGCGCTCGGCCCCGGGTCGGGGTCGATCTCGCGTGATGCCGACCTCGACGGTCTCGGCTCGCTGTTGCGGCGCGCCGCGATCGCGGCCACCGACGCATACGAGTCGCGCGCGGGAGAGGCACCCGTGCGCGCGGGCGATCTTCCGGCTGTGCGGCTCGCGGCCTACGACACGGCGCGCAAAGATCTCGAGTCGATCGCCGGCGGCGATGCGTGGCTCGGTCTCGCCTTCGCCGCAACCTCCCTCAGCCGGGCGGTCCCCCCGCTCGTCACGCAGCAGGCGGTGCGTGTGCCCGACGGCGTCGACCCGACGGCGGCGGTGCAGCAGCGCATCGCCGTCGGAGACCAGTACGCGGTGCGGGCCGTCGACGCGCTCGCCGACGCCGGGGCCGAGGTGTCTCTGGTGCGCGGAGCCCTCAGCGACGCGACGGCGACGGCCACGGCAGCCCCCGTACCCGGTGCGTCGGCGGTGTATGCGACGCCGTTCCTGCGAGCGCGCGTTCTCGCCTTCGCGGCCGGCGTCGAGCGCGCGTAGCGCAGCGCAGCACCGAATCGGGACACGCGCGTCTCGCCGGCGGCGGAGCACACGACGCGGCACGGTCCGCGTCGCGGCACGTCGATGCCCGCTCCCCGCCTGCTATCAGTGTGGCGCGTGGTACTCCGCCGTGCCGCGCTTCCAGTAGCCCTTGACGACGGTCGCGGCCGGGTCGCCTGACCATCGGTCGACCAGGAGGGCGCGTCCGGCGCGGACGATCGACTGCTCGGCGGCGACGAAGCCGAAAACGCACCCCTCGGGCTGCTCCTCGACATCGAGTGCGTCGAGCCAATCGGCGAGCTCCGCGCCGGCCGGCCTGTCGCCCCGGTGCACCTGGATCACCTGCACCCCCGCAGGTGCGGCCACGGGGAGGTCGTGCGCTGCATCAGGCACCTCGATCGCGATGCGACCGACTGCGTCGTCGTCCATCGCCGCGGCGAATCGGCGGATTGCGGGAACGGCCGTCTCGTCGCCGGCCAAAAGCCACGCGTCCGGACGCCCGACGAGCACCATCGACCCCCGCGGCCCTCCGACGCCCACGGGTGCGCCGAGGGGAGCCGTCTCGGCCCAGCGGCTGCCGACGCCGTCGCCGTGCAGCGCGACGTCGATGTCGAGCCAGCCGCGCTCGGCATCCCAGCTCACCGGGGTGTATTCGCGGCTCGGCGCGGACCGGAGATCGACGGTCGGTGCCGAGGAGAAGAACACGCGGATGTGATCGTCGGTGCCGGCCGAATCGAAGCTGCGGAGCTCGCTGCCCTCGAGGCGCAGCCGCACGTACGACGGGGTGAGGAACGTGCGAGCGGCGAGGGACGCCGAGCGGAAGACGAGCTCGTGGCGGCGGGGTTCGAGACGGGCTCCCAGGGTCGAGTTCGACATCATCACAAAGCTAAGGCTAACCTAACTTCATGTCGGATCAGAGGCGCGGCCGTACCACCGGTGAGCGGTCTCCTCTTGGTGGGCGATCGCCGTCAGAGCTGGATGCCGTTATCGGGGTCGTTCACGCCGACATTGCGGCCGCGGCTGGACTCGTACGCGATCAGCCATCCCACCGATACAGCCGCGGCGAGGATGACGCCCAGCCACACGTTCTGCCAGATCAACCCGAACAGGATGCCGAGACCCAGCAGCAGCACGCTGCCGAGCACCCAGTATGTGCGTCCTCGCGGCCAACCGGTCCCTGTCTGCGTCATGTGCTCAGCCTAGGCGCAGCCCCCACCCCCACCCCGATCCCTCGCGAAGGACGACATGGCTCGCACGAACGCCGCGCAGACGCGGCAGAAGCCCCTCGACAGCACGCTCCTCACCCTCCGGGTGCGCGAACGGCGGCGTCTCTCCCCGTCTTTCGCGCGCGTCACGCTCGGCGGCGAAGAGCTCTCCCGGTTCGCGCCACTCGGCCGCGACCAGTGGTTCCGCCTGTTCCTCCCCGTGGCGGAGGGCACGCTGTCGCGCCTGCCGAAGCAACTCGACACCTTCGCGTATCTCCGGTACCTGGCGATCGCCAAGACGGAACGTCCGGTGCTGCGCAACTACACCGTCGCCGGGTTCCGCCCCACCGGTGAGGACGGGCCCGAGCTCGACGTCGACTTCGTGATCCACGGCTCCGCAGCCGACGGGACCGCGGGACCGGCGGCGACCTGGGCCGAGACCTGCGAGCCCGGCGATGCCGTCGCGATCCTCGACGAGGGGATCCTCTTCACCCCTGCGGGTGGAGTGACGGGCCCCTTCGCGCTCGTGGGCGACGAGACGGCCCTGCCGGCGATCAGCGGCATCCTGGCCTCCCTTCCCGCCGGAGCCACCGGCACCGCTCTCATCGAGGTGCCCGAGGCCGGCGACGTGCGAGACCTCGTCGCGCCCGCCGGGGTGGACGTGCGATGGGTCGTCCGCGGCGTCGCGGACGCCACCCCGGGCGTCGCCGTCCGCGACGCTGCGCGGGACGACACCGCTGTCGAGGGTGTCGCGGCGGTGCCCGCGTACGCGTGGGTGGCGGGGGAGCAGGCTCTCGTCGCCGCGATGCGTCGGCACTGGGTTCGCGCGGGCGTGGACAAGCGCGCGATCTCGTTCACGGGGTACTGGCGGGCGTCGCGCGGGCACTGAACCTCAGCGGTCGCGATGGTCCTCGGGGTGCAGGCGCGGGCCCCGGCGGGGTTCGAGCGCCGATCCCACGTAGATGAGACGGATGACGCGCTGCCGGTGCCCCGCGAAGGGCTCGAGCAGCTCGAGCATGCCGTCGTCGTCGGTGCGGTGGCCGGTGAGGGCGTAGCCCACCTGATGCGCGAGGTGATAGTCGCCGACGCTCACGGCATCCGGATCCCCGAACGCGCGGATACGTGTCTCAGCGCTTGTCCAGATGCCGACCCCGCGCAGGCTGATGAACACGCGATCGCGGGCCTCGCCGTCGGTGGCGCCGCTCGCCGCGCGCACGATGGATTCGCCTCGGCGCGCCGTCTCGACGATCGTGCGGGATTGCGGGGGCTCGAGACCGGCGCGGTGCCAGGCCCACGAGGGCACGTGACGCCAGCCCTCGATATCGGGCGGGGCGAACATCGGTCGCGGCGTCGGCCCCGGCGCGCGCTCCCCGTACCAGGTGACGATGCTGCGCCAGGCCGAGAACGCCTGCAGGCTCGTGACCTTCTGCTCCATGATCGCGCTGACCAGGGCATCGAAGACGAGATCGGTGCGTCCGATCCGGAGATCGGGGTGCCGCCGGTGCCACTCGGCGACCGACGGATGCCGCGAAGCGTCGAACCCGTCGGGGTCGTCGAGCTTGCCGCAGAGGGCCGGCAGTTGGTCGAGTGCCCATTCGGCACCGGGCCCCCATGCCGCCGCGCGCACCGCACCCCCGATGCTCTGG
>NZ_LDRT01000048.1 GCF_001476655.1 Microbacterium testaceum | reverse complement strand
CGCCGCGCGCGCGGCGTCGCGCAGCTCTTCGGGCGGGTGGGGGTACGGGCTGAAGATCGTGCCGATACGACTCATGTCTCTACTCTGCCCCGAACCTCCGACATCGGGGGCGGGTGTCACGCGCGGGTCGCGGCCGGAGACACCGAGACCGCACGCGTTGGCCGAGGACGCAGAACGTCGACGCCCAACGAGTGCGTCCTCGGCAAACGCGTGCGGTTTCGCGAGCACACCCGTCCTCGCGAGCCGGCGGCGGTGCCCGGGGCCGCGTACGAAGAACGCCCCGGAGCCGAAGCCCCGAGGCGTCCACCGAAGCGCGTTACGCCGCCAGCGCGCGAGCCGCAGCGCGGACCACGAAGCCCGAGGCGTCGGCATCCACCGTCACCGCTCCCCCGTCGCTCAGCGCGCCCGAGACGAACAGGTCGGCGATGCGGTCGTCGACCTCACGCTGGATGAGCCGGCGGAGCGGCCGCGCGCCGTACTCGGGCTCGTACCCGACCTCGGCGAGACGCTCCACCGCGGCGTCGGTCACGTCGAGCGCGACGCCCCGCGCGGAAAGCCGCCGCGCGGACGCGCCCAGCAGCAGCCGCACGATGTCGCGCAGCTGCGCCTTCTCGAGCTTCTGGAACAGCACGATGTCGTCGATGCGGTTGAGGAACTCGGGCCGCATCGCCTCGCGCAGCTTGCCCATGACCCGCTCGCGCACGTCCTCGGCCGCGAACGCGTGCGTGGTGAAACCGATCGAGCCGGAGCGGGATGCCAGGATCTCGGCGCCGAGGTTCGAGGTCATCACGATCACCGTGTTGCGGAAGTCGACCGTGCGTCCCTGGCCGTCGGTGAGGCGTCCGTCGTCGAGCACCTGCAGCAGCAGGGTGAACACGTCGGGGTGCGCCTTCTCGATCTCGTCGAACAGCACGACCGCATAGGGGTTGCGGCGCACGCGCTCGGTGAGCTGGCCGGCCTCGTCGTAGCCGACGTATCCGGGAGGGGCGCCGATCAGCCGCGACACGGTGTGCCGCTCGCCGAACTCGCTCATGTCGAAGCGGATCACGGCGCCGTCATCGTCGAAGAGCGATCCCGCGAGAGCCTTCGCGAGCTCGGTCTTGCCGACGCCGGTGGGGCCGAGGAACAGGAACGATCCGACGGGGCGATTCTCGTCGCCCATGCCCGTGCGATTGCGGCGCACGGCCTTGGCGACGGCGGCGACAGCGTCGTCCTGTCCGATGACCCGGGCGTGGAGCTCGTCCTCCAACTGCGACAGACGGCCGCGCTCGGTGGCGGTCAGGCGGGCGACCGGAATCCCCGTGGCGCGACTGATCACGCCGGCGATCTCGGGCTCGTCGACGACCGCCGCGGCGCGCGGGGACCGGGTGGCCTCATCGAGCTGTGTCTGGACGGCGGCCATCTCGTCGCGCAGGCGCGAAGCCTCTTCGTAGTGCTCGGCCGAGACGGCGGCGTTCTTCTCGGCCTCGAGGGTGGCGAGCCGCTCGAGCAGCGAGGAGGTGTCGACCGAAACCCCGAGCCGCAGCCGCAGCCGCGCTCCGGCCTGGTCGATGAGATCGATCGCCTTGTCGGGCAGCACGCGGTCGGGCAGATACCGATCGCTGAGTTCGACCGCGGCGCGCAGCGCCTCGTCGGTGTAGGTGACGGCGTGGTGCTCCTCGTAGGCGGGGCGGAGTCCGCGGAGGATCTCCACGGCATCCGTCATCGAGGGCTCGCCGACCCGCACCGGCTGCAGGCGCCGCTCGAGGGCCGGGTCCTTCTCGATCGTGCGGTACTCGCGCAGCGTCGTCGCACCGATGAGGCGCACGTCGCCGCGCGCGAGGCGCGGCTTGAGGATGTTCCCCGCGTCCATCGAGCCGTCGCCGCTGCCTCCGGCCCCGACGAGGGTGTGCACCTCGTCGATGAAGACGACGAGCTTCTCGGATGCCGCGATCTCCTCCATCGTCTGCGTGAGACGCTCCTCGAAGTCGCCGCGGTAGCGCGCACCCGCGAGCATCGCGGCCAGGTCGATCGAGACGACGCGCGTGCCGCGCAGCTGCTCGGGCACCTCGTCGGCGACGATCGCCCGGGCGAGTCCCTCGACGACGGCGGTCTTGCCGACGCCCGCCTCGCCGATCAGCACGGGGTTGTTCTTCGTGCGTCGGCTGAGGATCTCGATCGTCTGCTCGATCTCGTCGACGCGACCGATGACCGGGTCGAGCTCACCGGCGGTCGCGAGAGCGGTCAGATCGGTGCCGAACCGGTCGAGGTTCGGGGTCACGGATGCCGCTTCGCTCGACGCCGTGGTCTCGGTCCCGCCGACGACGGTCTCGCGCACCCCCTGGGTCAGGGCCTCGGCCGTGACACCGGCCTGCGCGAGGATCTGCCCGGCCGGGGCGTCTTGCGCCAGCACGAGGGCGAAGAAGAGGTGGTCGGGGTCGACATAGGTGGACCCCGCGGCGCGCGCGACCTGGAAGGCGTGGAACAGCGCGCGCTGCACCGAGCCCGCGATCACCGCGCCGTCGACGTCGGCCGCGTCGCTCGCGGCGGGAAGACGGCTCTCGGCGGCACGGGCGATGGCGGCGGGATCGGCACCGATGCGCGCGACGGCTTCCCGGGCGGGCGACCGCCCCACGAGAACATGCAGCACGTGCAGGGCGTCGAGTTCCCGCTGGCCACGGCCGAGAGCGTAGCGTCCCGCGGCCTGGAGAGCCTCCTGCGTGCGGGCGCTCAGGAACCGGCTGAGATCGATGGACCGTTCGGCGCGCGCACGCTCTCCCGCCAGGTAGCGGGCGAGGAACTCGTCGAACGACTGGGCACCGCTTTCCCCGGTGCCGGGGGTGACATCTTCGGGCACGAACGTCTCCTGTGGTACATGAGTCAATCTCACTCAAGTTTGAGACTTGAGCGACTGTGTATCAACTTCAACGAGGAGGTTCCGAGGATATTCCCGGCAATCCCCGTCGCCCCGCGTTTCCGCTCGGCCTCGCCGACGGCGTCACCGACGTGGCCGGCCCGGCCGCGTCGTCACGCGCGAAGCGCCGGGTCGACGGCGTTCCACAACTCGACCGTCTGAACGAGCCAGAACGCGGCGAACAGCGCCACCACGATCGATTCGCCGAGGAAGATGACCGGAACGCCCCCGACGGCCGCCGTCGCCGCTCGCCCGGCGATCAGCACCGCGACCAGCGCGCCGAGGGTGCCGAGGATGCCCACCGCCACCACGGCGTACACCGCCCGGAAGCGACGCGGAGCGCGCTGCGGACGCCACGCCGAGATGGCGGCCACCACGCCGATCACCGAGAAGAACCCGACCGCCGCGACGTTGTGGGCGCCTCGCAGGAAGCCGGGGAAATCGCCGAGAGCCCACGCCACGAAACCGGCCACGATCACCGCCGCGGCGGCGAGGGTCACGACGGTGCCCGCGCCCGCCTGGCCCTGGGTGCGCGCGAGGACGGCCGCGACGATGAGGACGACGAGAGAGAGGGATGCCACCGAGATGCCGTTGTTGACCACCCCGGGGATCGCGGCGGCGGGCACGCACACGGCGTCACCGCCGCACGAGGCGTCGGAGATCGGCGTGGGAATCAGCGCGACGACGAGCGCGAACACGGCCGCAAGATCGAGCAGCCCCTGTTCGACGCTTCGCCCCGAGAGCACCAGCAGCGCCAGCGCGATGGCGCAGAGGACGCCGACGAACACATTGCCCGCGGGCGTGTAGAACGCCGCACTCAGCGACGACAGCACGCCCCGGCCGGCGACCTCGATCCCGATCGACACCGCCAGCGCCAGCGTCGCTCCCACGATCGACAGGCGCACGTAGCGGTACGTGCGCTGCGTCGAGGTCGTGCGGATGCGCATGCCGACATCCTGGCACCGACCACCGACACGCTCGTGCGGGCGCCGCGCGGCCCGAGGACGCTAGCGTGAAGGCGTGGCAGCCCTGACGCCCGACGACGGCGACCCGATCATCCGTCCCGCGCACGCGCGCCGCGGCGGTCCCGCCCCGACGATCCACGACGTCGCCGCCGCAGCGGGCGTGTCGAAATCGGTCGTCTCGCGGGCGCTCTCGGGCGCGTCCGGCGTCGCCGAACGAACGGTCACTCGCGTTCGGGATGCCGCCGCGAGCCTGGGCTATGTCCCCAACGCGCACGCCCGCGGCATGTCCGCCCACCGCACCCACACGCTCGGCGTCTTCGTCCGGGATGCGGCGACGCCGTTCTACGGACACCTCCTCACCGCCTTCCAGGAGCGGGCCGCCGAGCGCGGCTATCGCGCCGTGACCGCGACCGGCGCGGGGTCCTTCTCGATCGCCGAGGAGCGTCGCGCCCTGGAGACCCTCGTCGCTCTGCGCGTCGAGGGGCTGATCGTGTGCAGCGGCGCCCTGCCGGTCGAGGACGTGATCCCGTTCGCGGCGCGGATCCCGACCGTGGTCGCGGGCCGCCCGGAGCAGGACCCGTCCGTGAGCAGCGTGTACTGCGACGAGGTCGCGGGCGGGCGCGGGCTCGCCGACCACATCGTGAGCCTCGGTCATCGCCGCGTCGCGGTGATGACCCTGTCGCCGACGGACTCCATCACCCAGGCCCGGCGTACCGAGGCGATGGTCGCGCGCCTGCGGGAGCTCGGCGTCGGCGTCGTCCCCGTCGCCGGCAACGATGCGGGGCCCCGTGCCGACAGCATCGCCCCGATCGTGGACGCCGTGCTCGACACCGGGGTCACCGCCTTCATGACACCGAGCGACGCGTGGGCCATCGCCGCCCTCGAGCGCCTCCGCGACCGAGGACTCTCGGCGCCCGACGACCTCTCGATCACGGGGTACGACGGCGTGTCGCCCTTCACGACGTCGCTCCTCGGGATCACGTCATGGCGCCAGCCGCTGGGCCGGATCGGCCGCCTCTCGGTCGACGACGTCGTGGATCAGATCGACGGCGACGCCGCGGGCACCCAGCACCGCGCGATCGACGGCGAGCTCATCGTGGGACGAACCGCCGCCCACACCTGACCGCGTCACCCGCCGTTCACCCGCTGGACGACGGCTCGTCTCTTGCGACACGGCTCACGCGGATGAGGATAGGGAACGTTCCCTTCCCCTTTGCGAAATGAGATCGAATGACCAAGAATTCCGACCGCACTCGGCCACGAGACGACAGCGACCCCTTCCGCTATGGCATCTACCTCCGCCCGGACCCCCAGACCTGTCGGGCGGTGACAGTCGTCACCGACCAGCTGCGCGCCCAGTACGGTCTCGTCTCGGCGGGCGCCTTCCCCCCGCACGCGACCCTGGTCGGCAGCCAGCCCTTCGGGTTCGCCGAGCCGGACGTCATCGACGCCCTGTCGGCACTGCTCGCCGACCGTCCGGCGTTCCCGGTCCACAATGCCGGCATCCGCGGCCAGGGCCAGGGGTTCGTGTACGACGTGAGCGAGAACGGGGACGGCAGCGTCAACACCGCGTTCGTCGCGCTCGCACGCGATATCGACACCGCGATCGCGCCGTTCCGACCTCCCGTGCACAACCCCGAGAACAACGACTTCCGTCCGGAGTCCTTCCGCGCCCACCTCTCACTCGCCTCGCACGACCTCTACGTCCGCCCCGACCTGCGCGACGAGGTCGCCGATTTCATCCGCGGACTCGACGTTCCCGTCCCCTCGGGGTTCCGTGGCGACACGGTCGTGCTCTACCGCACCTCGAGCACGGACTGGTCCGGCCGCTGGTGGCAGAGCCTGACCTGGGAGCACCTGCGCACCTGGAAGCTTCCCCTCGACTGATCCGAGCCGCGGGGAGGGATGCCACGCCCCCGCGTGGCATCCCTCCCTCACCGCTCCACGCGCCCCCACGGTGCCGACAGCGCCTGCACACGCTCGCGGAGGGCCCGGTGATCCCCACCCGCACCCCAGGCGACGTAGTCGGCCGAGGCCTGCGGGCGCCGCTCCGCCTCGCCCGCGCGGAACCCCGCGAAGGCACCGCCGGCGCGACGGAGGATGTGGGCTCCGGCCGCGACGTCCCAGGGATTCGTGTCGAACCCCATGGTCGCGTCCGACCAGCCCGCCGCCACGTGCGCGAGGTTCAGGGCACCGCTCCCGGTGCTGTGGTGGTGCTGGTAGTCGCGGGTGATCTGGGCGAGGAGCGCGAACGCCTCCTCACCCAGCAGGTCGACGTCGTGCGACCCGGGGAAGCTCGTCAGCAGGGTCGCGCGATCATCGCGGGCCGAGACCGACCGCAGGGGCCCTCCGTTGAGGGTCGCCGGCCCCTCCCCCGCGGCGAACAGATTGTCGGCGACCGGGTCGAGGATGACTCCCGCGACCACCTCGCCGTCGAGTTCGGCGGCGATCGAGATGCACCAGTACGCCAACCCGCGGGCGAAGTTCGCCGTACCGTCGATCGGGTCGATGATCCAGCGCAGGCGCGCGTCCCCCGAGCTGCCCGTCTCCTCGCCGAGGATCTCGGAGCCGGGGGCGCCCCGCTGCAGCTCGGCGCTGATCACGTGTTCGGCGTTCTTGTCGTGCACGGTCACGACGTCGTGAGCGTCGCGCTTGAACGACACGCTCATGTCGGATCGGAAGGCCTCGAGCAGCGCCGGCGCAGCGGCGCGCGCAGCGGCGACAGCGAGCCGGCACAGCGCGTTCGGGGCGTCGGGAAGGGGCGTGGTCATGGGTTCTCCGTTCGGGGTCCCTGGGATTGAGCCAGGTCTCCCTGAACACCGCGTGAACGCTCGGAGACCGCTCGCCGCGAACGATTGACCGCCTGGAACGTGTGCCGCAAAGTAGTGGCGTCCCCGAAACGGGAACGTTCCCTATGAACGGAAAGGTCCGGATGTCGGCTTCGATCCTCCCCCTCCGACGCGCCCGCGGCATGACCCGCTCCACGCGCGCCACCCCGTCGTGGCGACGCGTCGACCGCCGCCTCGGCATCGCGCTCCTCGTCCCCGCGTTCGCGGTGTTCGCCGTGTTCGTGTTCTACCCGCTCGGCAAGGTCGTCTGGCTCAGCACCCAAGGCACCGACATCTTCGGCCAGGCCGCGGGCTTCGTCGGCGCGAAGAACTTCGTCACGCTCTTCACCGACCCGCACTTCGGTGAGACCGTGGTCCGCACCGCGGTGTTCTGCGTCGCCGTGGTCGCGGGTCGCGTGGTCGTCGGACTCGCCGTCACCATCCCCCTGACGATGAAACTGCGCGGGATGCCGATCTTCCGCGCCCTGCTCACCTCGCCCCTCGTGGTGTCGGTGTCTGCGGCATCCGTCGCCTTCGCCGCGATGCTCTCCCCCGCCAACGGCTTCGTGAACTCGGTGATCACCCGGTTCGGCGGCACCGCCGTACCGTGGCTCACGAGTACGCAGTGGGCGTTCCCGAGCGTGATCGTCGTCACGATCTGGGGCTCGCTCGGGTTCACGGTGCTCCTCCTGCTTGGCGCGTTCGGCGCGATCGACCGCGACGTGATCGAGGCGGCGCACCTCGACGGCGCGGGACCGGCCCGCACGCTCTGGTCGATCTCTCTCCCGTTGGTCACCCCGACCCTGTTCTTCATCGTCGTCACCGGCGCGGTCGAAGCGCTCACCACGTTCGGACAGATCCAGATCCTGACCGGGGGCGGCCCGGCGAACTCGACGTCGACCCTCGTCTACACGATCTACACGTCGGCTTTCGGGGCCGGTGGCGCGAACTTCGGCATGGCCGCGGCCACGGGGATCGTGCTGTTCGTCCTCGTCCTCGGACTGTCGCTGGTGCAGTTCGGACTCCTCGAGAAGCGGGTGAACTACTGATGACCCTCGCACCCGCCACGTTCCGTCGCCGCTCGACGCTCGCCCGTCGCGTGCGCTCGACCCTGCTCGCCGTCTGGCTCGTCGCGGCGGTCGTCATCGTCTGCTTCCCGCTGTACTACATCCTCGAGGGAGCCCTGACACCGACGGAGTGGCTCAACCAGGGCCTCGCCGGTCTCGTTCCCGTGCACCTCACGTTCGACAACATCGTCCGGGCGACCCAGGTCATCCCGCTCGGCCAGCAGTTCGCGAACAGCGTGGTGGTCACTCTCTGCCAGACACTGCTCCAGGTCACGATCGGCATCGCCTCGGCCTACGCCCTCGTGTTCTGCGGGCTGAAGCACACTCGGGCGCTCTTCCTCGTGCTGCTGTCGAGCATCATGGTCCCCGCCGAGACGACCCTGATCGCGAACTACCTCACGGTGTCGTCGTGGCACCTCATCGACACCCTGCCCGCCGTGTTCCTGCCCTTCGCGGCATCCGCGCTCAGCATCTTCCTGTTCCGTCAGGCCTTCCTCAGCTTCCCCGGCGAGTTGCGCGATGCCGCTCTCCTCGACGGGGCGGGGCATCTGCGCTTCATCCGATCGATGCTGCTGCCGGTCGTGCGTCCCACCCTGATCTCGGTCACGCTCGTCAGCGCGACAGCCGCGTGGAACGGCTTCTTCTGGCCGCTCCTGGTGACGAACTCCCCCGAGAACAGGACCGTCCAGGTGGGCATCGCCCAGCTCTCCAACGTCGAGGCCACCGACGTCGGCGTCGTCCTGGCCGGGGCCGCCCTGGTCACCGTGCCCGTGCTCCTCGTCGTCCTCCTCGCCCAGCGATTCCTCGCCGACGGCCTCACCGCCGGCGCCCTCAAGTAGTCACCCGAAAAGAAGGAACCCACCCCATGTCCCTCCGCACCCGCGCGTGCCTGGCCGTCTCGGCCGCCGCGACCCTCGTCCTGGCCCTGTCCGCGTGCACCGCTCCCGCAGGCGCGCAGCCGTCCGCGGCATCCGGTCCCGTCACCCTCACCTTCTGGCATGAGATGACCGGCCCCGCCGCCACCGAACTCGACACCCTGGTCTCTCAGTTCAACGAGCGCGAAGGCGGTGCGATCACCGTCGACGCCTCCTACCAGGGCTCGTACGCCGACGCACAGACCAAGTACACCGCCGCCGTGCAGTCGGGCAGCACGCCCGACGTGCTGATGATGAACGACACCTCGACGGGGTTCCTCCTGGACTCGAAGAAGACGGTTCCCCTGTCGTCGTTCACCGACGGGGACGAGTCCTTCTCGGCCGACAGCTTCCCCCCGGTCGTGCGCAGCTACTACGACGACGGGTCCGGCGGCCTCGCCGCGATGCCCTTCTCGGTGTCACAGCCCGTCCTCTACGTCGATCGCGCTCTCGCCACGCAAGCGGGCCTGAACCCCGACACCCCGCCGACGACCCTGGCGGACGTCGCGTCGTGGGCCGAGAAGATCCACGCGGTGACGGGCGCGTACGGACTGTCGATGAACATGGCGGACTCCTGGATGCTGGAAGAGATGTCCGCCTCGGGTGGACAGCTCTTCTGCACGCCCGACAACGGACGCGGGGCAGATCGAGCGACAGGTCTGCAACTGACCTCACCGACGCAGGTGAGTTTCATGCAGACGCTGCAGAAGCTGTTCCTGGACGGCACGGCCCTCAACCCCGGAACCGACAACAGCGCCATGGTCTCGGCCTTCGCGACGGGGAAGGTCGGCCTCATGCTCACCTCGAGCGGCGCGTACACGACCGCCGACCCGCAGAAGACCGCATCGAAGGTCGCCCCGTTCCCGCGCACCTCGAACAGTGACGACGCGGGCGTCGTGATCGGCGGCAACGCCCTGTGGATCTCCGGAGACGGCCACTCGGCAGCCCAACAGAACGCCGCGTACGCGTTCGTCACCTACCTCCACTCCGCCGAGGTGCAGGCTGCCTGGGCCAGCGCGACAGGGTATCTCGCGTCGAACACCGCTGCCGGCACCACCTCGACCGGAGCGCAGATGCTCGCCGACCCCAACTCGAAGGCCATGGCCGATCAGCTCGCGAACACGCCCGCCACCGCGGCGAGCGCGGGATGCCGGACCGGAGCGCTGCCCGCGCTGCGTCCCACGGTGATCGGGGCGTTCACGAAGGTGGTCGAGGGTGCGGACGTCGCCGACACGATGAGGGATGCCGAGAGCCAGGCCGCCCAGCAGATCGCCGCGTACAACCAAGCGGCCGGCTGAGCTCCGACCGGCGTCGGAGGTCTCGATCGTCTTCTCGACCCGGTCATCGGCGCAGCCGATGGCCGGGTCGAGCCAGATCCCCGCGCCGTCGAGGTGACGCGGGGTCCCCGCCCCTCAGTGCACCGATGCGAACTGCGTCGCCGCCGCCGCCACGCGGTTGTTGTACTCCACCGACGGGTTGTACGCGTGTATCGCCGCGATCCAGTTCTCCGCCCGCGTGAGATCGCCGCCCACCTCACACAGGTGCACGGCCGTCGCGAGGGCGGCATCGTCGATCTGGTTGATGTCGACCACGCCGTCGTCATTGCCGTCGCGACCGGCGCTCGCCCAGGTCGCGGGAATGAACTGCATCGGCCCCACCGCCCGATCCCAGACGGTGTCGCCGTCGAGGGCTCCGCCGTCGGTGTCGCGGACCACCTCCGTGCCCTCCCCGTTCAGGGGGATGCCGACGATCGCCGGGGAGACCGTGCCATCCGCGTGCAGTGTCGCGCCGTTCATGCCGCCGTGCGCGGTCTCGACGAGCCCGATCGCCGCCAGAGTGTTCCAGCCGAGTCCGCAGGAGGGATCGGTCCGCGCGACGGACAGGGCGGCACCGGCGTAGGCGGCGAGAGCGCGGGGCGGGATGCCCGCGGATGCCGAGACACGATCGACCCACTCGGCATCGGCGAGAGCGGCGATCCCCGGAAGAGATCGGTCATCGGCCCCCGCCGCAGACGGGCGGACGACGGCGGGCGTGGGCGACGCGGACGGAAGAGGGTCGGGTCCGCTCGCTGAGGCGGTCGCCGCTCCCCACGCGCCGGCGGCGAGTGCCCCCACGCCGAGGACGCTGAGCACCGCGGTGACCGCGGGCCACAGTCGCGACGAGGTGGCGGGAGGAACGAGCGGGTCGGGATCGGTCATGACGGCCTTTCGGGAACGAGGTCGGGCACGGCGCGGGGCGCGTCCGGCGTCGGCTGAGGGAACGCGCGCACGTCCGCACGCGCGGCGGCGGGACTCCGACGGCGGGTGAGCATCTTCCCCACCACGCCCTGACGCGGCGAGAACACCCACGCCACGAGGAACAGCGCGGTCAAGACGAGCACGATGGTGCCCCCGGTGGGCAGTGCCCACGACCACGAGAGGTACAGCCCGATGACGGCTGCGACGCCGCCGATGACGGGTCCGAGCACCATCATCACGCCCAGTCGATCGGTCAGCAGCCGCGCGGTCGCGGCCGGGGTCACCAGGAGCGCGAGCACGAGGATGTTGCCGATCGTCTGCACGCTCACGACCACGGCGAGGGTCACCAGCACGTACAACGCGAGGTCGAGCCAGAACACCCGCAGTCCCAGAGCCCGCGCCGACTCGCGGTCGAGGCTCACCGTCACGAATTCCTTGTTGAGCAGCAGAACGGCCAGCAGCACGGCCACCGACACCCCCGCCACGACGGGGAGGTCGTCATCCGGGATGCCGGTGAGCGAGCCGAAGAGGAACTGCTGCAGCGAGCCCGCGTAGCCGGGGGCTTGCGAGATGACGACGATGCCGAGAGCGAACGCGGCGACGAAGAAGATCCCGATGATCGAGTCCTCCTTCAGCCGGCGGTTCTGCGCGAAGACCGCCACGAGCACCGCCGTGAGCACCCCCGCGATCGTGCCTCCGAGCACGAGGTTGCCCGACACGACGAAGGCCACGGCCAGCCCCGGGAACACCGCGTGCGCCACGGCATCGCCGATGAAGGCCATGCCGCGCAACACGACGAACGTGCCGATGACCCCGCACACGATCGACGACATCACGGCCACCGCGAGCGCCTTCGGCAGGAACGCCAGGTCGGGGTTGAGCAGGTCGACGACGAAATCCACGGGGCTCATGCGACGCTCCGCACCATGCGAACGAGCGCCGAGTCGGGACCCACCCCGAAGGTCTCGCCCCACACGCGCGCGTCGGCCGCGAGCGCTGCCGGAGCGCCGGCGGCGATGACCCGGCGGTTCAACAGCGCGAGGCGGTCGGCGACATCGATGGCGCCGAGCAGGTCGTGCGTGGTCATGAGCACCGCACGCCCCTCGTGCGCGAGGTCGGCGAACAGGCCCGCGAGCAGGTCTTGGGTGGGCAGATCGAGACCGGTGAACGGCTCGTCGAGCAGCAGCACCGAGGGGCGCAGCACGAGGGCGCGCGCGACGAGCACGCGCTGACGCTGACCGCCCGAGAGCTGCCCCACGACCCGGTCGGCCAACTCGCTCATCCGCACCCGCTCCAGGGCCTCGGCCACGGCCTCCCACTCGGGCCGCCCGGGGCGTCGCAGAAGGCCCAGCCGACCGGTCAGCCCGGTCATCACGACATCGGCGACCGACAGGGGGAAGTCCCAGGCGAACTCGTGCCGCTGCGGAACGTAGCCGATCGCGACCCGCCCGGGGCGGGCCTGCCGTCCCTCGACGCGCACGCGACCCGCCGCCGTGGGCTGCAGCCCCAGCACCGTGCGCAGCAGCGTCGTCTTTCCGGCGCCGTTGGGGCCGAGCAGCGCGACGAGCTCTCCGCGCTCGACCGTCAGTTCCACGCCGTCGAGCACCCGGCGTCCACCGAGGTCGACCGACACCGTCTCGACCTCGAGCGCCGCGGCGCCGCTCATGCCCGCGGCTCCGCGGTGACGGCATCCGGATGCCGCGACAGCACGGCGCGCTTCGCCCGGGCGCTGCGCACCCCGATGACCGCGGCGACGGCGACGATCGCGGCGGCGACCACGGCGATCGCCACGACGAGGATCGGAACCAGCGGCGACGCGGGTGCCGCGGGGACGACGACCGGCTCCGCGGCGGCGGGCGCGTCGGGGGCGACGGATGCGACTCCCCGGGTCGCGGCGAACGCCTCGGACGGCGCGGTCGCGGTGCCCACGGCGAAGCGCACGCGCTGGGTGTCCGACACGTGCGACCCGTCGATGAGATCGGCCTCGGCGGTGAGCTCCACGAGGTAGACCCCGGGAGCGGTGAACACCCAGTTGGCGTGCGTGTGGGTGTTCACGTCCACCCACACCGGCTGCGGGTCGTGCACGCGCGAGTCCCACAGCACCTGTGGCTCGCCGAACGAACCCGACTGCAGATACGTCGTCATGACGCCGGGGCCCTCGACGGCCTTCAGGGACAGCGTCACGCCCCGATCGACGGTGTCCATGACGGCCGGGTCCTGGGTATTCCACCCGATCCAGACCACATCGGGGTTCTGCGTCTGCGGGGCGACCCACACCTCGCTCCCCGCCGGGGCACCGACGAAGGCGTACGCGGGATCGTCGGGCACGGTGAGCTTCGCCTCGTCGCGCACGTGCAGCACCGTCTCATCGGGGTAGCGCCAGACGCTCGTGGCGTTCGCATCGGCCTTGGCCACGTCGTCGTGGATGAGGAAGCGCCACTGACCGTCGTCGTACTTCGGCCCCATGTCGAGATGACCCGCCTCGAGCACCCGCTCTCCGTGCACGATCTGGAGCTCGTCGAGCGTCTGGTCGAGTGCGGGGTCGCTTCCGGTCTCGGCGTGAGGGGCCGAGAGGGCGGACGCCGCGATCACGGGGCGCGTCGGGGCGACGGGCAGGGCGGATGCCGCGACGGCCGGGGCCAGAGCCCACAGGGCCGTCGCGACGGTCAGTACCGCAAGGCGGACACGGAGTCTCATCGGGATCCTTCGTCGGACGGGGTCAGGCAGGAGCGCACGCTCTCGGCGTTGGCACGCACGAGCTGCACGTAGGTGGTCACGGTGTCGGTGAAGGCGTCGCCGTAGATCGGACAGACACGGATGCCGAGGTCGTCGGCCACGTCCGTGAGTGTCGACGAGCGCGCGGCGAGGTTCGGCTCGAGGAAGACGGCCGGCACGTGCAGCGTGCGGATGGTATCGGCGAGGCGGCGACGGTCGGCGAGCGAGGGCTCGACGGCCGGGTTGGGTGTGACGAAGCCGGCGACGTCGAGGCCGTAGGCGTGGGCGAGATATCCGAAGGCGTCGTGCGTGGTGACGAGGTGTCTGTCGCCGGGCGGGATGCTGTCGTACTGCGCACGCACCTCTGCGTCGACGGCATCCAGTTCCGCCAGATACCGTCGCGCGTTCTCGGCGTAGTCGCGGGCGTGGGCGGGATCGGCGCCGATGAGGGTGTCGCGGATGAGCTGCACGTACGCGAGGGCGTTGCGCACGTCCTGCCAGAGGTGCGGATCGATCTCGCCGTGCACGTGCTTGCCGAGCACCGCTTGCGCGAGCTGATAGATCGGCTGACCCGGACGGCCGAGGAAGCGGAAGTCCTCCCCCGCCGGAATCTCGGTGCGGGCTTTCGCGGGCACCTCGACGATCGCGCCGTCGGCGGGCAGGGTCCGTTGCGTGTGATCGCCGCCGCCGCTGGGGTCGTATCGCACGCCGAGGCTCGCGGCATCCACATCCACCGTCAGGTCGGCGTGCCCCCGATCGAGAACGACCGGGTCGACGAGCCCCGCGTCGGTCGCGGCCTGATGCGGATCGACGCCCACGGCGAAGGTGTAGGTCGCCTCGCCGAGGTCGACCGGCTTCGCGGTGTCGTCGACCTGCAGGCGGGCGCGGAGGGTGAGCGTGTAGACCCCGGGCTCGGTGAACGCCCACGACAGGTGCGTGTGCGCATCGGCGGGAAGGGTCACCGTGTCATCGCGATAACCGTCGGCGGCGTTGAAGCCGTCGGACGAGTCGATGTAGCGCTCGGTGCTCCCGAAAGAACCGGTGAGGTAGGCCACGATCGCGCCCGGCCCGCTCGCCGCGACGGCCGACAGCTCGACCGCGGAGGTGCGTGTCGCCCCCCGCGCCTCGCCCCGCCCGTGCGCGCGCAGGCCCAGCCAGACGGTGTCGAGCGAGACGTCCTCGACCAGCGGGATGATCTCGGCGGCGTACTTCACCGCTTCCTCGGCGAGCGAGACGCTCACGGCGTCGTCGCGCAGGTTCGCATCGAGGGTCTTGATCACCGCCTGTTCCTCGAGCATCGCGTAGTTCGAGAACGCCACGTCGGCGTAGACGACATTGCGCGCGTCCCGGAGCGTCGGCTCGTACGCGTGCGGATCGGCCCGGTCGGGCACGAGCGAGACGACATCGACCCGGTCGCCACCGACGTTGCGGACGAGATCGCGCAGGATGCCGGTGGTGGTGACCACCCGCAACCGATCGCGGTCGGCGGCGAGCGACGGGGGCCCGGCGCATCCGGTGACGGCGAGAGCGGCGGCGATCAGCAGCACGCCGCTGGTCTGCCGACGAGTCCGCCGGCACGAGCGACGACGCGCCCACCCGGAGCGACCGGCCCCGCCGGCGCTCACGGAGTCGCCCCGCCGCCGCGCCGCCGCGACCGCCGCCACAGCACCCCCGACCCGGCCGCGCCGACCAGCAGCAGCGCGCCGAGCACGGCGAGCAGCACGGGAACCGGATCGCCGGATGCCAGCGAGCCGAGCGGAGCGGCCGGCTCAGCGGCATCCGATCCCTGACCGGGGAGGGTGCGCCGCGCGGCGTCTGCCGCGGCCTGCTCCGCCGCGGCCGCCGCGACGTCGGCATTCGCGAGGGAGATGGCCGAGAGGGGCGCGCAGCCCGCGGCCCCCGACACGGCGCTGCGCGGATCGACGTCGCCGACGACGACGGTCAGCGTCTCACGATCGCGCGACACCCGGCCATCGGCGAGGGTCGCGGTCTGGGTCGAGGTGATGCGGTACACGCCTTCGGCGCTGAACGCCCAGTTGGCGTGCGCGTGCACACCGAGCGGGATGTCGTACGAGCCGCCCCCGGCGAAGATCGTCTGCTGCACGCCGCCGAACGAACCCGAGAGGTACACCGTCACGCGTCCGGGGCCATCGATGCCGTCGATCGTCCACCGCACCGGCCCCGCGGTGTTGCCGTCGTTGAGCATCTCGGTGTTCCAGCCCAGCCATACCAGATCGGGGTTCTGGGTCTGCGGCACCTGCCAGACGGTCGATCCCGCGGTGCCCACCTGACCGAAACCGGCGGGAAGGGTCACGCGTGCCGAGGGCTTCAGCCACAGCACCGTGCTCGACGGCTCGCGGTAGACCTTGCTGCCCGAGCTGTCGTCGCCGACGAGCGACTGCAGCGATCCGTTCACGAGACGCGAGGCGTAGTCGACGTGCCCGGACGAGAGGATCGTCGCGCCTCCGACGCAGGCCGCGGCCGCGAGCTGCTGAGCGGTAGGGGTCGCCGCGGCCTCCTCGCGCGGTGGCGCGGGCACATCGATCGCGCCCGTGTCGACCTTCTCGCCGCAGCGCGCGGGGTTCACCGACATGACGTCGGCGGTTCCCACCGCCACCGCCAGCACGAAGGTGTCCGACGAGACGCGGCCGTCGCTCAGTTGCGCGGTGCGCTGCATCGAGAGGCAGTAGTTGCCCTCGGCGCTGAACGCCCAGGAGCCGTGCGCGTGCGTGTTCTTCGGGATCGTCACGCGATCGGCGGCGGAGATGCCGTCGTGCGTGGTGAACAGCACAGATGGCTGGCCGAAGGTGCCGGTCTCGTACAGGGCGAACCGTCCCGGTCCCGAGACGTCGACGAGCGACCACGACACCCCACCGGTCGTCGCCGACAGCGGGATGCCCTCGGTCGACCAGCCCGGCCAGACCAATCCGCTCTGCTGCGTCTGCGTCACCTGGTAGAACGGCGAACCGGGGTCGCCGAGGAACCGCCACGCGTCTCCCTCGGGAACGGTGGCGCGCGAGCCGGGCTTCAGCTGCAGTACGGTGCGCGAGACGTCGCGGTAAACCGGCTCGGTGACGGATGCCGAGTCCTTGATGCGCGTGACGAGCTCGCCGTCCTGTACGAGCGAGGCGATGTCGACGTGCCCGTCGTTCAGCACGGTGGCGCCGGCGCGGTTGACGGTGCCGTTGGCGACGTCCCACGCCCCGGGTTCCGAGGGGGCGGGCTCGTCGGGACCGTCGGATGCCACGATCTGCACGTCGTCCCACCCGGCGAGCGCGCCCGCCCGGTCCTTTACCACGAGGCGGTGCGCGCCCGTCGTCGCGTCAGCGGGCAGGCGCACCTGCACCGCGCCGGACGATCCGACGCGCGCCCAGCCGAGCCATGCGGTGTCGTCGAGCCACAGCGAGACCCACTGGCCTGCGCGATCACGGTCGATCTGCACGGTGACCAGCTGGCCGGCGGTGATCCCTGCGTCGGCGTTCACTACCTTGATGCCGCCGCGGGTGGCATCCGTGAGTCCGTCACGAGCGATGGGTGTCGTGTCGGGGTCGGTGGGGGCACCGTCGGGCGTCTGGAAGCAGCGCGTCGGGTCGACGTTCTTCACCGCGACGGCACCGACGGCGAACGCGAGAGTGAACGTATCGCTCACCGCCTGGCCCGATGCGAGTGTCGCCGCACGCGTGAAGCCGAGGCAGTACGTGCCTTCGGCGCTGAACGCCCAGGTGCCGTGCGCGTGGATGTTCTTCGGGATCTCGACGGTGTCGGCCGCGTCGATGCCGTCACGGGTGTCGAAGAAGACCCGCGGGCCGGTGAACGGCGTCTGGTACAGCGCGAACTCCCCCGGTCCTTCGGCCCGATCGAGCGACCAGGTCACCCCGCCGGTCGTCGCCGCCGTGGGAATGGCCTCGGTGGACCACCCCGGCCACAGGATGCCTTCGGCCTCCGTCTCGGGCAGGAGCCAGGTCTTCGCGCCGGCCGAGCCGAGGAACGCGTACGCCGGGTCGGCGGGCACGGTGCTCTGCGCCTCGGGGCGCACCTGCAGCACCGTCTCGGAGGGGGCGCGCAACGCCTCGTCGTGCGCGGCGTCGCTCGCATCGGCGATGACGGTGGTGAGCCGGTCGCCGTCCAGGCGCGCGGCGATGTCGACGTGGCCCGCCGTGACGATGGTCGCGCCCGAGTCGGTGCGCGTGTGGTTGGGCACGTCCCAGTCGGTGTCGGGAGTCCCGGGGTCGGGACCGCCGGGGTCGCTCCCCTCCCCTCCGTCCGCGCACCGGGTGATTCCTGCGGTGTCGACACCGGCGGCGACGGTCAGCGTCTTGGACACCTGATATGCGGTGCCATCGGCGAGCGTCCCCGACCACGTCACCGGCACGCAGTACACGCCCGCCGCGGTGAAGACGTGGGTGGCGGGGAAGTTCGACCCGGTCCAGAGCGTCTCGCGGGTCAGCGGGGGTGTCGACCCGGAATCGAGTTGGACGGCCTGCGAGTCGGTGCTGTTGCCGCGCCGCGAGTACGCGCCCGGTCCCTCGACCGCGCCGAGGGTCACGGTGACGTCGCTACCGGCGGCATCCCACTCCCACGTGCGCCACCGGTCCTGGAAGCGGTACGTGTCGGCGAAGGCCGCCGCGGAGTAGATCGTCTGCTCCGGGTCGAAGAAGCGCGTCCGGGGTGAGTTCTTCTCCTCCACGGATGCCACGACGTCGGGCACGCCGTTCACGCGCCGCAGCTCCAGCGAAGGGGACAACGCCGTCTCGTCGAGTACCGTCGGCGCCGTCGAGAGGGCGACGGCAGCCGGCGCGGGGGCGGTCGGAACCACTGTCGTGCGCTCGCAGGGCTGCACCGTCGACAGGTCGACGTCACCGACGGCGACCGTGAGCAGTGACGCGGCGGGGAGATCGCGACTCTCGTCGCCGACGGCTCTGAGGTCGGCACGAACGGCCAGACAGTAGATGCCGGCCTCGGTGAACGCCCAATTGAGGTGGCGGTGGGTGCGGCCGAGAGAGAAGGGGACCGGGGTCGCGCGCCGGGAGTCCAGCAGGAAGCCACTGCTCGTCCAGGCGTACGCCTCGCCGGGACCCGACACTTTCTGCATCGACCACGTCGCGTGCCGCTCGGTGAAACCGGCGGGCAGGTAGAGCATGCTCAAGCCCGGCCACAGCGTGTGATCGACGTACTCGCTGCCGGCCGAGAAACCGTAGTAGGTGCTTCCCGGGGCACCGATGAACGTGCGGTCGTCGACGGCATCAGGCTCGCGGACGGTGAATCTCGCGAACTCCCCGCGCCCGACCCATACCGCGTCCTTCAGAGCGTGCATGCCGATATCACTGTGCCCGTCACCCGTGGCGAACTCGATCCCGCCCCGGCCGTCCTCGCGGACGGCGAGGTCGGTGTGCCCCTTCTGCAGCCAGGCGACCGTGGGGTCGAGCGTCTCGGGATCCTCGCCGCCCGGGTCCTCACCCCCGCCTCCGGGGTCGCTGCCGTCGGATTGCGCGCACGGGGTCACGGTGGAGGCGTCGACGCCGACCGCGAAGGTGAACGTGGCGCGATCCTCGGCGGGGGTACCGTCGGACCGTGTCGTCGAGGAGCGCACGGTGACGCAGTACACACCGGCGTCGGTGAAGACGGTTCCCAGTGCCGGCGCCCCCTCGTACTCGGCGGCGCGCGTATAGAACGGATCGCCCCACTCCTCGGTCGTCGAGACCGCTCGGCCCTGCGTCATGCGCTCGCCGTCTGCGCTCCCGTCCCAGAAGCCGATGTCTTCCGGCAGGTTGAGGTCCGGAGAGTAGTCCTGGCGGTAGGTGAAGAAACGCCCCTGTCCGCGCGTGACGGTCACGCCCTCGAGGTCGAAGGCCACGCTCGCGCCCTCGTCCGGCGTCACCTTCAGGCCGTCGGCCGAGACGAAGCGGCCGTCCAGGTCGATCACGAGGTCGTTCGCGTGTTCGTCGCCCAGCCGGCGATCGTCGGGGACGTGTCGGCCCGAGGTGCGATACGCCGTGGCCCCCTCGGGGAGGTGTCGGCTCCAGAGCTCCTTGTTGGCCGTTGATCCGTCCGCCGCGGGCCAGCGAGTATCGCGGTGCGGCAGCGACAGCACGACACGGGCGGGGTCGAACGCGGTGGTCCGACCGCGGTCCATGGTCACGGCGTTCAGGGTGAGCGCGCCGTCCGCCATGGTGGGGGCCATCAGCACCGTGCCCGAGTCGAGCACCGTGGTTTTCTCCTGCGTCGATACGACCGGATGCGGCGCCTGCGGCGCCATCTCCACCGGCTGGGCGCACGGCTCCACGGTCTCGGGGTCCACGCCCACGGCGAAGGTCAACGCGAGGTCCCGGTTGACGAATGTGCCGTCCGCGAGCTGCGCGTGGCTGTTCAGCGTGACGCACGCGCGCCCGGCTGCACCGAAAGCCATCGCAACGGGCGAAGGCGCGGCCTGCTCACCGACGTTCGTGCGCAGGCGGGGTGCGGCGTCGCCGGCGCGTCCGCTCGTTCCGGCGTCGGTGACGCCGCTGCCGAGCAGCCCGCCCGCGGGGCCGTCGACAGCGCCCAGCCACGTCCGCACCACGGCTTGTTCGGGTGCCCATTCCGGAGCGTAGAGGGCGGATGCCGGGATGCCACGGGCATCGAGCGCGAACGAGAGGGCGTTGTCGGCGGTGTCCGGCGATCCCCCGGCGTCGGGCGTTCCGGTTCGCCAGATCCGCCCCTGCCCGGGAGCGATCTCGTTCCAGAAGTCGGCGTTCTGTCCCTCATCCGCCCCCGGCCAGTCCTCGGACTCACGGAGGGCGAAGACGGTGCGAGTGGGGTCGAAGATGCGGTCCTCCCCCTCGAGGTGCTGCGTGAGGACCCCGTCGATCACTCGCGAAACGAGACGTACGTCTCCCTCGCCCACGACGGTGCGAGAGGACGCCGCCGCGCGGGCCTCGGGCGCGGGTGCCGGCTCCGAGGAAGGCGCCGGTTCGTCGACCACCGCGGACTCCGCGGCGCCGCCGGTGACGGTCGGGGTGGGAGCGGCCGGCGCGGGCACCACCTTCACTCTCGCGGTGGCGTGCGCCTCCTCGGTGCGTTCCCCGTCGGGGTCGGCGAAGGTGGTCGAGGCGGACACACCGAGGGTGTACTCCCCCGGGGTGTCGAAACGATAGACGAGTACCGTCGGCGCACCGGGCTCGAGCGGCAGCGCGGCATCCGCGTCCCACTCGGCGCGCGCGTCCTGGGCGCCGGTCTCCACCGTGACGCCGCCCCCTTCCGGGGCCGACGTGACCGCGTACGTCAGGGCGGTCGAGGTGGCGCTCCCGGTCACATCGGAGACGAGGGCGCGTGTCGTCTGCTCCTCCCCGACGACCGCGTCGAAGACGACGTCGTCGAGCGCCTGCACGCGCGATGCGGACGTGGCGACGATGCTCGTCCCCTGGCTGGGTGCCACCACCGTCGTCAGCGCGACGTCGGCGAAAGAGACGTGCGTCGGGCCATCGGCCCGCGCGACCGCGGGCGGGAGCGTGGTGATGCACATCGCGGCGACGACGGTGGCCGCCACGCGTGCCGTGACGGACCGGCGGCGCTGCGGACGGCGAGAGGAGCGGACAGGGTGGGTGCGAGAAGTCATCGCGGAGCTTTCACAGCGAGGAGCCGGTGGAGGACGCGGCGAGCGCGTCCTCCACCGGCCGGGTGATCAGAAGGTGAAGCGGTAGGTGCCCGACGCGGTGTACGCCGTGGTGCCCGCGGACACGTTGCGCACGCGCACCGAGACCGGGAGGTCGACGGAGCTCGCGCTGCCGCTGAACTCCCAGGTGTAGTGGCGGTGCCACTGCGTGTTGGCCGCGACCGAACCGGTGGAGAAGGTGAGCGTCTGGTCCGACGTCGACACCGGCACCGACTTCACCGCGCCCGACGAGACGTCGGTGATGGACAGACCCGTCCCCGCGGGCACGGTGATGGTGAACACCGCGGAGCGGGTGACCGAGGCGGTGTTGGCGAAGCGGATGCCGCCGCCCGAGACCGGCGAGGTCGCCGTGGCGTCGTCGCCGTCGATGCGCTTGCCGCTGCCGACGGCGAACGACGCCGACGGGCTCAGCACCGTGTCCCAGGTCTCGGTTTCGTGGTTGTAGCTCTGCAGGCGCGGGGATTGCGCGGCCGATGAGGCCAGGATGTCCCACTCCCCCGTCTGGGCGCCGCTCGCGGCGAACGAGGGCGCGCTCACGCCGAGGGTCAGAGCGAGGGCGGCGACGAGGGCCAGAACGACTCGAGCGATCGTGTTCTGCCCGGACCGCGAGGGGGAGGCGGTCGTCGCCTCGGTGATGGTACTCATGATGCGTTTTCTCCCAGAGAGATCGAGTGGGGGTTGGGGGGTGCGCCGACGCGCGGGAACGACTCGGAGGCCTGCGTCGACGCACGGTCGAACCGATCGTCCGGGGACCGGGGATCTCAGGCTCCGAGGCGACTCATTCGATCGGAGTAGATGAAGTGCGCCCGAATGAACGCGACGTGCTGACGCCGGAGCGGAGACCATCCACTCCCTGTCGCTCGGTCACGGGGCATCGCACCACGCGGAGCCGAGGTCTCACACCCGCAGCGCCGTTCTCCTCCGTGACCGAGGTGGTCGTCGGTGTGCGCGTGAGGCGTGGAGATCGTCGACACCTCGTCCCGTACCACGTTTACTCCGCGCTTCTATTGATAATGATTATCAATTACTTGTGAGTAATATTGCCGATCCACCCGCGGGCTGTCAAATCTGTGACGCCCGCGCGCGCGGCCCTGCGAGACTGCCGCCATGAAGGAGTTCTTCGTCGGGGTCCGATTACTGGCCCGAGGTCTCGGCCAATGGCGGCACACTCCCGGGGCGATGGCCCTGGGGCTCATTCCCGGGTTCGTGGTGAGCCTCGTCTTCGCCGCCGCCCTCGCCAGCTGGGCGATCGTGTTGCGCGACGTCGTCGACGACTGGACGCCCTTCGCCGACAGCTGGGACCCCGTGTGGGCGACGGTCGTGCGCGTCACCGTGGGCGTCGCATCGTTCGGCGCCGCCGCCTTCCTCGCTATCGCGTCGTTCACGGCCGTGACCCTCCTCGTCGGGGAGCCCTTCTACGACCGGATCTGGCGCGCCACCGAACGAAGCCGGACGGGACGCGTGCCCGACAGCGACTACGGCTTCTGGCGTGCGGCGGGCGACGGGATCCGCCTGATCGCGCGGGGCATCGTCGCCGCGGGCGCGGCATGGGCGCTCGGCCTGATCCCGTTCGTCGGAGGAGTGATCGGCGCGGTCGTCGGCCTCCTCCTGACGGGGTGGCTCCTCGCCGACGAGCTCACGTCGCGCGCGCTGTCGGCCCGCGGCCTCGATCGACGCGCCCGCCGCGCGCTGCTGCGCGAGAACCGAGCGCGAGCCCTGGGCTTCGGCGTGGCGACCCAGGCCTGTTTCCTCGTGCCGCTCGGCGCGGTCGCGATCATGCCGGCGGCGGTCGCCGGCAGCACGCTCTGGGCGCACGCCGCCCTCGGCGAGGAGCCGCTCCCGGAGCGCGCCGAGCCCGAGGGGCGACCGGTCGACCCGGCACGGTAGCCTGGAGCGACCGAAGGGATCCTCATGTTCATCGTCTCGCTCATCCTGTTCGTCGGGGGCATGCTGCTCACCGGCCTCTCGTTCTCGCTCGCTGCCCCGGCTCTCTTCTTCGCCCTCGGCATCATCCTGGTCTCGGCGTCGCTGGCGCTGCCCTTCCACTTCGGCACCCGGTAAGCGCGGAGTTCGGCCATGACGACCTACACCGTGGCCGACTACCTCCTCGATCGGCTCGCCGAATCCGGGGTTCGACACCTGTTCGGCGTTCCCGGCGACTTCACGCTCGCTTTCCTCGACCATGTCGAGCGGCATCCGCTCATCGAGTGGGTGGGCTGCGCGAATGAGTTGGGCGCGGGGTATGCGGCCGACGGCTACGCGCGGCTGCACGGACTCGGCGCTCTCAGCACGACCTTCGGCGTGGGCGAGCTGTCCGCCCTCAGCGCGGTGGCCGGCAGCTACGCCGAGCACGTCCCCGTCCTGCACGTCGTCGGCGCACCCACCACCGCGGTCCAGGCGGCCGGCCGCGCGAGCCATCACTCCCTCGGCGACGGCGATTTCGGCCACTTCGCGCGGATGACCGCGGAGGTGACCGCCGCGCAAGAGACCCTGACGGCGTCGGATGCCACGGCTCAGATCGACCGCCTGCTCACGGACGTGCGGCACCGACGCCTCCCCGGCTACGTCCTCCTTCCCGCCGATGTGGGCGAGGCGCCCGCGGAACCGCCCGTACGTCCCCTCCCCTCGCCCGACACCGTCACCGATCCCGCAGTCCTCACGCGGTTCCGCGACGCCGTCGCGGCGCGGCTCGCGGTCGCCGACTCCGCGGCGGTGCTCGCCGACATCCTCGTCGCCCGCCTCGACGCCGAAGACCACCTGCACCGCGTCCTGGCCGCGGGGGTGCCGCATGCCTCGCTGCTGTGGGGTCGGCGCGTCGTCGACGAGTCGGCATCCGGGTACCTGGGTCCGTATCTCGGTGCGGCCAGCGCGCCCGCCGTCCGCGCGGGCATCGAGGACGCCGACGTGCTCGTGATGGCCGGGGTGCAGTTCACCGACCTGACGAGTGGATTCTTCTCGCAGCACATCGATGCGGCGCGCACGATCGAGATCCGAGGGGAGCACGCTCGCATCGGAGACGACGACTTCCGCCCGCTGGCGATGCGCGACGCCCTCGACGCGGTGGCGGAAGAGCTCGAGGCTCTCCCGGGGCGATTCGCCGTCGCCTCCGAGCCCCCGGCTCTCGCGCCCCGCGCCCCCGCCGAACCGAGCGCGCCCCTTTCCCAGACGGCACTCTGGCAGGAGGTCGCGGCGTTCCTCCGCGACGGCGACACCGTGCTCGCCGATCAGGGCACCTCCTTCTACGGCATGGCCGGGGAGCGCCTCCCGCACGGCGTGGTCTTCGGCGGACAACCGCTGTGGGCCGCGATCGGCTTCACGCTGCCGGCGATCCTCGGGGCCGCCCTGGCGCGTCCGGAACGACGCCCGGTCCTGCTCATCGGCGACGGCGCGGCGCAGCTCACCAGCGCCGAGCTCGGCACGATCGTGCGCCACGGCATCCCGGCGGTCATCGTCGTCGTCGATAACGCCGGCTACACGGTCGAGCGCGTGATTCATGGGCTCCACGAGGAGTACAACGACATCGCGACGTGGGATTGGACGGCGATCCTCGGCGCCGTCGATCCCGCCCGTACGAGCGTCGGCGTGCGCGTCGACACCGTCGGCGGGCTGACCTCGGCCCTTGCCGACGCGCGGGCGGCGAAGGGGCTCACGCTCATCCAGGCGGTCGTGCCGCAGGACGACGTGCCGCCGGTGCTCGCCGACCTCGCCGCCGCCGCGGCCGCCGCGAACCGCCGCTCCTGACGCGCGGCCGGCGGGCCGGTGCGACCGCGACTCATCCGCGCCTCCCCTCTGCCCGCTCTCGGCCCCTTCGACCCGGTCGCGCCCGGGAAGCGACGCCAGGACCCGCACCCGCGCACATCCGCCGACGTGCTCCCCGCCCCGACGCGGGAGACGCGGCGCCCTCCCCCGCACGGGCCGGGTACCGTTGCCGGGTGCCGTTCTCTCTCGACGCCCTCCGCCGCTGGCCCGACCTCGAGGCACCTGACCTGCTCGCCGCGGACGCGGCCGACCGGCTGATTCTCGATGAGTCCGCCGCGGCGCGCGCCGACATCACCGACGGGCAGCTCGTCGTGATCGGCGACGGCTATGGCGCGCTGACCCTGGGCGCCGCCGCAGCGGGGGCCCGCGGCATCCGGGTCCACCAGGACGAGCTCACCGGCAAACAAGCCCTCGCCGCGAACGCCGAGACGTCCGGCCTCGCCGGGACGTTCACCCCCCACGAGCGGAATGCGGCGCTCCTCGCGGACGCGCGTGTCGTCCTGCTGCGCCTGCCGCGCTCGCTTCGCGAGCTCCACGACATCGCCGGGCTCATCGCCCTGCACGCCCACCCCGACGTCGTCGTGTTCGCGGGCGGACGCCTGAAGCACATGACCGTGACGATGAACGACGTGCTCCGCGAGCGGTTCGACCGGGTCGACGTCTCGCACGCGCGGCAGAAGTCGCGCGTCCTCATCGCGCGCGGACCGCACGACGGTGCGGACCCCGAACCGGAGCGGGCGCGGATCGACGGAATCGAGATCCGCGCGTTCGGCGGAGCGTTCGCCGGGGCGTCGCTCGACATCGGCACCCGCCTGCTGCGGGAGCACCTGCCCGAGCCGAGCGGTGGAGAGGCGATCGACCTCGCCTGCGGCACGGGCATCGTCGCCGCGACCTTGGCGACGCGGCATCCGTCCCTCCGGGTGCTCGCGTGCGACCAGTCCGCGATCGCGGTGCAGTCGGCGCGGGCCACCGCCGAAGCGAACGGGGTCGGCGACCGGGTCACCGTGAGGCGTGACGACATGCTGCGGAGCCGGCCCGACGGCAGCGCGTCGTTCATCGCGCTCAATCCCCCGTTCCACTCGGGGGCTGCGGTCACCGAGGGCATCGCGCCGCGCATGTTCGCCGAGGCGGCCCGCGTGCTCCGCCCGGGCGGCGAGCTCTGGACGGTCTGGAACTCCGCCCTGCAGTACCGGCCGGCCCTCGAGCGTCTCGTCGGGCCGACGCAGCAGGCGGCCCGCGACCGCAAGTTCACGGTGACGGTGTCGACGAAGCGCTGACGGGAGATCCCGGAGCCCGTCGACGGGACGGAGGCTCGCCGCGTCAGCCCTTGCCGCCCGGCGGGCCCACGATCAGCAGCACCACGAACACCACCGCGACCACCGCGACCAGGACGAGCCCGAGGGCCCACGGTCGCCGCAAGAAAAACCGCAGCGCCCGATCGACCGGTCGACGGTCGCGCGGGTCGCCGGTGTCGTCGAGGCGCCACGCCCCGCGCAACCGCCCCGAGCGCTGCAACCACACCTCGGTCGGGATCGTCGCGTACGGGATGACGGCGCTGACGATCGCGACCGCCGCCGGGACGACTCCCCACCGCTGGTTCAGCGCCACGAGCACGGCCGTTGCGCCGTAGGCGAGGAACACGAAGCCGTGGATGCCGCCGCCGATGCTCACGGCGATCGAGAGGTCGGCCGTCGCCCGCAGGATGAGCCCCGCGATCAGGAGGGTCCAGGAGATCGCTTCGGCGATCGCGAGCGTACGAAACAGCGTCAGGGGCGTGCGGAACACGTCTCTCCTCGTCGGGGGTCGGGG
Organism: Microbacterium testaceum; assembly: GCF_001476655.1. Lineage (GTDB taxonomy): Bacteria > Actinomycetota > Actinomycetes > Actinomycetales > Microbacteriaceae > Microbacterium > Microbacterium testaceum_C. The sequence continues at coordinate 22,748 of NZ_LDRT01000048.1, read as the reverse complement.
CTTTCCACCCTACGGAACCCCCCGCCGTGGCATCCGGGGTCTCCTCGACGTCGAACGACGCTCACTCGATGGGCTGGTCGTCGTCCTCCAGCGACGGGTCCGACCTCTCGGGCTCGGCGGCCGTGGTCGTGTCGGGCTCCGGCCCGGGTTCGATCGGGGGCTTGTCTCGCTCGGCATCCATCCCTCCACCCCATCAGATCGGCCGCCGGATGCCGAGGATTCGACGTCGGAACCGGCTCGGTGCGGCGGTACGGCCTGACCGTCGGGGAGGTCGGGCCGGCCGCGACGGGCTCGGTCGCGACGCCGAAGCGGGGGCACCCGGGCGTGCCGGACTCCGGAACAATCGCTCCCTGGGCGGGCGAAACAGCGCCGCGCCAGGCCCGTGCGACGAATTCTCCGGAGTTCGGCACGCAAGACGTTGTGCCCGACGCCGCGGAGCGTGGTCTGCTCGCGCGTAGGCTGGAGGGATGGCGGAATCGCGGGGGCGCGTGTGGACCGGGGTCATCCGGGTGGGGCCGCGACAGGGCGATCACCGGGTCGCGCTGAGGGCCGTGATCAGCGTCGGCGCTCCTCTGCTCGTCCTGCTCCTGATCGGCCGCCTCGATCTGAGCGTCTACGCGAGCTTCGGGGCGTTCGCCGCGCTCTATGGCCGGACTGACGTCGCCCGGACGCGCGTGCGGATGCAAGCGACCGCCGGCACCATCCTCGTCGCCGCCATGCTCGTGGGCACGGCCCTGTCGTTCCTCGCGACGCCCGCGATCGCGAGCGTCGCGGCGGTCGCCGTGCTGGCGGCGGCGGTGACCCTCTTCGCCTACCGCCAGCGCTGGCACCCACCCGGGGCGCTGTTCGCGGTGTTCGCGGCGGGGGCGACGGCCAGCTTCCCCGCCACGGCGGCGACCTTCGGCCTCGTGCTGCTCGTCGGCGGCGCGAGCGTCGTCTGGAGCCTCCTCGTCACGACCGTGTTCGCGCTCAGCCGCCGCGCGTCATGGCGACGTCCCACGCGCACGCGCCCGCCGATCGGCCCCGTCGCGTGGGAGATGACGGCGACGGTGGGCGTCGCGGCCCTGCTGGCCGGGATCACGGGTGCGCTGCTGATCGGCACGCACTGGTACTGGGCCATGGTCGGCGCGGTCGCGGCGGTCGGCGGTGCGCACGTGAACGCCCGTCTGATCCGCGGCGTGCAGCGCCTGGTGGGCACGCTGCTCGGTGTGCTCATCGCGGCGGGACTCCTCGCCCTCGACCTGCCGCCGTGGCTCGTGATCGCGATCGCCGTCGCGCTGCAGGCCTGTGCCGAGCTGTTCGTGGGCCGCAACTACGGCATCGCGATGATCTTCATCACCCCGCTCGCGCTCCTCATGGTCTCGCTCGCCTCGCCCGTCGGCCCCGACCTGCTGCTGCGCGACCGTGTGCTCGAGACGATCATCGGCGTCTTCGTCGGAACCGTGGTCGCGATCGTGTCGGCGGGACTGCGGCGCCGTTACCCGACAGACTGACCCCATGGATGCCGAAAACGCCCGCCGCCTCGGAACCGACGCCGCCGAGCGGATCAGTGCCGGTTGTTACGGGGCGCTGGTGTCGGCATCCACTCTCATGGGTCTCGGCACTGCCGACCTGAGCGACGTGATCCTCGTCGTCGCGCTGACGAACCTCGTCTACTTCGCGACCCACGTGTTCGCCTCCACGCTCGGCGACGTCTCGTCGGAGCGTTCGTGGCCGATCATCCGCCATCACCTCGCGGTGAGCGCGCCGATGGTGTCGGTGACGTTCGTGCCCCTCCTCGTCGTCGTGGCACTGGTGGCGACCGGTGTCGACCTGCCCACCGCGCTGCTGTGGGGCGTCGGCGTCGCGATGTCGTATCTCATCGCCGTGGCGACGGTCGGCGCGCGCCTGCGCGGCTCCTCACCGATCGTGGTGATCCTCACCGCGGTCGGCGCCGCGGTCATCGCGGTTCTGCTGGTCTTGGCGAAGCTGCTGCTGCACTGACCATCCGATGCGCCGCCGCGTTCAGACCGGTGTCGTCGTATGGTCGCCGTGGCGGTGCACGATGCGCCACACACCCTCTTCGCGGCGCCACACGTGGGTGACCCGGACGACGAAGGAGCGGGGCTCGGCACCGTCGACCGACAGCACGCCGCTCTCGCGTCCCGCGGTCATCGCCCAGTCGTCACCGACCAGCACGCGGTCGTACTCGGGCACGAGGGGGCCGCCGCGGAAGCGGCGGGCCACGACCTCCAGGGTCGCCTGCACGTCGGCGGCAGTCGTCGCGTGCGTGCCGAATCCGCCCATCAACGTGGCGTCATCGGTGCGGGTCCACAGCGACGCGAAGGGCTGCGGATCGCCGTGGCCCATGGCATCCAGGGCGCGGGCGAGATCGCGGAGGGCGTCGTCGAAGGTCATGCCAACATCGTCGCGCACTCGCGCGCTCGTGTCGCGCGTCCGTGTCACGCCCGATGTCGGCGGGCCGTGACAGGCTGGGTTCTCGTGAGCCCCCATCCCGCCCCGGCCCTGACCGTCGTCGGCGCCATCAACGTCGACCTGACCGCCCGCGTCGAGCGGGCCCCCGCCGCCGGTGAGACGGTCGCCGACGGCGTGCTGCACCGAGGTCCCGGCGGCAAGGGCGCCAATCAGGCGGTCGCCGCCGCGCGACTCGGTGCCGACGTCCGACTCGTCGGTGCCGTGGGCGACGACCCCGACGGTCGTGGCATCCGAGATCAGCTGGCCGCGGTCGGCGTCGACGCCGCGGGCGTGCAGACCGCCGAGGCCGCGACCGGCACCGCGCTGATCGTCGTCGACGCGACGGGCGAGAACTCGATCGTCGTGTGCGCGGGCGCGAACGCGGCGATCGACGCCTCCGCGCTGGGCATCGAGCCCGGTAGTGCGGTGCTGATGCAGCTGGAGGTCTCGGATGCCGTCGTCGCCGCCGCCGCGGAAGCCGCGGGCTACCTCGCGCTGAACGCCGCCCCGGCTCGCCCGCTGCCCGCGGGGGTCCTCGAACGCTGCGACCTCGTCATCGTCAACGAGACCGAGTACGCGCAGCTCCCCGAGGTGCACGATGCTCCGCTCCTGTGCGTGACCCTCGGCGGTGAGGGAGCCCGACTGTACCGGCACGGCGAGCTCGTGGCGACGGCGGCGGGCGTACCGACGACGGTCCGCAACACCGTCGGGGCCGGCGACGCGTTCTGCGCCGCGCTCGTGTGCGGGCTGCTGCGCGGTGACTCCCCCGACGACGCCCTGTCGCGCGCGTGCGCCGTGGGCGCCGCGGCCGTCGCCGACGACGCCTCCCAACCCGCGCTCACCGCGCTCGACACCTACGAGGTGACCTCATGACGACCCGCCGCCCGATCCTCGTCGACTGCGACACCGGCATCGACGACGCCCTCGCCCTGGCCTACTTGTTGGCCGAGCCGTCCGTCGAGATCGTCGGCGTCACGACGGTGTCCGGGAACACGGATGCCGCCCGCGCGGCGGCCAACACCCTGTCGCTCTTCGAGCTGGCCGGGGCGCACGACATCCCCGTCGCGATCGGCGCCCACGACTTCCGCGGGCGCGAGTACGCCGGTGGGGCGCCGCACGTCCACGGGGAGGACGGGGTCGGCGGTATCGCGCTGACCGCCGCGGCTCGCGCGCACGACGCCCGCGCGGCGGTGGAGCTCATCGATCACCTGGCTCAGCGGCATCCGGACCTCACCGTGCTCGCCCTCGGACCGCTCACGAACCTCGCCGCGTACGCCGAGACGCCCGGGGTCGCGGCGATCGATCGGCTCGTCCTCATGGGCGGGGCTTTCGCGCACTCGGGCAACGTGACGGCTTGGGCCGAAGCCAACATCCACAACGACCCCGAGGCCGCCGCCGTCGTGTTCGCCCAGGACGGGGACATCACGGTCGTCCCCCTCGACGTCACGATGACCCAGACCCTGGATGCCGCCGACCTCGTGCGCCTCGAAGCCATTCCCGGCGCGCTCCCCCGGGCGTTGGCCGCGATGCTCCCCGCCTACCTCGACTTCTACGAGGGCCGCGTCTTCCCCGACCGCCGCTGCGCGCTGCACGACCCCCTCGCTGCGATGGTCGCGGCGGGGGTGCTGCGCGGGGTCAGCGTCGTCCGCGAGCGCATCGACGTGCGCGTGGAACGCGGCGAGCGCGGACGCACGGTCTCCTCGCACGCGTCCGAGACGCAGCGCTGGGTGCGCGGTATGGAGGGGTCCGCTGTCGAGGTGCTGCTGGACACGCTCGAGCGGCGGGAGTGGCCGGGCTGAGCGCGGTCCGGTGATCCCGCGAATGCGGGCAGAAGAGCACGACGCCGAGGCGACGGGCGGTGTTCAGAGCGGCTCGCTCGCCCACCGTGCCAGGCGCCCGACAAGGGCGCGCACAGCGGGGCTGTCGTACGCCTCCACGTCGTGGCCCAGCGCCGAGTACGCGGACCGACCCGCCGCGCCGTCGCGGACCCAGGCCACCGGGTGCGCCTCACCCCCGTACTCCTGGCGGTACAGCACCCGCGTCTCACCGGTGACCCGGAGCCACGAGTAGGCCTCGTCCACGGTGTCGATGACCGCGGGTAGCTCCGCCGCCGAGGTCCCCTCGGCGCGGACAAGCCGAATCGGCCCGCGCTCCGGGTGCATCGAGTGACCCCGCACCCACCGACCGCCGAGTCGCGCCTCCCACGAGTCGCCCTCGGGCAGGAGCGTCGCGGCCACGTGCAGCGCGAGCAGTCCCCCGGTGTGCCCGTCGACCGCCGCGCGGAGATCCGCGTCGCGCGGATGCGCCTGCGGCCCTCCCCCGGCGTTGACGACGAGAAGATCCGCTCCTCTCGACCGCTCGGCGAGCTCGTCGACCGTCAGCACGGTGTCCACCGAGAACCCCTCGTCCCGCAGGATGTCGGCGACCACCGCGCTGGTCTCGACGAAGGGATGCCACGGGTCGACGTAATCCCCACCGCCCGAGAACAGCACCACGCCACTCATGCGGGCGCCGCCGTGGACCCGCGAAGGATCAGGCGCGGCTCCACGTGCAGCTGCAGGGGCGGTTCCGCGCTCGGATCGGAGACGAGGTCGATGAGCCTGCGAGCCGCGAGCGCCCCGACCCGACGCCGGTCCGGTGCCACCGCGGCGATCGGCGGATCGGCGTGAGCGGAGACGTCGTCGTCGTACGCGACGATCGACAGCTGCTGCGGCACGCTGATGCCCCGCGACCGGGCGTTCTGGAGGAGGCCGAAGAGGGAGTTCTCGTCGCCGTGGCAGAACAGTGCCGTTGCGCCGGTGCGCTCCACGGCATCCATCACGACATCCGCACCCCCGCGTTCCCAGCGGGGTCCGGCCCCGAGCTCGGCGGGACCCAGGATGCCGCTTCCTTCGGCGATGCCCAGGCGCTCGAGCGCGTCGCGCCAGCCGAGACGGACGAACTCCGAGCTCTGCGAGCTGCCGCGACTGACCATGAGGATGCGGCGATGACCGAGGGAGGTGAGGTGACGCACGGCGGACAGCGCGCCGCGCTCGTGCGCGGTGCGGACGGACGACACCGTTCCCAGCCCCCCACCCGGAAGCTCGCGTTCGACGAACACCACGGGGACACTCAGGCTCTCGAGCTTCTCGAGGAATCCGGGGGGCGCCTGTCGCTCCGAGACCGTGGGAACCCAGAGCAGTCCCGCGACACCGCTCGCCACGAGCTCGTCGATGAGGCGGTACTCCTCGTCGAGGTCGTACTCGGAGATCGCGAGCCGCATGTCTCCCCCCGCCGCGAGGACGTCGTTGACTCCTTCGACGACGTAGCGGTAGTAGTACGACGTCGGCACGACGACACCGATCGTTCCCGTGAACGCCGCCTCCGTCCCGGCCGCGGACTCCGAGCGCAGAACCGCGCCGCCGCGGACCTTGTCGAGAACCTGCTCCGCGACCAGGGAGTCGAGGTCGCGACGCACCGTCACGTGGGAGACGCCCAGATCAGTGACGAGCGAGGTGATGCTGACCGCTCCGTCCTGTTGCGCGCGACTCAGGATCCGCGCACGTCGTTCCGCAGCAAGCATCGAGGCCTCCTCTGCCCGTCCGTCGGTCTCATCCTAATCAGCTGGCCCATTTTGTTCCAGTCTGAAAACTTGGCCCCCTCAATTTTCTTTATGTTTCTTTTACTTGCCATATCTTTCACTTCGTGATCATACTGACGGGTCGCTGGCAACGACGCCGCGACGACTCGAAGGAGACGTCATGATTCGACGACGAACGACCCTCTGGATAGGCGGTGCGACGGTCGTCGCCCTCGCCGCGGGAGGGGTGATCGCCGCGACACCCGCGCTCGCGGCGACCGTCACCCAGGTGGCGGTGAGCCAGGCCGGCTACAGCGCCACGGGCCTCAAGGTGGGGTCCGTCGTCGTGGACGGCGACCTCGCTCCCGGCGCATCCTGTCGCATCCTCCAGGGGACGACGGTCGCGGTGCCCGCGTGCACGCTCACGGACGCCGGAACCGTGTGGGGCGACCACGTGTACACCGTGGACTTCTCTGATCTCACGACCCTCGGCGAGGACTACGCACTCGAGGTCGACGGCATCGCCTCGCCCTCTTTCGCGATCCGCGACAACGTCTGGGCGGGCTACCTCGATGAGATGACGGCGTTCTACCGCCTGCAGCGCTCAGGTGTCGCCACCGCCGACGCCTACCCGGACGGCTACAGCAGCATCGCGCCCTCGGCCAAGATCTTCCACGGCCCGGGCCACCTCGACGACGCCGCGTCCGAGGACGGCACCGTCCACTACGACCTCACGGGTGGGTGGTACGACGCCGGCGACTACGGCATCTACGGCGGAAACCAGTGGGTCGGGGGCAACATCGCCATCAGCTACCTCCGCTACGGCGACACCCCCGCGGTCGCCTTCGACAACGACGGCAACGGCGTGCCCGATCTCGTCGACGAGGCTCGTTTCGGCAGCGAGTACCTCCTGCGGATGTGGGATGCCTTCGGCGGGGCGTTCTGGGACGTCAAGGGCAGCGGAGGCTTCCAGCATCCCGACAAGCACACCGACGGCATCGTCGGCACGAAGGACGACCGACGTATCTCGGGCTACGGGGTCGGCGGCTCGGCGAAGGCCGCGGGCACTCTCGCCGCGACGGCGCGCGCGGTGGACAAGGCCCTCACCGACGGCGCGATCCCCTCCGCCGACGTCGCCGAGTGGCAAGCGTTCTCCGCGCGGGCCCGCGCCGGCGCGGAGGGCTTCTACTCCTACGCCGACACGCACCGGACGGATCCGCTCGGCGGGTACTCGACGACACGCGGAGGGATCGACAACTCGCTGCTGTTCGCCGAGGTCGAGCTGCACCTGCTGACGGGGGACACCTCGTACCGGGATGCCGCAGAGAGCACCATCGCGGCGACGGACTTCACCATCTTGTCGAACACGAACTACTGGGACCTGGCGCCCCTCTCGATGGCGGAGCTCTATCCCGCGGCGACGTCGACGGCCCAGGGCCAGATCCACGCGTACCTCGAGAAGCAGCTGGACTACTTCCTCTCCAGCACCGACGACACGCCCTACGGCGTCGTCAACCAGTTCAAGAACTTCGGGGTCAACGAACCGCACGTCTCCTACGTGGCCGACGCCCTGCGCTACTACGAGCTGTTCGGCGACGAGCGCGCCCTCCGCGCCGTTCAGCGAGGCCTGTACTGGGTGTTCGGGAACAACCCCTGGGGCACGAGCTGGGTGTCCGGCGTGGGCGAGAAGAGCGTGAAGTTCCTGCACACCCGCCTCGACGAGGACGCCCAGAATCAGGCGGGCACGGGCGTCGTCGTGCCGGGTGCGCTGGTCAGCGGCCCCAACGCCCGGGACCCGCTCGACGTCCGCAGCGCCAGCCCGTGGTACGTCGACCGCCCGGTGTGGCAGGACAGCGGGCAGCAGTGGCGCTACAACGAATACAGCGTCAGCATCGAGGCGGGACTTTTCTCGGCGCTGTTCGGCCTCACCGCCGTCGGGGATGCCCCGTGGTCTGCGGGCGCCGCGCCGGCCACGCTGAACGTGACCTCGCCCCGGATCGGCGACGAGGTCACGGGAGACGTCACCGTCTTCGCCGAGAGCGATCTCGACGCTCCCGCCCTCGGACCGAACTGGTCGCCCATGACCGTGGCGGGCGGGGTCGCGACCGGCGTCGTCAACGTCGACAGCGCCGCCCCGTTCACGAACACGCGCGTGGACGTCCGCGGCACGCAGACCGACGGGTCGCAGGTCTACTCGTCGACGCACTACACCGTGGCCCCTCCTTTGCCGACGCCGCAGAGTCCCTTGCTGTACGACGGGTTCGGCAAGGACGGCCTGTTCGGCGTCCAGGGCTACACCTGGGCGAACTGGTACAACAACCACGCGGGCGTGGGCTCGGTGACCAACACGACCGTCGACGGACGGACGGTCGGGAGGTTCTTCCAGAACCCCGCGACAGCGGCATCCCAGGCGAAGTTCCAGCCGTGGCATCACGCCGCGGACGCCAGCGGCTACCGCTACCTGAGCGTCACGATGCGCTCGCCCTCGCCCAACCTGCGGTTGCGCATCGAGGTCTCCGACGCCGACTCGAACCATCGCGTGACGGGGAACGCGCCGATCGCGGTGTCGAACACGTGGAACACGTACTCGTTCGACCTCGCGGCCTTCCCCGGCCTCGATCGCTCGCAGGCGAAGATCGTCTTCTGGCTGCAGCAGACGGCGGACACCGACGGCGAGCTGTTCGTCGACGAGGTGAGCTTCACCAACCAGGCGACGGGCACAGCCCCGACCCTCACGGCGATCTCGCACACCAGCGGACCGCTGACCACCGGCGACGACGTGACCGTGCAGGCGACGTACACGGATGCCGACGGGCAGGCGCCGCACAGGGTCCAGCTCGTGCTGGACGGGGTGGTGCACGACATGGCCCCGGTGGATCCGTCCGACACGGTCGTGACCGATGGTGCGGTCTACGCCGTCACCGGCCGATGGGTGAAGGGCGTGCACAGCTACTCCGTGCGCACCACCGACACCACGTCGGCTGTGGTGACCTCCGCGACGACGACAGGGGTCGTCGTCCAGTGACGACGAAGCAGGGGCGAGCTCCGGCTCGCCCCTGCTTCGTCGTGCGTCAGGCCGAGAGCCCGAGCAGCGATCGATCGACCCTGTTCGTCGGCGCCTCACCCCGGACGAGGGTCTGCAGCCCGTCCAGGGCGGAGTCGGTGAGCCGCAGGGTCTCGGCGTGCATCGCCCCGGCGATGTGCGGCGTCAGCACCACTCCCGGCGCCCCGAAGAGCGGGGAGTCGGGCGGGAGCGGCTCGGGGTCCGTGACGTCCAAGATCGCGCGCAGCAGTCCGCTCCGGCAGCGCTCGAGCAGGGCCTCGGTGTCGACGAGCGAACCACGGGCGGTGTTGATCAGCACCGCGTTCGGACGCATGGAGGCGATCCGTCGCGCGTCCAGCAGGTGGCGGGTGGACGGGAGCTCCGGGGCGTGGATCGACACGATGTCGCTCCGGGCCATCAGGGCGTCCAGTTCCACCAGAGCGGCGCCGGCCGCCCGCACCTCCTCCGCCGCGGCGTACGGGTCGGCCACGACGACCTCGAAGCCGAAGGGAGCGAGAAGCGCCGCGACGCGTCGTCCGACACGCGAGAAGCCGACGATGCCGACGGTGCCGCCGAAGGTCGCCGACGGGGGGATCCCGTCGCGCCAGCCCCCGGCGACGTCGCGCGTCGAGGCGTACCCCGCGATGTAGGCGGGCACGCGCTTGGCCTCCAGCAGGATCATCGCGAGCGTGAACTCCGCCACGGGGATCGCGTTGGCTTCCGCCGCGCTCGTGACGACGATGCCCCGGTCCCAGACATCCTCGGAGATGAGATTCTTCACCGACCCACCGGTGTGCAGGATGCCACGCAGGCGCGGAGCCGCGCGGAGGACCTCGGGCCCGAGGTGCGGGGCTCCCCACCCGGTGATCAGATACTCCACCCGGGCGAGGCGTTCGAGCGCACGGCCGTCGAAGACGTCGACGCGCACCGGGTCGTCCACTGTCACGAGCGATCGCAGACGCGCCCAGCGAGCCTCGTCGAACAGATCGGCGAATGTGCGGGGGGCCATGACGAGGAGCGCGTGGGGGCGCCCGCCCGAGGTATCGGCGTCGACGGTGTCAGCCATGAGCACGAGGCAACCACACCTCTCACAAGTGCACAAGTCTTAAACCTTTGTGTTTATGAGTTGAAAATATTTCTTGCGAACTGAACACGGCTGTGTTCATACTGGGCCACGTGCACGACGAGGTGGCGCACCACCTGTTCCTCGTCGGGTACGCGCGCGGCGGTCATCCGACCGCCCCCCGAACGGAGGAATCATGCAACACCGCACACGCCGCGTCATCGCAGCCGCCGTCGTCGTGCCCGCCCTGGCGGTCATGGCCGGTTGCAGCGGAGGCAACGGAGCCGGCGACGCCGACAGCGGAGACGGGAAGGTCACGATCACCGTCATGGGCAAGCCCGCGGCGACCAACACGGCCGCCGTGCAGCTCTTCGAACGCCAGGTGTCGGAGTTCGAAGCGGCGAACCCGAACATCACCATCGAGGCATCCGATGTCCCGTGGGATGCCAAGACGTTCGCCACCCGCCTCGCCGGCGGCAGCGCCCCCACGCTCCTGCGCGTGCCGCTGACCGAGCCCCCGGCTCTCATCGAACGCGGCCAGGTCGCCGACATCGCCTCCGTCGCGTCGAAGCTGGACAGCTTCTCGAATCTCAATCCGCGCGTGATGCAGTTCCTCGAGCAGGGCGACGCCGTCTACGGCATCCCCGAGAAGAGCTACGCCTTCGGACTCGTGTACAACCGCGACCTCTTCACGCAGGCGGGTCTCGATCCCGACTCTCCGCCGCAGACGTGGGACCAGGTCCGGACCGCGGCGAAGAAGATCACCGAGGCGACCGGCAAGACCGGCTTCGGCGAGATCTCGACGAACAACAGCGGCGGGTGGCACCTCACCGGCTACGACTACACCTACGGCGGGAAGATGATCGACCAGGCCGCTGACGGCACCTGGACGGCGGCGTTCAACGACGACGCCTCCCGCGAGGTGCTGCAGATGTGGAAGGACATGCGCTGGAAGGACGACTCGCTCGGCGACAACGTCCTCGGAAAGCAGGAGGACCTCGTCGCGGAGTTCACGGCGGGCAACGTCGGCATGTGGGTGACCGCGCCGCCCGACGTGTACCCCAACTACATCGCGGCGGGCGGCAAGCCCGAGGCGTTCGGCGCGGGCCCCATGCCCCAGGGCGGAGCGAACGCCACGCTGGCCGGAGCCACCGTCCTCATGGTCAACGCCACCGCGACCGAGGCCGAGAAGGAGGCCGCGGTCAAGTGGATCGATTGGCGTGCCCTGCGGCCCAATTACGACCTCGAGGTCGCGGCCGAGACGGCGAAGGCCTCGGCCGCCGACGGCCTGCCGGTCGGCGTGCCCGTCGCCCCGATCTTCACCGCTGAGGCCTACGCCGCCTACCGCGATGCGATCGCCGACTACGTCAACGTCCCCGTGCAGAACTTCGCGCCGTACACCGCTTCGCTCGACAAGCTCGAGTACGTCCCCGAGCCGGCCGTCGCCTCGCAGGAGATCTATGCGGCCCTCGATCCGGTCGTCCAATCGGTCCTCACGGACGAGAACGCCGACATCGATTCGCTGCTGAACGACGCGGAGCAGCGGGTCAACCAGATCCTGGCCCAGCACAAGTGATGACCGTCACCACCGACCGCCTGCGCAGCACGACACCCATTCGTGCCGCGCAGGCGGCTCGCCCCGGCGCACCGCGTCGGCGCTCGTTGACGCGCCGGCGAGCGGCGATCGCGGGGCTCGTCTTCCTGCTGCCCACGTTCGTCGTCTTCGGCTACTTCGCCTGGTGGCCGATCCTCCAGAGCGCGGCGCTCGCCTTCCAGCAGACCGACCTGGTCTCCGCCCCCGAGTGGGTCGGGTGGAACAACTTCGAGGTGCTCTTCTCGGATCCGCTCCTCCCCCGCGCGGCCGTGAACACGCTGTGGTTCACCGTGCTCTCCCTGGCGATCGGACTCCCCGTCCCACTCGTGTGCGCGGTGCTCATCTCCGAGCTGCGCCGCGGCGGCACCCTCGCACGCGTCCTCGCCTACCTGCCCGTCGTGATCCCTCCCGTGGTCTCGGTCCTGCTCTGGAAGGTGTTCTTCAACCCGGGCGAGTCGGGGGTGGTCAACAGCCTCCTCGGACTCGTCGGCATCGACCCCCTGCCCTGGCTGCAGTCCCCCGGCACCGCGATGCCGAGCCTCGTGATCGTGGCGACCTGGTCGGGTGCCGGCACCGCGATCCTCATCTACCTGGCCGCGCTGACCGGCGTCAGCACAGAGCTCTACGAGGCGGCCGAGCTCGACGGCGCCTCGGTCTGGAAGCGCATCGTGCACATCACCCTCCCGCAGATGCGCGGGGTGATCCTCGTGCTCCTGCTGCTGCAGATCATCGGCGCGATCCAGGTCTTCACCGAGCCGTACGTCATGACCGACGGAGGACCGGCCAACGCCACCGTGACGATCCTGCTGATGATCTACCGCTACGCGTTCCTCTTCGGCAACTACGGCGTGGCCACGGCCCTCAGCCTCCTCCTCGCCGTCGTCCTCATCATCGTCTCCGCGGTCTATCTGCGGCTCACCCGTTCCTGGAGCACCCGATGACCGCGACGACCGAGAGACGTCCGGCGCGAGCCGCCGCACAGCCGCGCGAACGCGGCATCCTGTCCAGCTTCGACTGGCGCCGACCCCGCATCTTCGTCGGGTGGCGCGCGATGCACATCGTCCTGCTGATCGGTCTCGTGGCCCTCGGGGCCGTTCCCCTGTTGTGGATGCTGCGCGCGGCGATCTCGTCCACGACGGATCTGCTGCAGCATCCCCTCAGTCTCGTTCCCAGCCCCGCGAAGTGGGAGAACCTCCCCGACGCGTGGAACCTCCTGTCGATCGGACAGTATCTGGGCAACACGGTCGTGCTCGTGGGCGGGTCGTGGATCGTCCAGCTCGTCGTCTCGGCGACCGCGGGGTTCGCGCTCGCGGTGATCCGGCCCTGGTACGGGCGCATCGTCTACGGGGCGATCCTGCTCACGCTCTTCGTCCCCGGCACGGTGACCCTGATCGCGCTGTACCTCACGGTGCTCGACCTGCCGCTGCTGCACCTCAGCCTCACCGACACCCCCTGGGCCGTGTGGCTGCCCGCGGGAGCGAACGCCTTCACCATCCTGCTGGTGAAGCAGTTCTTCGAGGACATCCCGCGCGATCTCTTCGAGGCCGCGCAGCTGGACGGCGCGGGATGGTTCACCATCTTCTGGAGGATCGTCCTGCCGATGTCGCGGCCGATCCTCGCGGTGGTCTCCCTGTTGTCGATCATGACGGCCTGGAAAGAGTTCCTCTGGCCGCTCATCGTGCTGACCGACCCCGAGACCCAGCCGCTGGCCGTCGCCCTCCCCCGCCTCGCGCAAGCGACCGACCCGGCGTATCTCATCGCGGGTCTGGTGATCGCCAGCATCCCTCCCATCCTCATCTTCCTGATCTTCCAGCGTTCCATCGTCAAGGGGATCGGCTTCACCGGCCTGAAAGGCTGACCGTGACACCCGACTACCGCACCCCCCGCCTCTCCGCGGAAGAACGCACAGCCGATCTGCTGCCGCGCCTCTCCCTCGAGGAGAAGGTCGGCTTGATGTTCCACACGGTCATCGAGTCCGGCGCGAACGGCTCGCTCGTCGAGACCACCGGCGCGCTCAGCAAGTCGCCGACGAGCACCGTCGTGCTCGACAAGCGGATGAACCACTTCAACGTGCACGGTCTGGGAACGCCTCGCGAAGCCGCGCGCTGGGCCAACGCGCTGCAGGCTCTCGCGGCGCAGACCGAGCACGGCATCCCGGTCACCATCAGCACCGACCCGCGGCACGCGTTCACCGAGAACGCCGGTGCGTCGTTCGCGGCTCGCGGGTTCTCGCAGTGGCCGGAGCCCCTCGGCCTCGCCGCGCTCGACGACGCCGACATCCTCGAACACGCGCGGATCGCCCGCGCGGAGTATCTCGCCGTCGGCATCCGGATGGCCCTGCACCCCCAGGTCGACCTGGCCAGCGACGCCCGCTGGGGACGGCAGTTCCAGACCTTCGGAGCGGATGCCGAGCGCACCACGCGTGCGATGCTCACCTACCTTCGCGGGTTCCAGGGAGACGAGCTCGGCCCGACGTCCGTGGCCTGCGTGACGAAGCACTTCCCGGGCGCCGGCCCCCAGCAGGGCGGGGAGGACGCGCACTTCCCCTACGGCCGCGAACAGGTCTACCCCGGCGGTCGCTTCGCCGAGCATCTCGCGCCGTTCGCCGCCGCGATCGCCGCCGGCACGGCCGGGCTCATGCCGTACTACGGCATGCCGGTGGGGCTCGAGCTCGACGGAGAGCCGGTCGAGGAGGTCGGTTTCGCGTTCAACCGCCGCATCGTGACCCGGCTTTTGCGCGAGTCCCTCGGCTTCGACGGGATCGTCGTGACCGACTGGGAGTTGATCCACGACAACGTGGCTCAGGGGCAGGTCCTTCCGGCCAAGGCGTGGGGGGTCGAGCACCTGTCTCCCGCGGAACGCATCGTCAAAGTCCTCGACGCCGGGTGCGATCAGTTCGGCGGCGAGGAATGCACCGATCTGCTGCTCGACCTCGTCCGCACCGGGCACGTGGCCGAAGAGCGCATCGACCGGTCGGCGTTCCGCCTGCTCGCCCTCAAGTTCCGGCTCGGCCTGTTCGACGACCCTTTCGTCGACGAGGACGCCGCGGCCGAGATCGTCGGGTGCGCCGCTCATCGGGACGCGGGGTTCCGCGCTCAAGCGTCCTCGGTCACCGTCCTGACGGACGACGGGCTCCTGCCCCTCGCGGCGTCGCCCGACCGGCGCGTCTACGTCGAGGGCATGTCCGCCGAGGCCGCCCGCCCCTGGGGGACCGTCGTCGCCCGTCCCGAAGACGCCGACGTCGCGGTCGTGCGCCTGCCCGCACCCTACGATCCGCGAGACGACCTCCTCTTCGAGTCGCTCTTCCACCAGGGGTCGTTGAACTACCGTCCGGGTCTGCTCGCACGCCTCGGCTCCCTCGCGAAGGCGACCCGTCTCATCGTCGACGCGAACCTGGAACGACCGGCCATCCTGACGCCGCTCGTCGAGATCGCCGACACCGTCGTCGGCACCTGCGGGGTGAGTGACGAGGCCCTGGTCGCCGCACTCTCCGGCCGCGTCGCCCCGCGTGGTCGCCTTCCCTTCGAGATCCCCCGGTCCATGGCCGCCGTCGAGAACTCCCCGGAGGACGTGCCCAACGGCACGGCGGATCCGCTGTTCCCGGCCGGCCACCGACTCGCGGTGTCCGCCCGATGAGTCTTCCCGTCACCGACCGTCTCGACCGTTTCGTCCGCGAGAGGCTGCGCCCCCTCACGGTGGAGGCGTCCGCCCCTGTCGACATCGCCGCGTGGCCCGTACCCGGCGAACCCGTGCCGTTCTCCGAGGTCCGCGGGCGCGCGTTCCGTCCCCTCCGTGTCGGCGCGCCGTGGGGAACGCCGTGGAGCACGCTCTGGCTGCACGTCACCGGCGTCGTCCCCCGCGGCTGGGATGCCTCGGAGAACCACCGCACCGAGCTGCTCGTCGACCTCGGTTTCAACGACCAGTCGCCCGGCTTCCAGGCCGAGGCTCTCGCCTTCCGCCCGGACGGCTCGATCGTGAAAGCCGTGTCGCCCCGCAACGCCTGGGTCCCGGTGGAGGGCGAGGTCGACCTGTATCTCGAGCTCGCCGCGAATCCCACGATCCCGCCCGAGTCCCACTGGCGTCCGACGCACCTCGGAGACCGTCCCCTGCCGGAGTCCTCTCCCCTCTACACGCTGCGTCGGCTCGAGATCGGCCGCATCGACACGAGGATCGAGCATCTGCTGCTCGACATCGAGGTGCTCACGGGTCTCGCGGAGCAGCTCCCGCCCGGTTCGCCGCGCGCCGCCCGCATCGGCTCGAGCCTGTCGACGATGCTCGACGCCATCGACCCGGACGACGTCCGCGGCTCGGTCGACCGTGCCCGCGCGATCCTCGCTCCGGTCCTCTCCTCCCCCGCCGCAGCCAGCGCGCACACGGTGCTGGCCACGGGGCATGCGCACATCGACTCCGCGTGGCTCTGGCCCCTCCGCGAGACGATCCGCAAGTGCGCGCGCACCTTCTCGAACGTGCTCGATCTGCTCGAGCGGCATCCGGACCTGCGCTTCGCCTGCTCCTCCGCCCAGCAGCTGGCGTGGATGGAGGAGCACTATCCGGCGGTCTTCGCCCGCATCGAGGAGCAGGTGCGCGCCGGGCGATTCGTCCCCGTGGGCGGGCAGTGGGTGGAGCCCGACACCAACCTGCCCGGTTCCGAGGCGACGGCGCGACAGCTCGTGGTGGGCAAGAGATGGTTCCTGGAGAAGTTCGGCGTCGACACCTCGGAGGTCTGGCTTCCCGACACGTTCGGGTACTCGGCATCTCTTCCCCAGCTCATCCGCCTCGCCGGTGCCGAGTGGTTCATGACGCAGAAGATCTCGTGGAACCAGACGAACCGGATGCCGCACCACACCTTCTGGTGGGAGGGCATCGACGGCACGAGGGTCTTCACCCACTTCCCGCCCATCGAGACCTACAACGCCGAGCTCTCCCCCGCCGAACTGGCTCACGCCGAACGCACCTACACCGATCACGCGACCGGCACGGTGTCTCTGGCGCCGTTCGGCTGGGGCGACGGGGGCGGCGGTCCGACGCGCGAGATGGTGGAGCGGGCGTACCGCCAGGCCGATCTGGAGGGGTCGCCCCGCGTCGCCCTCGGCGCACCGCGCGACTTCTACGAGCGCGCTCGCGACGAGAATCCGGTGCTTCCGGTGTGGACGGGCGAGATGTACCTGGAGCTTCACCGCGGCACCCTCACCAGCCAGGTCAAGACCAAGCAGGGCAACCGCCGGACCGAGCGGCTCCTGCACGAGACCGAGCTGTGGGCCGCGACGGCCGCCCTCTACGGCGATGCGCCCTACCCGGATGAGCTGCTGCGCCGCGCGTGGCGACAGACCCTTCTCCTGCAGTTCCACGACATCCTGCCGGGGAGCTCGATCGGGTGGGTGCACCGCGAGGCCGAGGAGGCGTACGCCGCTCTCGCGATCGAGCTCGAAGAGGCGATCGGTGCCAGCCTCGCCGCGCTGACCGGTCCGGGCACACGCACACTGACGGCGAACTCCGCGCCTCTCCCCCTCGGCGGTGTCGCCGCCGGTGCTGTCGCCCTCACTCCCCCGCCCCGAGCCGCGACGCGTCTCACGGCGACCGCTGAGGGAGGCTGGGCGCTGTCCAACGGCGTCGTCCGCGCCGTCGTGGACGCCGACGGCCTGCTCGTCGAGCTCTCCGGCCCCTCGGGGCGCAACGCCCTGCCCGAGGGCGCTCGCGCCGCTCTCCTGCGCCTGCACCCCGACTTCCCGGACAAATGGGACGCGTGGGACGTCGACGCGCACGACCGCGCTCGCGCGATCGACCTCGACCACGCGGAGACCATCGTGGCGTTCGTGGGCGACGACGGAGCCGGAGTGGTCTCGGCCACGCGCTCCGTCGGGCGGAGCACACTCACCCAGACCCTGCGTCTCGCCCCCGAGGCGGCGGGTATCGACATCGAGGTCCACGTCGACTGGCGTGAGAAGCACCGCCTCCTCCGGATGGTCGTGCCCCTGGAGATCCACGCGGAACAGACGCGCGCCGAGATCCAGTTCGGACACGTCACACGCCCCACCCACACCAACACCTCCTGGGACCAAGCGCGGTTCGAAGTCGTGGCGCAGAGGTGGATCCACGTCGCCGAATCCACGTACGGCGTCGCGATCGCCAACGACTCCACCTACGGCCACTCCGTGGAGCGGAGCCTCTCCGACAGCGGTGCCGTCGTGACGACGGTGGGGCTGTCGATCCTCCGCGCCCCGACCTTCCCCGATCCGCACGCCGACCAGGGGCGGCACGAGATGCGCTTCCGCATCCGTCCGGAGGCGACGCTGACGGATGCCGCGGAGGAAGGGCACCGGCTCGACCGCGCGGAGCGCGTGGTCGTCGGCGGGCAGGAGGTCCGTCCCCTGGTCGCCTGCTCGACCGTCGGCATCCGCGTCCTCACCGTCAAGCTCGCCGAGGACCGCTCCGGCGATCTCATCGTGCGCCTGCACGAGGCGACGGGCGGGCGGCAGGACGGACGACTGACGTTCGGCATCCCCTTCGCGACGATCGACGAGGTCGACCTGCTCGAACGCCCTCTCGACGCCGCGCTCCACCGCGCCGACACGGACGCCGTGGACCTCACCCTGCGCGCTTTCCAGATCCTCACGCTGCGCTGCCGACCGGCGCGCACCACCGACCCCGGCCCCCGACGGCCGACAGAGAGGCAGACATGACCCTTCCGACCGACACCGCCGTGCGCACCCGCGAGATCGGCGTCATCCTGAACGGTGCCACGGGACGCATGGGCTACCGCCAGCACCTCGTGCGCTCGATCCTCGCGATCCGCGACGCCGGAGGCATCGACCTCCCCGACGGCTCCCGCGTGACCGTGAAACCGCTGCTCGTCGGCCGCAACCGCGCCACCCTCGCCGAGCTCGCGGCCCGGCACGACATCGAGGACTTCACCACCGACCTGGATGCCGCTCTCGCGGACCCGCGCTGGGAGATCTACGCCGACTTCCTCGTGACGAAAGCGCGCGCCGCGGCGCTGCGGAAGGCGATCGCGGCGGGCAAGACCATCTACACCGAGAAGCCCACCGCGGAGAGCCTGGACGAAGCCCTCGAGCTCGCGCGCCTCGCCGCGGAAGCGGGGGTGAAGACCGGCGTCGTGCACGACAAGCTGTACCTGCCGGGGCTGCAGAAGCTGAAGCGCCTGGTCGACTCCGGGTTCTTCGGACGCATCCTCTCCGTCCGCGGCGAGTTCGGCTACTGGGTCTTCGAGGGCGACTGGCAGCGCGCCCAGCGCCCGAGCTGGAACTACCGCGCCGAGGACGGCGGCGGCATCATCGTCGACATGTTCCCGCACTGGAACTACGTGCTGGAGAACCTGTTCGGCCCCGTGCGCAGCGTGTACGCGGAAGCCGCCACGCACATCCCCGACCGCTGGGACGAGTCGGGGGACCACTACACGGCCACCGCCGAGGACGCGGCCTACGGCATCTTCGAGCTCGAGGGCGGGGTCATCGCGCAGATCAACTCCTCCTGGACCGTCCGCGTCCACCGCGACGAACTGGTCGAGTTCCACGTGGACGGAACCCACGGCTCCGCCGTCGTCGGTCTGTTCGGTGCCGAGATCCAGCCGCGGGGCGCCACGCCCAAGCCCGTGTGGAACCCCGACCTCGAGGACGCGCACGACTACGCCGCCGATTGGCAGCGCGTGCCCGACAACGACGTGTTCCTCAACGGCTTCCGTCAGCAGTGGCAGGACTTCCTCGTGTCGTACGTCCAGGAGACGCCCTACGCGTTCGACCTCCTCGCCGGCGCGCGCGGTGTGCAGCTGGCCGAGGCGGGCCTTCGCTCGAGCCGCGAGGGGCGGAAGATCGCGCTGGAGACGCTGACCGCGGTGCCCGGTGGTGTCGCCCGATGACCGGCCTTCGCCTGCTCGGTCCGGATGGCCGACTGACCGCGACCGAGCTGCGCCCCGCGCCGTCCTGGCGGCGGCCCACCTCTCCCCTCCGCAGCCGGGTCGTGTACGCGGCCGCGCACGTCGTCCCTCTCGCGTGGGCGGACAACACCCCCGGCGTGCCCGCCCGCATCGACTGGGACGCGACGCTGGACTTTCGTCGCTTCCTCTTCTCGTGGGGCCTCGGTGTCGCTGATGCGATGGACACCGCACAACGCAACATGGGGCTCGACACCCCCGCGACCCGCGAGCTGATCGCTCGGTCCGCGGAGGTCGCCCGCGAGGAAGGCGGCTCGCTGGTCGTGGGGGTCAACACCGATCACCTCGAGGCCCCGAGCGCGTCCCTCTCGCAGATCGTCGACGCCTACGTCTGGCAGCTCGAGTTCGCGGAGGAACAGGGAGCGGATGCCGTGCTCATGGCATCCCGTCATCTCGCGCGCACCGCCACCTCGGCGGACGACTACCGCCTGGTGTACCGCGAGGTGTTGAGCCGCGCGTCGCGTCCGGTCGTGCTGCACTGGCTCGGGGAGGCGTTCGATCAGGAGCTGGCGGGGTACTTCGGTTCGACGCGCGGAGAGGACGCGGCGACCACGCTGCTCGACATCATCGCGGAGAACGTCGACCGCGTCGCCGGGGTCAAGATGAGCCTGCTCGACGCCGAGGCCGAGCGGTGGGTCCGCGCGCGGTTGCCGGAGGGCGTCCGGATGTTCACGGGCGACGACTTCCACTACGTCGACCTGCTCGACGACACCGAGCCGACGCCGGGGAGCACCCGCACCCATTCCGATGCCCTCCTCGGCGCGTTCGCCGCCGTCGCCCCCGCCGCCTCCGCGGCGATCCGAGCCCTCGACGCCGGCGACCACGCGTCGTACCGTGCCGCGCTGGATCCCACCACACCGTTGAGCCGGCACCTGTTCGCGACCCCGACGCACTTCTACAAGACGGGAGTGGCGTTCCTGTCGTGGCTCAACGGACACCAACCGGCGTTCCAGATGGTCGGTGGCCTTCACTCCGCCCGGAGCCTCCCCCACCTGTCGCGGATCGTCGAGCTGGCGAACACGGCGAACGTCCTTGAGGACCCCGAGCGGGCGGCATCGCGCTGGCACGCCCTTCTGCGCGTGAACGGGGTGGACGCGTGAGGGCGCACCCGCGCCTGTCGATCAACCAGGCGACCATCAAGCACACCGACCTCCGCACCGCGCTGGACCTGACGGTCGCGGCGGGGTACGAGGCGATCGGCCTGTGGCGCGAGCCCGTGGCCGAGGTCGGCCTCGCGACCGCGTGCGCGATGTTGGAAGACTCGGGACTGCGCGTCACCACGTCGTGTCGCGCGGGCTTCTTCACCGGAACGGGATCGCTCGACGACAACCGCCGCGCGATCGACGAGACGGCGGAGCTGGCCGCGGCGGGAGCGCCCGGCTCGACGCCGACGCTCGTGATCGTGGCCGGTGGACTCCCCCCGGGATCTCGCGACCTCGCGGGGACCCGTGAGCGGGTGCGCGACGCGATCGGCGACCTGGTCCCGCACGCCCGGGGTGCCGGCGTCACCCTCGCGATCGAGCCGCTTCACCCCCTGTACGCGACCGACCGCTGCGTCGTGTCGACCCTCTCCCAGGCCCTCGATCTCGCGGAGCCCTTCGCGGCGAACGAGGTGGGTGTCACGGTCGACACGTTCCACGTGTTCTGGGATCCGGGGGCGATCTCAGCGATCGAGCGGGCGGGACGCGAGGGGCGCATCGCCACGTACCAGGTGTGCGACTGGAAGACCCCCCTCGCCGCGGACGTGCTCCTCAGCCGCCACTACCCCGGCGACGGCGTGATCGACTTCGCCGTTCTCACGCGCGCCGTCGAGGCGACGGGGTACGACCGCGACATCGAGGTCGAGATCTTCCACGCCGACATCTGGGCGCGGGACCCGAAGGTCGTCCTGGCCGAGACCGCGCGTGCCTTCCAGGACGTCGTCGCCCCGCACCTGCGCCGCGCTCCGGTTTCAGCCGGTCGTCGCGGGACCACCGCGTGAGGGTGGTCCTCGCCCCCGATAGCTTCAAGGGTTCCGCGACAGCGGAGGAGGTGGTCCGCGCGCTCGCCGAGGGACTGCGACGCGCGGACCCCTCGATCGAGACCGTGGCGCGCCCGATGGCGGACGGCGGCGAGGGCACGCTCGCAGCCTTCCTCAGCGCCACGGCCGGCGCCGTGCGCCACCCGCTGGTCGTCGAGGGACCCGCCGGCCCCACGCACGCATCGTGGGTCGAGCTCCCCGATCGCACCGGCGTCGTCGAGCTGGCCGCGGTGAGCGGAATCGAGCTTCTCGCCGGGACGCTCCGCCCGTGGGACGCCCACACGATCGGCGTGGGGCAGGCCATCGCGGACGCCCTCGACCACGGGGTCGAGCGGCTCCTCGTCGGCATCGGGTCGTCGGCGAGCACGGATGCCGGAACGGGACTGCTGACAGCGCTCGGGGCGCGCTTCCTCGACGCGGTGGGTCGGCCGGTCGCCCCGGGGGCACGCGGGCTCCGCTCCGTCGCCACGGTGGACGTGTCCCGCCTGCGGGCGCTTCCGGCGGGCGGGGTGAGCGTGCTCTGCGACGTGCGCAGTCCTCTCACGGGAGAGACCGGCGCTGCGCGGGTGTTCGGGCCGCAGAAGGGGTTCACCGACGCCGAGTGTCGGCGCGTCGACGGCGACCTCCACGCCTTCGCGGCGCTCCTCTCGCGTGCGCTGCCCGCCGCCCGACCGGACGCGCCGGGGGCCGGTGCCGCCGGAGGGGCGGGCTTCGCTCTCTCGGGGTGGGGCGGCGTGATGCGGTCGGGAGCAGGCGCCGTGGCCGAACGCGTGGGACTCGGCCCGGCGATCGCCGGGGCGGACCTCGTCGTCACCGGCGAGGGGCGTTTCGACGGGCAGTCCGCGCGCGGGAAGGTCGCGCAGTTCGTGCGGGACGCCGCCGCCGAGGCCGGAGTCCCCGTGGCTCTGGTCGCCGGTCAGGTGTCGACGGACGCCGATACGTCCGGCTTCGCGGAGGTCGTGTCGCTCACCGACCTCGCCGGCTCCAGCGTCGACGCCCGACGCGACCCGTCGCGTTGGCTCCGCCGGGCCGGAGGGGTGTTGGTCGAGCGCCTGCGCCGCTGACCC
>NZ_LDRT01000047.1 GCF_001476655.1 Microbacterium testaceum | reverse complement strand
TCGTCGGCAGCGTCACAGGTGTATAAGAGACAGGCCCCGCCCCGCCCGAAAGGCCATCGTGGAATACTGCCTGTTCACCGAACCCCAGCAGGGCTTCTCCTACGACGACCAGCTCGCCTTCGCGCGGTCCGCGGAGACGCACGGTCTCGACGGGTTCTTCCGCTCGGACCACTACCTGCGCATGGGCGAGGGCGACCCGCGTCCCGGACCGACCGACGCGTGGACGACCCTGGCCGGACTCGCGCGCGAGACCTCGCGCATCCGGCTCGGCACCCTCGTCTCCTCCGTGACCTACCGCGTTCCGGGGATCCTCGCGATCCAGGTCGCGCAGGTCGACGCGATGTCGGGCGGGCGCGCCGAGCTCGGGTTGGGGACGGGCTGGTTCGAGCGCGAGCACGAGGCCTACGGCATCCCGTTCCCGGCCAAGCGGTTCGATCTTCTCGAGGAGCAGCTCGCGATCGTCACCGGCCTCTGGCAGACCCCGGATGCCGAGACCTTCTCGTTCGAGGGTGAGCACTACACCCTCGACGCGGCGCCCGCACTGCCGAAGCCGGTACAGGAGCGCATGCCGGTTATCGTCGGCGGCGGCGGGCCGAAGCGCACGCCGGCGCTCGCGGCGCGCTACGCGACGGAGTTCAACATCGGCTTCGTACCCGAGGACGTCGTCGCTCAGAAGTTCGACAACGTACGAGCCGCGTGCGAAGGCATCGGGCGTGATCCCGCCACGCTGAAGATGTCGGTCGCTCTTCCCACGATCGTCGGAACGGATGAGGCCGAGATCGAGCGTCGGCTCGCCGCGATCGGCCAGACCCGTGAGCAGTTCGACAACGGCGCGAACATCATCGGCACCCCGGGCCAGGTCATCGAGAAGGTCGGTCGTCTGCGCGATCTCGGCGCGAGCCGGGTGTACTTCCAGCTGATGGACCTGCGCGACGTCGACCACGCCGATCAGCTCGGCATCGAGGTCGTCCCCCACCTTCCGCGCTGACGCCCGCGCCCCGCGTCGGCGAGCGCTCGGATCCCCGGCGCGTGCTCCGAGGCGCCGGCACGCGCCCGGCGGTCAGTCTCCGTCGCGTCGGACGTCGAAGAACGCCTGGAGGCGAGCGGATGCCTCTCCCTCGGCGACCCCGCCGACCACCTCGACCCGGTGCGGCAGACGCCGATCACGCAGGACGTCGTACATCGACCCGGCGGCCCCGGCCTTGGCATCCCACGCCCCGAACACGACGCGCGGAAGGCGTGCCTGCAGCACGGCGCCGGCGCACATGATGCACGGCTCGAGAGTGACCACGAGCGTGCACCCGGCGAGATGCCACGAGCCGAGGGACTCGGCCGCCCGGCGAAGGGCGACGACCTCGGCGTGGGCGGTGGGGTCGTGGGTGGCCTCGCGGAGGTTGCGGCCTTCGCCCCGGATCGTCCCGGACGCGTCGACCACGACGGCTCCGACGGGCACGTCGCCCTCCGCCGCGGCGGCGTCGGCCAGGACCAGCGCGCGGCGCATGGCGGTGAGGTCGAGGGGGGTGGGGATCACGGGCGCTTCCGAAATTTCCGGCGGAGTCGTCGAGATCGAGCGACTAGCCTTGAGCCTATGCGTGTCCACGTCGCCGATCACCCGCTCATCACCCACAAGCTGACCGTGCTGCGCGATGAGCAGACCTCGTCACCGGTCTTCCGGCAGCTCACCGAGGAGCTCGTGACCCTGCTGGCCTACGAGGCCACGCGCAACGTCCGGGTCGAGACGATCGAGATCAAGACGCCGGTCACCGTGACCGAGGGCGTCAAGATCAGCGAGCCGCGTCCCATCGTCGTCCCCATCCTGCGGGCCGGTCTCGGCATGCTCGAGGGCATGGTGAAGCTCCTCCCCACCGCCGAGGTCGGCTTCCTCGGCATGGTCCGCGACGAAGAGACGTTCCAGCCCACCACGTACGCCGAGCGCCTGCCCGACGATCTCAGCGACCGCCAGTGCTTCGTGCTCGACCCGATGCTCGCCACCGGCGGCTCGCTCGGCGCGGCGATCAACTTCCTGTTCGCCCGTGGCGCGCAGGACGTCACCGCGATCTGCCTGCTCGGGGCCCCCGAGGGTGTCGCCGCCATCGAGAAGCAGGTCGAGGGCCACGACGTCACCCTCGTCCTGGGCGCTCTCGACGAGCGACTCAACGAGAAGGGCTACATCGTCCCCGGTCTGGGCGACGCCGGCGACCGCCTGTACGGCACCGCCTGACACATCGTCTTCGCCGCAGCCGCTCGGCCGTGTGGTTCCCGCGGCGGCGCTCGGGGCGCGGTGCTCCCGGGGGACCTCTTGGGGCGCGGTGCGCCCGCGGGATCTCTCCGCGCGCGGCGCTCCCGCGGGACCTCTCCGCGCGCGGCGCTCCCGGGGGCCTCAGCCGGTCTCGGCGACCAGGCGTGCGAAAGCACTCAACCGGGCCACCCCCTCGGGCGTGCGCGGCAGGTCGTCGAGCAGCGACTCGGAGTACACGACGTACGCCGCCTGCATCGCGCGGGAGATCGCGACGTTGATGCGGTTGCGCAGCAGGAGGAACTCGAGCCCGCGCGGCGCTTCCCGCCCCGACGACGCGGCGAGGGTCAGAATCGCGACCACGGCTTCTTTGCCCTGGAAGCGGTCGACGGTTCCCACCGGCACGTCGGAGAAGCCCGCCGCCTCGAGAGCCTCTTCGACCGCGACCTGCTGGGCGTTGTACGGCGTGATGACGATGATGTCGTCGGCGCGCAACGGTCGCGGCTCGTGGACCGTGGCGGAATCGCCCGCGCCTCCCTCGGCACCGGTCCATTCGCGCCCGACCAGGTCGCGGACGAGGCCCGCGACCTCGGCCGCCTCCTCGTCGGAGCGCGTCGCGTTGCCACGGTGCCGCACCGGGACCACGTGCACGCCGGGATCGACCCCCTCGAGCCGGCGCAGGGCAGTCGAGGGGTGCGCGGCGAGGCGG
Organism: Microbacterium testaceum; assembly: GCF_001476655.1. Taxonomy (GTDB): domain Bacteria; phylum Actinomycetota; class Actinomycetes; order Actinomycetales; family Microbacteriaceae; genus Microbacterium; species Microbacterium testaceum_C. The sequence continues at coordinate 15,459 of NZ_LDRT01000047.1, read as the reverse complement.
CCCTCGTATGACAGACGCGAGACCGGCCCCGCCACCGCCGGGTGCATACGCCGCGTGCGCGCGAGGAAGTAACCGAGCTCGGGCGGGACGACCTCGGCCCCGTCGATGATCCAGCCCAGCGCCGAGGTGTCGACCGGTTCGGGGTGCGTGCCCTGGCTCACCTGCGGGAGCTGCTGAGGGTCGCCGAGCAGCAGGAGCCGCTGTGCCGAGAGCGAGACCGCGATGGTCGACGCGAGCGAGAACTGCCCCGCTTCGTCGATGACGAGCAGGTCGAGGCTGCCGCGCGGGACACGCGTCTCGTGACTGAAGTCCCACGCGGTGCCGCCCACGACGAAGCCGTGCGCCGCGTTCTCCGCCGTGAAGGCGGCCACCCCGTTCTTGGGCAGCACCGTGAAGGCGTGCGGGGCGCTCGGGTCTTTCGGGGCCTTGCCGACGCGGGATGCCGGGACCCCGGCCGCGATGACCTGGTCGAGCATGTGCTCGATCGTCGCGTGCGACTGCGCGACGACTCCGACGCGATATCCGCGCTCGGCGACGAGGCGGGCGATGACGTGCGACCCCACGTAGGTCTTGCCGGTACCCGGAGGCCCCTGAACAGCGAGGTAGCTGTGCTCGAGGTCGGCGACGCTCCGAGAGATCGCCGTGACCTCGTCGTCACCGGGTCGCCCGTCGAGAGCGGTGACGGGGGCGAGGGTCCCCGTGCGGGTCCGCGGGGGAACGCGGCGCAAGATGTCTGCCGCCGGGCCGGCGGGGATCGCCGGCGCGGATGCCAGAACGGCATCGGCCCACGCGTCTATCGCCTTCTGCTGGTTCCCGGCGCGGGGCGGAGCCGGAGGGGTGAGCGCGAGCGGCAAGTCGTCCCAGGTGACCCCGTCCGCCGCGATCTCCTCCACGATGGCGCCGTCATCGAGGACCTCTCGCACCGTCACCCGGCGAGCGCCGTGGATCCACCGTGGGCGTGTGTCGAGGGGGAAGGGCGCCGGAAGGTCGTAGACCGCGAAGGGTTCGGCATCCGGGGTCAGCCGCGTACCGGGAGCGAGCTCGCCGTGCAGCTCGACCAGGCGACGTTCGGAGCCACGCCCCGACTCGGGGATGTGCCAATCGGTCACGACGCGCGAGCGGGTGGCGTCGACCACGACGACGTCACGGGACTCTTCCCACACGGACACCGGTTCACGCAAGCGAAGGAAGTGCGTCGCCCAATAGGTCTTCTCTTCGCGCGGGTAATAGTCGATCGCGGCCGCGGCGAGCCGTAGAGCGGTCGCGTCGGGATCGGCGGCGTCGGCCGCCCACCGCTGCAGGGCCGTCGCGCGCGCAGACGGCTCGTACGCCTGTTCGTCGGGCTCCGCTCCCCGGGCCGGGACGGCACCGGCCTCGCGCGCCCGGTCGACGAGCCAGTCGCGCAGACGTCGGGTCGATACGCAGTCGTAGCGGTTGTAGTCGGCCAGGTCGTCGAGGACGCGCTGCGCCGCGTCGGCGTCGCCATCGGCTGCGAGCTCGCGCGCCTCGACGTACTTCACGATCGAGTCGTCACCGCGCTGGACATCGCTCGTGCGCACCTCATCGCCCATGTACAGCGGCTCGAGCTTCTTGATCGAGTAGGACCGCGATCCCACGCGGAGCGCCCGTCGCACGACGGGGTAGAGGTCGACGAACACGCCGTCGCGCAACAGCCGGTCGACGTCGGCCTCGCGCACGCCGTATCGCGCGGCCATCGTCAGAAGATGCGTGGGCTCGTACGGGGCGTAGTGGTAGATGTGCATGCCGGGGTACTGCTGTCGACGCAACGCCACCATGTCGAGGAAGCGCTCGAGGGCGACGCGCTCCTCGTCGAACGTATGCGCCCAGATCGCGCCGTAGGTCTCACGGGTGTCGACCCAGCCGAAGAGGTAGTCGATGCCCCACTGCTCGCCGACCCCCTCGGTGTAGAGCGGGTCGCCCTCGAAGTCGAAGAAGAGGTCGCCGTGATCGGGGCGGGGCAGCACCCCCAGCGACGCAGGTGCCACGACCTCGAACGTGGGCACCGCGTGCTCGGGTGCCTCGTCGGTCGGCACGCCCGCGGGGCTGTCGAGCTGCAGCCGCGCCTGGGTGCGCAGCGACGCGAACGTGTCGGCGCTCATCGCCGGGGGCGCGGCGGACGCGTGGGCGAGCTCGTCGATCGTCTGGATGCCGCCCGCTCGCAGCCGATCGCGCTGCACGGGGCGCATGCCGGCGACGAGCAACAGATCTCGGTGGGCCACGACCTCGAGTTCGCACGTCGCGCACCGCCCGCACGCCACGACGTCGAGGTCGCCGCGCGCGTCACCCCAGCCGATCACAGGACCGGCGACGCCGAGCTCGACGCGACGGTCGGCGATGAGCGCCCGCAGCCGCTCGCGGCGGAGCTCGAAGACCGGGAGGATGTCGTCGACGCGGTGCGTGCTGGTCGTACCGTCGCCGAGGAGCAGCTGCACCTCGTCGGAACGCGGAACGCCCAGCCGGTCGAGCTGCGCGACGTAGGCCGCCAACTGCATGAGGGCGGTGACGCGGGCGCGGCGGGCGAGCTTGCTGTCCTGCACGATCCAGGGGCGCGTGCCGTCGGATCGCACCTCGGGCTCACGCACGAGGAAGTCGGCGAAGCCGACGAACTCGTCGGTCGCGAAAGCGGCCTGGTAGACGACCTCGGCCGACGGGTCGGCGAGAGCCGCGTCGGTGAGGTGCACCGCCGTGGCGAGCGCGTCGGCGTCGGAGGAGCGCGCGGCGGGGATCTCGCGCACCGCCGCCCCGAGACGCCCACGGTACTCATCGAGCACGCGCAGCTCGTGCGCCGTCCCGAGGCGCGCGGCCCGCTCGAGGGTGGCGTCTTCGGGATCGTCGACGGCGGCGATGCGCCCGATCTTCGCGTCGATGGCGCGCAGCCAGGCGAACTCGCACTCGGCCGCAGCCTTGAGGTCGCTGGCGCTCCAGACGATGCGCGCGTCGCGCTCGATGTACCGCATGCCTCCACGCTAACCGCGACCCCCGACATCGCCCGCCGGCTGTCCACAGGCCCGTCCCCGGGGACGATCCGGAAGCCGCGATGTCGGAGGGGCCTGCCAGACTGGAGGGGTGATCACCGACCTGCCGTTCGAGAGCGTCTACCGGCACGGGTTCGCGCGCGTCGCCGCGTGCACGATCCCCGTCGCGGTCGCCGACCCCGCCGCCAACGCCGACGCCGTCCTCGAGTCCGCTCGTGCGTGCGATGCCGAGGGCGTCGCCGTGGCCGTCTTCCCCGAGCTCTGCCTCACCGGGTACGCGATCGACGACCTGGTCCTGCAGGATCCCCTGCTCGATGCGGTCGAGACGGCCCTCGAGCGCCTCGTCGCGGCATCCGTCGATCTTCTCCCCGTGCTGCTCGTGGGCGCGCCACTGCGGCACGGCAACCGCCTCTTCAACTGCGCCGTGGTCATCCATCGCGGGCGCGTGCTCGGGGTCGCCCCGAAGGCGTATCTGCCGACGTATCGCGAGTTCTACGAGTCCCGCTGGTACGCCCGCGGCGACGATCAGGCCGGACAGTACATCCGGGTCGCGGGCGAGACCGTGCCGTTCGGCCCCGACCTGCTCTTCGACGCCGTCGATGTGCCCGGGCTCATCGTGCATGCCGAGGTCTGCGAAGACGTGTGGGTGCCGATCCCGCCGTCATCGGGGGCGGCGCTCGCGGGCGCCACCGTCCTGGCGAACCTCTCCGGCAGCCCGATCACGATCGGGCGCGCCGACGATCGGAACCTGCTGTCGCAGTCGCAGTCCATGCGGTGCCTCGCCGCGTATGCGTACGCCGCGGCCGGCCAGGGCGAGTCGACGAACGACGTCTCGTGGGACGGCCAGACGATGATCTACGAGGGTGGGCAGCTCCTCGACACGACCGAACGTTTCCCGGACGGCCCTCGCCGCAGCGTCGCCGACGTCGACCTCGACCGCCTGCGGCAGGACCGTATCCGTCAGGGCACGTTCGACGACAACCGCCGGACGACCGCCCCGGCATTCCGCACGGTCACTTTCGAGCTGGCCCCGCCGGCGACCGACATCGGTCTGCGCCGCGCGCTGGACCGCTTCCCCTTCGTCCCCGACGATCCCGCGCGCCTCGCGCAGGACTGCTACGAAGCCTTCAACATCCAGGTGTCGGGGCTCGTCCAGCGGCTCCAGGCGATCGGCAATCCCAAACCGGTCCTGGGGGTCAGCGGCGGTCTCGACTCGACCCACGCCCTGCTCGTCATCGCCCGCGCGATGGACCGCATGGGGCGGCCGCGCAGCGACATCCTGACGTACACGCTCCCCGGCTTCGCGACGAGCGAGAAGACCAAACGCAACGCGATCGCCCTGGCCGAGGCCGTCGGCGCCTCGATCGAAGAGATCGACATCCGGCCGGCGGCGACGGAGATGCTCGCTCGCATGGGACACCCCTTCGCCGCCGGCGAGCCCGTGCACGATGTCACGTTCGAGAACGTGCAGGCGGGTCTGCGCACCGACTACCTGTTCCGTCTCGCGAACCAGAACGGCGGAATCGTGGTCGGAACGGGCGACCTGTCCGAGATCGCTCTCGGCTGGTCGACGTACGGCGTGGGCGACCAGATGAGCCACTATTCGGTGAACCCCGGGGTTCCGAAGACTCTCATCCAGCACGTCATCCGGTGGGTCATCTCCTCCGGAGAGCTGAGTTCCGACACCGTCGAAGTGTTGCAGGCGGTGCTCGACACCGAGATCAGCCCCGAGCTCGTGCCCGCCGGTCAAGACGGTCGAATGCAGTCCACCGAAGACCGGATCGGCCCCTACAATCTGCACGACTTCACGCTTTATCACGTGCTGAGGTTCGGATTCCGCCCGTCGAAGATCGCCTTCCTCGCCGCGCACGCCTGGTCGGATCCGGATGCCGGGACCTGGCCGCCGGGTTATCCCGAAGGCGAACGTCCTTCCTACGATCTCGTCACCGTGGTGAGGTGGCTCGAGGTGTTCCTGCAGCGTTTCTTCGGTTTCGCACAGTTCAAGCGCACGGCCATCCCGAACGGGCCGAAGGTCTCGCCGGCGGGCTCGCTGTCGCCGCGCGGAGATTGGCGCGCGCCCTCGGACGGGAATGCGCGCGTCTGGCTGGCCGACCTGCACGCAGCGGTGCCCCAGGCGTTCCACCCCTGACCGCGGTCATCGCGATCGACCGGGCGCGGCGGTCCCCCCGGCGTGCCCGGCGCACGGACCGCCGCGGGCTCACCAGCCCATCGACCCCGGCACGCCCTTGAACGGGCCGGCGAGATCGCTCGTGACCCAGCCACCGTAGAATCCGCCCGGCTGCGGCTCGACGGTCTCACCGCCCAAGACGACGCGGTCCATGGGACCGGCGTACACGGCGACACGGTCGGCGAGCACCTCATACCCGGGCATCGGGCTCGGATAGTTCCAGGCGGCGCGCGGCGCGACCGCTCCCCCGCCGCCGTGCACGTCGAAGTAGCGGGCCCCGCCCTTGAACTCGCAGAAGGACGCGCCCTCACCGAGCGTCAGGGCGTCGCCGAACGCGGCGATCGGCAGGTAGTAGACCGGCGGGTGACTCGTCTCGAGCACGCGGATGACGTCGTCGGTGTCGACGATGCGCACCCCGCCGAAGTCGATCTGCGCCCTCTTCCGGACGCGTTCGACGCGCGGCGGCCGGGGATAGTCCCAGACGGATTCCTGGCCGGGACGGATGGGATCGGGAACGGGGCGGACCATGCGCTTACGCTACGCCCCTCAGAACGTGCTCGGATCGAGATGTGATCGTGCGCCGACCGTCTCAGGAGACACCCAGGATTTCGCTAGATTGGAGGCCAGGGGGTCGATGTGAGCGAACAGGAAGTCCGGCACGGTACGTCGCGATATCGCGTGTATCAAGTGGTCGGCATCGTGCTGGGTGTACTGTTCATCGCTCTCGGCGTCGTCGCTTTCCTGTCGGGCGGGGGGCCCATCATCGCCGCCATCGCCGCCATCGGAGGTCTCGCCGTGCTCATCACCTCGATCATCACCATGGTGCGTTCATGACCGCGCCCGAGAGCCCGACGGGCGACGAGCCGGGGAAGAAGAACCCGGGCGAGAAGAACCCGGGCGAGAAGAAGAAGTACCCGGCCGGAACGGTCGTCATCTGGATCGCCGGCGCGGGTATCGGCCTCTGGTTCCTGATCAGCGGGCTCATCGGCATCCTGTCCGGGGGCTCCTGACCCGCACCCCGCCACCGTCCGTCGCCGACCTCGGCCGTCCACCCGCCCGTCGAATGCCCCGCGGACATCCGCGGATGTCACGGCAGCGCGCGTGCCGCGGGAATGCGCGCGGAGGTTCGTGGTTGACCTTGAGGAACCACACCTCAACGGAAGGGCTCTCATGACGCGCATCGGTCGCAGTGACCTCGACATCGTCCCCCTCTCGCTCGGCGGGAACGTCTTCGGCTGGACGGCTGATCGCGACACCTCGTTCGCCGTCCTCGACGCCTTCCACGCCGGCGGCGGCAACTTCATCGACACCGCCGATGCCTACAGCGCGTGGGTGCCCGGCAACTCGGGCGGCGAGAGTGAGACGCTGATCGGCGAGTGGCTCTCCTCCCGCAAGCCGGAGAACGTCGTGGTCGCGACGAAGGTCAGCCAGCACCCCGAGTTCCGGGGGCTCCGCGCGAAGAACATCCGCGCCGCGGCAGAGGCCTCGCTCCAGCGCCTCGGTGTCGACTCCATCGACCTGTACTACGCGCATTTCGACGACGCCGAGACGCCGCTCGAAGAGACGGTCGCCGGCTTCGCGGATCTCGTCGCCGACGGTCTCGTCCGCTATGTGGCCGTCTCGAACTACACCGGCGCCCGCATCCGCGAATGGATCTCGCTCGCCGAGGCCGCAGGCGTCGACCTCCCCGTCGCCGTCCAACCGCACTACAACCTCGTGCACCGCACCGAGGTCGAGCGCGACATCGTTCCCGTCGCCGAGCAGTACGGCATGTCGCTCGTCCCGTATTACGCGCTCGCGAGCGGATTCCTCACGGGCAAGTACCGGACTCCGGATGCCACGGGCGACTCGCCGCGTGCCGAGGGGGCAGCGAAGCTCGCAACGCCCGCGGGTATCGCCCTGATCGACGCGCTCGAAGAAGTCGGACAGGCGCACGGCGCCTCGATCGCGACGACGGCGCTCGCGTGGCTTCGCGCCCAGCCCACGGTGGTCGCGCCCATCGCAAGCGCCTCAAAGGTCGAGCAGGTCGCTGATCTGCTCGCCAGCACCTCGCTCGAGCTCAGCGCCGACGAGATCGCCCGTCTGTCGCAGGCGTCCGAGGCCGCACAGGACTGACCGTCGCCGTCCGGCCCCGGGTGCGTGTCGCTCCCGGGGCCGTGGCGTTCGGGCCGACGACGGGTCCGGGGCGCCGCATCGGGGAGAATGAGAGCGTGAAGCTTCTCGTCGCCGCCCACGCATCCGAACTCGTCGCCTTCGAAGACGACATCCCCGGTTTCGAGCGCTTGCTCACCGGGGTGGGAAAGATCCCCGCGGCCTACGCGCTCACGCGCGCGCTCTGCGAGGGCGAGTACGAGGAGATCGTCGTCGTCGGAACAGCAGGGGCGATCGACGACGCGATCGAAGGCGGCATCTACGACATCGCGGCGGCCATCCAGCACGACGTGAAGGGACTGGACGGGACCTTCGGGGAACACGTCTCGCTGCCGACCCGGGTCGAGACCGGCCACGAGGGACGCGTCATCGCGACGGGCGACCACTTCGTCGACGACCCCGAAGCGGTCCGCCTCATCCGCGGACTCGGCGCGGGCCTCGTCGACATGGAGACCTACGCGTTGATCTGGGTCGCCCAGCAGTTCGGGGTACCGATCAGCGTCCTGCGGGCCGTGTCCGACCGCGCGCAGGACGGCGCGACCGAACTGTGGGACGTCGTGGTCGAGCGGTGCAGCCACGAGCTGCGCGCAGAGTTCCGTGAGCGCTACGGCGTCTGAGACCCCGAGCGGGCCCGCCCGGCGAGGTCGGCCACTCCGACGAGCAGGGCGAGGGCGAGGAAGATCCCGACGGTGATCATGCCCGACGCGTAAGCGTCGTGGTACACCACGGCCGTGTCGATGTCGCCTTGCTCGCGGTAGATCGTGGCATAGAACAACGCGAGGGCGATCGCCGTGCCGACGGCCGTTCCGATGCGCTGGCCGAGCTGACCCACCGAGCCCGCCACTCCCCCGCTCGAGACGGGGATGTCGGCGAGCATGAGCGTCTGGTTCGGCGAGATCACGAGCCCGCCCGCGAAGCCCCCGACGACCATGACACCTGCCATGGCCCACGGCGTCCACTCGGGCGAGGTGTACAGGGCGACGAGCACGAGCCCGCCGGCGGTGGCGACCATGCCCACGATCCCCCAGACCACGAGGGGGCGACCGAGACGGGTGACCAGGTTCCCGCCGATCCACGAGCTCCACGCGGAGGCGACGGCGAAGCCGATCGTGACCATCCCGGCGAACACGGGCTCGAGGCCGAGGCCGCCCTGCAGGAACAGCGTGCCCAGAAGGAACATGGCGGGGATGGCGGAGAAGTACGCCGTGGAGATGAGCACGCCGTTGCGATACGACGACAGCGAGAAGATCGAGAACGGCATGAGCGGCGTGCGCCCGAGGTCGGCGTAGCGACGCTCCCAGAACACGAAGATCGCGGCGAAGACGACGGATGCCACGAGGAACCACCAGCGACGCGGATCGTCGCCCGGAGACCCCGTGGTGAAGAGGAAAGGCCACATCAGGGCGAGGATCGTCAGCGCGAAGAGGAGCACACCCACCGGATCGAGGTCGAGCCGTCGACGGGACTTCGTGCGGGTATCGGGCAGCAGCCACGCGGCGAGGGCGATCACGATCGCGACGAGGGGGATGTTGATCCAGAAGATCAGGCGCCATCCGTCGGTGTCACCCCCGACCGCGATGAGCAGTCCGCCGAGGGTGGGACCGAACGCGGTGGCGATACCGACGGTCGCGCCGAAGAGCCCGAAGGCGCGACCCCGCTCCTTGCCCTGGAAGAGCTGCTGGACGAGACCCAGCACCTGCGGCATCTGGATGCCGGCGGCCACGCCCTGCAGGAGGCGGGCGACCAGCAGCACCGTGGTGTTGGGCGCGAGCGCGCACGCGAGGCTCGTGACGAGGAACAGCAACAGCCCGACGAGGAACAGCACGCGCCGCGAGCGCAGGTCGCCCAGGCGACCCGCCGGCACGAGCACGAGACCGAACGTGAGGATGTAGCCCGAGACGACGAGCTGGAGTTCGGTGGGTCCGGCGTTCAACGCCGTTTCGATCGAGGGAAGAGCGACGTTGACCTTCGTGAGGTCGAGGATCGTGAGAGCCGCGACGGACACGGCGACCCAGTAGGCGCGCCAGCGGTGCTTGGGCGACAACACGATGTCGCGAGTGGGGGGATGAGCGGCGTCGGCCGCAGACGCGTGATCAGACATCGCAGCCGACGCTACTCCTGGCGTCGGACACCGCGGTCGGGCTTGCGCCTGGTGCGACCGTCAGTCGACGTCGCGCCGCGCGAACACGGCGCGCAGCACCAAGAAGACGATGAGGGCGACCACCGCGATCACGGCGAGGCGGAACACGAAGGCGATCAGCGAGAACACGAGGTTGACGATGATCGACGCGATGATGACGGCAGCGACGACACCGAGGATGGTCCAGAGGGTGCTCTTACGCATGGTTCCAGCCTAGGCGGACCGGTGCCGCGGGGTGCTCACACAGCTTGCAGCGCGGCATCCTGCGAAATGACGCTCGGACCACGCGGCGTCGCGACGACGCGAAGCTGAGCCGGCAGCTGGTCTTTCATCGACGCGACGTGGCTGATGACGCCGACCGTTCGTCCTCCCTGACGCAGCTCGTCGAGCGTGCGCATCGCGAGATCGAGGGTGTCGTCGTCGAGCGACCCGAATCCCTCGTCGATGAACAACGTGTCGAGACGGATGCCGCCCGCCCGCGCGGTGACGACCTCGGCCAGACCGAGCGCGAGGGCGAGCGAGGTGAGGAAGGTCTCGCCGCCGGAGAGCGAGTGCGGCGGGCGGCATTGACCGGTGAAGGCGTCCCTCACCTCGAGACCGAGCCCGCTCGCTGCTCCCCGCGCCGCCAGGGCGTCGGTATGCTGAAGACGGTAGCGCCCGGATGACATCTGTTCGAGACGCAGGTTCGCCGCGGCGACGATCTCTTCGAGCTCCGCGGCCAGGACGAACGTCTCGAGTGTCATGCGGCGGGTGTTGGGCGCGCGGCCGGCGAGGGTGTCGGCCAAGCGCGCCACGACCGCGTGCTCGTCGGCGAGCGTCGCCACGGCCGTGTGCCCGGCGTCGGCGCGGTGGGCGAGACCGCGCAGACGATCCGCCAGATCACGGGCCGACGCGTGGGCGGCGGCGGCCTGTTGAACGGCGTCGCGCGCCGCCACGACGGCTGCGGTGAAGGCAGCGAGGTCGAGGGGCTCGTCGTGCGCGTCGGCGAGCAGCAGTTCGAGGTCGAACAGGCGCTGACGTGCCGAGGCCACGGCGGCGTCGTGCGCGGCGATCATGCTCTCGAGGCGGTGCCGCTCGACAGCCGGACGCAGGGCGGCGACGACGTCTGCGGCGGTGCCGAACGGGCTCTGGCCCACGAGATCGGCGAGATCGACCGCCGCGTCCTCGTGCGCGGCGACCGCGGTGGAGATGCCGAGTCTCGCGGTCGTCAGCGCCCGCACGGCGGCGCGACGAGTACCCAGGTCGGCGTAGTGGTCGGCGACCGTGGGGAATGTTCCGCGCGCGGTCTCGACGTCGCCCCGGAGCGACTCGGCCCGCTGACCCGCCAGCGCTTCGTCTTGCCGGGTTGTCGCGAGAGCCGCGGTGAGTGCGTCGATCTCGGCGGCGATCTGCGCGTCGAGAGCTGCGGCGCGGGCACGTTCCTCTTGCACGCGCTCGTGTTCGGACTCGTCGGCCCGCGCCTGCGCGAGCACCTTCTCCGCTTCCGCGAGACGGGCGGACAGCGTTTCGACGTTCTCACCGCCGGCGCGCGCCGAAGCGAGGGCGTAATCGTCCCGGACGATCCGTGCCGCATCGGAGGCGAGACGGTCCTCTTCGACGGCGGTGTTCTTGCGCTCCTCGGCCGCGGCGAGTTGCTCGTCGGTGACCGGGGCGTCGTTCCCTGTCGCCGGATGCGGATGCTCGCGCGACCCGCACACCGCGCACGGCTCCCCGTCGACGAGATCGTGAGCGAGTTCGGCGGCGGCTCCGGCGAGTCGGCGGCGCAGCAGTGCTGTCCACGCGTCGGTCGCGTTTCGCATGTCCTCTCCCCGGACGAGCGCCGCCATGTCGGCCCGCTCGCGCTGAGCGAGCAGATCGTCGGCCTGGCGGGCCGCCTCGAGGCGGGAGCGGGTCTCCTCGCATCGCGTCGCGGCCGTCTCGCGCCGAGCGACGGAGCCGGCCAGGACGGTGAGCTTCTCATCGAGCGTCTGCAGCAACTCGGGGACCTTCGCGCGCCCCTCGAGGAGAGCGGCGCGCTCGATCTCGAGCGTGGCGATGCGGGCCGCGGCCCGCGCCTCGTCGGCGTCCGCGGCGACGAGAGCCGTCTCCGCGGCCCGCGCCGCCTCGCATCGCGCGAGCAGGCCCGTCAGCTCGTCGTCGCGGAGCCGGAGAGTCTCGGGGTCCTCGATCGCATCCTCGCCGGCGGACTCGACCTGCTCGACCGCCGCGGCGAGACGTTGCTGCGCCATCGCGAGGTCGGTCGCCGTCCGCCGCTCGGCGTCGATCGCGGGGCGGAGGGCCTCGGCCTCGGCGGCGGCGGCGACCTCGGCACGAGCGCCGGCGATGCGCGCGGCGTCGGACTCGAGGGTCGCGAGCTGCTCGCGGAGCCGTACCCGATCGAGTTGACGGTCGTGCAGCGTTCGCGCGTCACGTTCTGCCGCGAGAGCAGTGTCGAGCAGGGTGTCCGCGGTATCGCGCTCGCGGGCACGGGTTTCGACGCGGTAGTCCGCGCGGTCGACCGCGCGGACGATCTGTGCGAGGCGCTCGCTCACCGAGAGCGGTGCGCATGGCGCCGAGGCATGGACGGCGGCCCCCGCGTCCGAGTCCCCGGCATCTCGTGCCTCGGATGCCTGTATGTCGGCGTCGAGTTCGGCGGCCAGGCGCTCAGCCTCGTCGAGCAGCGTGGAGACTTCGACGCCCTCTGCGGCGAGACGCGCCTCGGAGCGCTTGCGCCTGTCGTCGAGCTGCGCGGCGTAGTCCTCGAACGACCGTGTGCCGAACAGGGTGCGCAGCAGGCCGAGCCGCTCGTCGTTCTTCGCGAGGAGGAAGCGGGCGAAGCGGTTCTGCGCCAACAGGATGACCTGGAGGAACTGCTGCTGGCTCAGGCCGAGGATCTCATCGAGACGGGTCCCCACGTCGACGGGGCGCGCGGCGACGCCCTCCCATCCCTGGGCCGTGCGCACCTCCAGAACGGCCCGGTGCGGCTCTTTCGTCGTGCCGCCGCCACGCCGCTTCGGGCGCTCGAACTCCGGTGACCGCGTCACACGCCAACGCTCGCCCTCGGCGCTGAACTCGAGGGTCACGCGCGTGGGGTCGTCGGGTCCGCAGTGGTCGCTGCGCAGCCGACGCTCGGCTCCGTCGTACCGCGGCACGCCGCCGTAGAGCGCGTAGCAGACGCCGTCGAGCACGCTCGACTTGCCCGCCCCGGTGCGCCCGGTGATCAGGAAGATGCCGTCGTCGGCGAACGCGTCGAAGTCGACGACCTGCTCGTCGAGGAACGGACCGAAGCCCTCGAGCTCGAGCCGGTGGAGCTTCATGAACGGGCCTCGGTCAGGGCACGGGAGTCGAGCACCTCGCGGATCAGCTCGCGCTCCGCATCGGAGGCCCCTTCGCCCTCTCGCACGTGCGCGAGGAACGCGTCGATGATCTCGGCGTCGTCGCGCGCCGCGCGCACTCGGCGTGCGTAACCGATCCCGTCGTCGGGATGGGTCGTCGCGGGTGCGTGGACGACGGTCGCGCACCACGGGAAGCGCGCCTGCAACCGACGCATCGGATCGGGCTGAGGGGTGGCATCGGTGTACTCGGCGCGCACCCAGTGCTCGTCGTGTCCGTCGAACGCCGGGTCGCTCAGGAGCTCCTCGAGCGGCGCGCGGAGCGTGACGAGAGGACGAGGGACGGGGAGATCGATCCAGCTCACGGCCGAGAGCCCCTGGGCGTCGAGCTCGACCAGCCACGACCCGCGCGGTTTGCCCGCCTCGCCGAAGCTGTAATGCAGGGGCGCCCCCGCGTAACGCACGCGATCGGACAGCTGCTGGCGCCCGTGGATGTGCCCGAGGGCGACGTAGTCGGGCCCGTCGAACGCGGGGAGGGGGACGACGTCGAGACCGCCCTGACGGATCTCTCGCTCGACCCCCGGCGTGGCCTCGACCCCCGCGGCGAAGCAGTGCGCCGCGACGACGGATCGCCCGCCCCGCTCGGCGAGGTCGGCCCGGACGAGGTCGAGCGCGTGCCGCATCGTCTGCGCCTGGCTTCGCAGCTCCACCCCCGGCCATGCATGGCGCACGATCGCGGGCTCGAGATACGGGATGCCATAGATGTGGACCGGTCCGTTCTCGTCGTCGACGGTGAGCGGGGTGCCGATCGAGAGCGGGTCGGTGATGACCGAGATCTCGCGGCGGAGGAGCGCCGACTGGAAACCGAGTCGGGCGGCGGAATCATGGTTGCCGCTCGTGACCACGACTCGCGCGCCCGCGTCGGCGATCGCCCCGAGAGTGCGGGACAGAAGCGGGTAGCACGCCGCAGATGGCGTCGCCGAGTCGAACACGTCGCCAGCGACGATGACGACGTCGACCCGGTGCTCGCTCACCTGCGCGACGAGGACGTCGAGCACGCCGGCGAGCGCGTCGAGGGTCGAGTGCCCGTGGAACGAGCGCCCGATGTGCCAGTCGGAGGTGTGCAGGATGCGCATGCAGACACGGTACGTCGCCCCTCCGACATCGGCTCGCAGCAAACGCCCCGGCCGCATGAACACGCGCGGGCGGATCCCCCGTCCGGACGCCACGACGCCCCGCTCAGGCGAACCGAGCGGGGCGTCACCGGAGGGTGCTCAGGAGCCGTTGACCTCGGCGGCGAGCGCGCGGATGCGGTCGTCGCCCAGCTCGAGGCCGATGTCGGCGAAGCGCTGGCGCAGGACGTCGGCGACGCGCTCGTCGCTCTTGCCGCCCACGTCGGCGCGGGTCTGGACGACGACGCCGGCGATACGGGCCTCGTCGTCGGTGGGGTGGGTGTCCATCCTCGGCTCCGACTGCTCGCCGGGGCGTGAGACGCTCTTGCTCTCGTCGTGCAGAGCGCCGCCGACCGAATCGGCGGGCGATGCACCACCGTCGGGGCCGGCGGAGGGTTCCGGGGCGCGGGTCTCGTCCGACATGTCAGTCCTCCGTACTCATATCGGGGTCGATGCCCTGGCTGGCGGCATCCCCCTCGATCGGGTCCGAGGGAGCCGCGTCGTTCAGGCGCGACGATCCCTTGGCGTTCTCGTTCTGCTCTGCGGTCTCACCGTCGGCGACGGCGCCGCTCTCCCACCCACCGGGCGGGTCGGCGTTGATGACACCTTCGGGCAGGTCGCGGTCGTCGGTCATGACTTCCCCTTTCGACGCCTCCAGCATCGTCGGACTCGGAAGCGACGGGGCAGGGGTTGACGCCCGCACCGGTGCTGCGTACGTGCTCCTCAGGCGCGCTGCTTCAGGATGCCGGCCCGCTCCGGGTGCGCCTCGAACCACTCCCCCACGTACCAGCAGACGGGCGAGATCTGCCGGTCTCCGGCGGCCTCGATCGCATCGACCGCCCGCTCGGTGATCACGGCCGCGTACCCGTGTCCGCGGAAGGTCGGAATGGTGAAAGCGCGAGTGAGAGCCACGGTGCGTCCGTCGTCGCGGTAATCGAGCACGGAGACCAGATCGTCGCCCCGGTGCAGGGTGAAGCGGGACGCGGCCTTGTCGTCGGCGAAAAGCAGATCAGCCATGACGAGAGGCTACGCCCGCCACGAGGGCCGGGACGCGGGAGCGCAGAACGCACGGTCGGCTCGCACTTTCACCCCGCGTGATTGAGCAGAATGCCCGGAGGGCGGCATCCGATGACGATTTGACGTCATCCGACTTCGTACGCCATAATCCCCCCATGACTGTCAATGCGCGTTCTCTGTCCGCCCGGGAGGCGAACGGGACTGCCGGCATCATGATGCCCGGCCGCGTTGTCATGTGTTGTCGAATGTGCCGCTAACAGCGACCCTCGCTCCGACGATCTCGAGCTTCTGAACGCCGACATCGTCCCCCGGTCGTCTTCGTCACGCGTCGATCACGCGTGTCCGGGCACCGCGCACCGGCCCTTCGGCCCTCACCTCCCGTCGAACCCCGCTTCTGACGACGCCCGGGTTCACACACCCAAGGACTTCATCCTCATGTCGATCTCCGCTGTTCTCGACCGCCCCTCCACCTCCGCCATCAGCC
>NZ_LDRT01000046.1 GCF_001476655.1 Microbacterium testaceum | reverse complement strand
GGCTTGGCATCCGAAGATCCGGAAGAGCTCTCGGCCGCGAGAGCGGCGCGGAGCTTACGAGCCACGGGGGGCTCGATGGTGGATGAGGGGCTCTTGACGAACTCGCCGAGCTCCTTCAGCTTCGCGAGCGCGACCTTGCTGTCGACGCCGAGCTCGGAAGCGATCTCGTGCACGCGTGGTTTTGCCACAATTCTCCTGTCTGAGGGCCTACCCCGGACAGGGCAGACCGTTAGTTGCGGACGGGTCTCATTTCGAGCCGTTCACTTCGTGTCCATAGCCGTTCAGCCTTTTCGCTGGAGGGTTGATTCGAAGGTCTGCGTGTCAAGCGGGCCTGACACACGCAATGCTCGTACGAAGGCGCGACGCGCGAGCGCTTTCCTCACGCACGCGTCCGTCTCGTGCACCCACGCTCCCCGCCCGGGCAGGACCGCTCGCTCGTCTCTGACGAGGACCGACCCGTCCGCGACCACACGCAGAAGCGAAGATCGGGGGGCGCGTGCGCGGCATCCGACGCACGTTCGTACGGGACCCATCCTACACCTCGCGCTCACGCAGACGACGGACGATCAGTTGTCTTCGAGGATGCTGTCGGGCTGGATGTCGATCTTGGCGCCGGTGAGCTTGGCGGCGAGGCGGGCGTTCTGGCCCTCCTTGCCGATCGCGAGCGACAGCTGGTAGTCGGGCACCAGCGCGCGGACGGCCTTGGTCGACGCGTCCAGCACGAACGACGACGTCACCTTCGCCGGCGACAGGGCGTTCGCCACGAAACGGGGCAGCTCGGCGTCGTAGTCGATGATGTCGATCTTCTCGCCGGCGAGCTCTTCGGTGACCGCGCGCACACGGCGGCCGAGCTCGCCGATGCAGGCGCCCTTGGCGTTGACCGTCGGGTCGTTGGCCTTGACGGCGATCTTCGAGCGGTGGCCGGCCTCGCGGGCCAGCGACACGATCTCGACGAGACCCGCGGCGATCTCGGGCACCTCGAGGGCGAACAGCTTGCGGACGAGTCCCGGGTGCGTCCGGGACACCGTGATCTGAGGGCCCTTGTTGCCCTTCGACACGCTCGTGACGTAGACGCGCAGGCGCGAGCCGTGGGCGTACGTCTCACCGGGAACCTGCTCCTCGGGCGGGAGGATCGCCTCGACCGTGCCGAGGTCGACGTGCACCATGCGGGGGTTCGGCCCCTGCTGCACCACGCCGGCGACGATGTCGCCCTCTTTGCCGCGGAACTCGCCCAGCACCGCGTCGTCGGCGATGTCGCGCAGACGCTGGCTGATGACCTGCTTCGCGGCGAAGGCGGCGATGCGGCCGAAGTCGTCGGGAGCCTGTTCTTCTTCGCCGATGACGGCGCCCTCTTCGTCGGTGACGGGGGTGAAGATCCCCACGTGCCCGGTCTTCCGGTCGAGCTCGGCCCGCGCGCCGGCGGGGATCTCGCCGCTGGGCGAGATGTGCTTGGCGTAGGCGGTGAGGATCGCCTGCTCGATGATGCGCGCGAGTTCGTCGAAGGGGATCTCCTTCTCGCGTTCGATCGTCTTCAGAAGTGCGAGATCGATGTCCACAAGGGCCCTCCGTTGTTCAGCTTTCGTCGACGCGACCGGCGCCGACAACCCCACAACGATACCCGGGATGCCCCGCCTCCCGCGACTCGAGGAGCGGCAGGGAGACCATCGCACAGCCGTTTCCCGGGTGCGGCGCGCCGAGCGCGTGCTCCGCCGTGCACAACTCCGGAAGAACGTCCGGCACAGGGGGTACGAACCGCGAGAATACGCGGGACGTCTCGGCGGCGGAGTCGAATTCTCAGGAGTTGTGCCCGGCCCCGGACCGCGCAACGCCCTCCAACGGGTTCGCCGCCAGTTTGGCGAGCACTCCCCCGTCGACCAGCCGTCGGGCCGCGGTCTCCGGCTTCCGCGACGCCTGATCGGTGACGCAGGCGCCGAACTCCGCGGCCAGCTCGCCGCGCGGATGGGTCGCCAGCACCTCTCGCACGAAGTCTGCGGGCAGCACGTCGGCGCGAGACCCCGAGATGTCGAGCCCCGTCGCGATCTCCAGCAGATGGCCTTCCACGTCGAGCTGCGGGTCGACGCTGGTCCAGTTGTGCCGGATGATCACCTCGAGCGCACGCCGGCGCCGGTCCCGCGACCAGCCCGCTCCCGCGGTGAGCGCGATCGCGACGTGCCCCCCGGCCTCCTCGTACGACAGCGTGTGATTGTCGAACGGGACCACGGTGCCGATGTCGTGCAGCACCGCGGACACGTACAGCAGCTCATGGTCGATGCCGTCGAGGCCCCCGACGCGGGCGAATCCCTCCGCCCACAGCCACGACCGCACCCCGTGGGCCGTGATCGCCGCCGACTGGTACTCGTCCGCCAGGTCGAGGGCGGCGTGAGCGGCCGCCGTGTCGGGGATGGGAAAGTCGGCGATGCGCATGGGGCCTCCTGTGTCAGGTCTTCCAGCCTCGCCGCCGCTCACCACGCGCGCGAGGGCCCTCACCGCCACGCCTCGTCGTTCTGCTGCCACGCCTCGCGCGGCGGGGACCGCTCCCCCGCGCCGGATCCTCGTCCACCAGAACTCGCCCGCACCGCCGTGCCCGGCCGAAGACCCACCGTCGGCACCATGCGCCCGACGGACACCGGATGCCGCGGCGCCGGGGCCGCGGCATCCGTGACCGCTCAGCTGATCGGTGTGGCGTGCCAGATCCGGTCGAGGTAGTCGCGCATCGCGCGGTCGGACGAGAAGTACCCGCTGCGCGCGACGTTGAGGATCGCCGAGCGCACCCAGCCGTCCTGGTCCGCGTACGCGGCGTCGACCCGATCCTGCGCGTCGAGGTACGACCGGAAGTCGGCGAGCGCCATGAACCTGTCGTCGTACAGCAGGTTCGACACGAGCGGCTCGAACACGGTGCGGTCGCCGTCCGAGAAGGCCCCGGACGCGATGAGGTCGATCGCGCGGCGCAGCTCGCCGTCTTCCTGGTAGAAGTCGGCGGGGCGGTACCCCTCGGCCCAGAGGGCTTCGACCTCGGGCTCGCTCATGCCGAAGAGGAAGAAGTTGTCGTCGCCGACCAGCTTGCGGATCTCGACGTTCGCTCCGTCGTCGGTGCCGATCGTGAGGGCACCGTTCAGGGCGAGCTTCATGTTGCCGGTTCCCGACGCCTCTTTGCCGGCGAGCGAGATCTGCTCGGACAGATCGGCGGCGGGGATGATGCTCTCGGCGAGGGTCACGTTGTAGTTCGCCGGGTACAGCACCTTCAGCTTGCCCTGGACGCGCTCGTCGGCGCTCACCACCTCGCCCACGGCATTGATGAGGTGGATGATGCGCTTGGCCATGCCGTAACCCGGAGCCGCCTTGGCGCCGAACAGGAAGGTGCGCGGCTGCACGGCATCCACACCCAGGCGACCCGACACGATCCCCTCGTACGTGCTGACGATGTGCAGCACCTTGAGCGTCTGACGCTTGTACTCGTGCAGGCGCTTGATCATCACGTCGAGCATGTGGCCGTCGTCGAGCGGGGCCTCTCCGCGCGCCTCGAGCACACGGCTGAGGCGTCGCTTGTTCGAGGCTTTCACGGCGGCGAAGCGCTCGCGGAAATCGGCGTCGTCGGCCAGGGCTTCCAGACCCCGGAGGCGCTCGAGGTCGACCGTCCAGCCCGCGCCGAGCGCCTCGGTGATGAGGGCCGACAGCTCGGGGTTGGCCAGGCGCAGGAAGCGGCGGGGCGTGACGCCGTTGGTGACGTTGGTGAACTTGTCGGGCCACATCGCGGCGAAGTCCTTGAGCACGTTGTCGCGCAGCAGCTGCGAGTGCAGCTCGGCGACGCCGTTCACCTTGGAGCCGGCGACGGTCGCGAGGTACGCCATGCGCACGGAGCGGAAGGGGTGCTCACCGATGATCGACATATTGCGGATGAGCATCTCGTCGTCGCCGAAACGCTCACGCACCTCGAGGAGGAACTCATCGTTGATGCGGTAGATGATCTCGAGATGGCGCGGGAGGAGTCGACCGAGCAGGTCGACCGACCAGACCTCGAGGGCCTCGGGCAGCAGCGTGTGACATGTGTACGCGAAGCACTTCTGCGTGATGGCCCACGCGGCATCCCACTCGAGCTTCTTCTCGTCGACGAGCACGCGCATGAGCTCCGGCACGCCGATGACGGGGTGCGTGTCGTTGAGCTGGAAGATCACGCGCTCGGGGAGCTTCTCGAGGTCGAAGTCGTCGGGCAGGACGTTCTCGATGAAGTCGGCGATGGATGCCGCGACGAAGAAGTACTGCTGCTGCAGGCGCAGCTCTTTGCCCTGGGGCGTGGAGTCCTCGGGGTAAAGCACCTTGGAGATGTTCTCGGCGAAGGTCTGCGCGCGGACGGACTCGACGTAGTCGCCGGAGTTGAAGGTGTGCAGGTCGAAGGCGTTGGTGGCCACCGCGCGCCACAGCCGCAGGGTGTTCACGCGGCCGTTGTGATAGCCGGGGACCATCATGTTGTACGGCACCGCGAGCACGTTCCACTCGGGCACCCAGCGGGTGCGCTCGACGCCCTCGTCGTCGTAGGTCTCGGTGGAGCCTGCGAACGAGATGGTCTGCGCGGCCTCGGGGTGGGCGAAGTCCCACGGCGAGCCCATCCGCAGCCACGCGTCGGGCTGCTCGATCTGCTGTCCGTCGGCGAACGCCTGGCGGAAGATGCCGTACTCGTAGCGGATGCCGTACCCGATTGTGGGGACGCTCATCGTCGCGAGGGAGTCGATGAAGCACGCGGCGAGGCGGCCGAGACCGCCGTTGCCGAGACCGGGCTCGATCTCGACCTGACGCAGGTCGTCGATGTCGATGCCGCACTGCGCGAGCGCCTCGGTGGCGATGTCGGTCAGCCGCGCGGCGAGGAGGTTGTTGTCGAGCTGGCGCCCCAGCAGGTACTCGGCCGAGAGGTAGCAGACCGTCTTCGCCTGCTGCGTCTTCTGATTCGCGCGGTCGTCGAACCAGCGCGCCATCAGGTAATCGCGAACCGTGTAGGCCAGAGCCAGGTACTGGTCGTTGACGTCCGACGTCGACAGCGTCACACCCTGATCGAAGTTCAGGTTCTGCAGGAACTGTTTCGTGAAGCCGTCGACCGAGGCCGCCGGGGCGACGACGGGCGCGATGGCCAGCGGGTGAGTCGGACGGAGCTCTGAGCTTTGGTCGGGCACCTAACGACCGTAATCACTCGCGCACCACGCTGCCAAGACGGCAACGGCCTTGACACATGATCTTCACCCGGACGCCGTATTGCCGGTCAGCGCAGCCCGCACCCGTCGACGACCTGCTCCGTGCCCTCGATGAGGTTCTTCGTCCAGTCGAACAGCACGGGGAGGAAGCGCGACTTCGGCAGGATCGGGCGCAGGTGGTCGTAGCCCGCGTAACTCGCCCACCGCACGGGCTGCCCCTCGGCGCAGAGCTTGTCGATGTATTCGCGCTGGAGCCTGGGCGGGATGACCTCGTCGTCGGCGCCCCATGCCACGAGCATCGGCGTGCTGAGGGGTTCGGTCATGGCGTTCTCGGCGAGGCGGCGGCCGAGCGCTCCGTCGGTGAGGTCGGCGTTGTAGAGCGGGCGATCCTCGGAGACGCCGAGCGCGGTGAGCACCGACACGACCACGCCGGGCTCGGTGGGACAGCGTTGCGTCATCTCGAGCACGATCGATCGCGAGCCCTCCGCGATGTAGTCGTCGAGGTGCACGTCGGCGTAGGTCTCGGAGTACGGGACGAGCACCCACGACGTGATGACCGAGAGCATGGCGTTCGGCGGTCCCGACAGCAGTTCCCGCGCAAGGGCGGGCGGGTCGGCGACGGGGGCGACCACCGCGGTGCCCAGCACGTCGATGCCGGGCGCGTAGTCTTCGGCGATCGCGGTGGTCCACAGGGCGGCGTGCCCGCCCTGCGAATGCCCCCACACCACGGTGTCGGGCGACAGGGTCAGATCGCTGCGGAGCTCGGCAGTGGCCAGCACCGCGTCGAGCGACGAGCGGGCCTCGCCCTTCCCGATGAGGTACGGGTAGGCGCCGGGCGCCCCCTGGCCGGAGAAGTCGGAGGCGATGACGACCCACCCGGCCTTCAGCGCCTGTTCGAGCGCGGGTATGGCCCAGCGCGTGGCGGTGGAATCGCGCAGGCTCGGCGCGCAGCCCTGCGCGACGAGGTGAGCGGGCGCGAGACGATCAGCGCCCCGAGCAGCACCACCACGGTGCCGACGATGAGAAGAACGCGCGGCGGCGCGTTGCGCGTCAGAGCGGGAAGGGCGTTCCACCGTCGCACGAACGGGCGGCGGGGAGCGGGCATCAGGCCATGATAAACAGCGCCTCGGACGCCGCGCGCAACCGGCTGTGATTCCGACGCGGGAGCGCATACGGTGCCGGGATGCCGTCCTCCGCCCGCTCCGCCGCCCGGGAGGCCGAAGCGAACCCCGCGTTTCGCGTCGCCGCCCGCGCGGGCTACATGGCCAACGGCATCCTGCATCTCCGCGTCGGAGCGCTCGTGCTCGCCGTCGGCTTCGGCGCCGCGGAGGACTCGGATCAGACGGGCGCGTTCCGGGCGCTGGCGGCGCTGCCCCTCGGGGCTGTGGGCCCTCGCCGCGGGGCTGGTCGCTTTGGGCGGCTGGCATCTGCTGCAGGCCGTCGCCCCGCGCGGGCTCTCGGGACGGAAGCGGATCGCGCGCATCGCGGCCGAGGCCCCCAGGGCATCGTGTTCGTGGTGATCGGGGGGCCCGCTCCTGGCCGCCCTGGTGGGTCTCGGCTTCCTCGCCTACGGCGTGTTCACGATCTTCCGCGCGCGCTTCGCGCGGCTCGACGTCTGATCGGGGTCAGTCGAGGGCGGGGTCGCGGCCGGTGCGCTCCCCGGTCTCGAGGGTCGCAATCGCCCCGTGGTCGTCGGCATCCAGGGTGAAATCGAAGACGTCGCCGTTCTCGCGGATGCGGTCGAGCGACACCGACTTCGGGAAGACCACCAGCCCGCGGTCGAGGTGCCAGCGCACCACGACCTGCGCCGGGGTCTTGCCGTACTTCTCGGCGATTCGGGCGAGCACAGGCTCGTCGAGCAGGCCGCCACGGGCGAGCGGCGCCCACGACTCGGTGACGATGCCGTTCGCGGCATCCCAGTCGGCCAGCTGGTTCTGGGGGAACCGCGGGTGCAGCTCGACCTGATTGACGGACGGCAGCACGCCGGTCTCGTCGCGCAGGCGCTCGAGGTGCGCGATCGTGAAGTTGCTCACGCCGATCGAGGTCGCCCGTCCTTCCTGCTGCAGGCGCACCAGCGCCTTCCACGTCTCCACATAGCGGTCGGCGCTCGGGATGGGCCAGTGGATGAGGTACAGGTCGACCCGGTCGAGTCCGAGCTTCGCGGCGCTGGCGTCGAACGCGCGCAGCGTCTCGTCGAACCCCTGGTCGTCGTTCCACACCTTGGTGGTGACGAAGACCTCGTCGCGGTCGAGTCCCGACGCGCGCAGTCCCTCGCCGACCTCGGTCTCGTTGCCGTAGAGGGCGGCCGTGTCCACGTGGCGATAGCCCGTCGCGAGCGCTCCCTCCACGAGGCCGGCGGTGACGTCGGCGGGGACCTTGTAGGTGCCGATGCCGAGCTGCGGGATCGTGGAGCCGTCGGACAGGGACAGACGAGGGGCCGAGATCATGGCATCCACGCTACCGATGCCGAGCACCGCGCGGACGACGAAACGGCACCCCTCCGGCGGTGGCGAAGGGATGCCGTTTGCGCGGAACGTCTCAGCGAGTGAGCGCCGTCACGGCGTCGGCGACGGAGAGCGTCTCGCGCTCACCCGTGCGGCGGTCCCACAGCTCGACCTGGCCTTCGGCGGCACCGCGGCCCACGATGAGGATGCGCGGGATGCCGACGAGCTCGGCGTCGCCGAACTTCACACCGGGCGAGACCTTGGGACGGTCGTCGTAGAGGACGTCGAGGTCGGCGCTCTCGAGGTCGGCCGACACCTGCTCGGCGAGCTCGAACGCCGCCGCGTCGCGGCCGGTGGCCACCACGTGCACGTCGAACGGCGCGACCGACTCCGGCCAGATCAGACCCTTGTCGTCGTTGTTGAGCTCGGCGATGATCGCGAGGATGCGGGTCACGCCGATGCCGTACGAGCCCATCGTGACCGTGGCGAGCTTGCCGTTCTCGTCGAGCACCTTCAGCCCCAGCGCCTCGGCGTACTTGCGACCGAGCTGGAAGACGTGGCCGATCTCCATGCCGCGCGCGAGCTCCACCGGGCCCGAGCCGTCGGGGGCCGGGTCGCCGGCGCGCACGGTCGAGACCTCGACGAAGCCGTCGCCGACGAAGTCGCGGCCGGCGACGAGAGAGTGCACGTGCTTCTGGTCGACGTTGGCGCCGGTGATCCACGCGGTTCCGTCGACCACGCGGGGGTCGAGCACGTAGCGGATCTTCGTCGCCGACTCCTCGCCCAGAACGGGGCCGGTGGGCGACCAGGGGCCGATGTAGCCCTTGACCAGGAGCGGGTTCTTCGCGAAGTCCGCCTCGGTGGCGGCCTCGACCTCGGCGGGGGCGAAGGCGACCTCGACCCGCTTGTCGTCGACGTCGCGGTCGCCGGGAAGGCCCACGACGACGAGCTCTCGCGTGCCGTCGAGGTGGGTGAGGGCGAGCACGACGTTCTTGAGCGTGTGCGCGGCGGTCCAGGCGGTCGCCTCGGCGGTCGCGGGACCGGCGATGCCCGGCGCGGGAGCGTCGAGGTGCGCGTTCGCGTGGTCGACGAGGGTCGCGATCGTGGGGGTGTTCGGGGAGTCGAAGATCACCGGCGCGGGCTGACCCTCGATCGGCAGGGACTCGGGGACGACCGTGGTGAAGGCCTCGACGTTCGCCGCGTACCCACCGGCGGAGCGGACGAACGTGTCCTCACCGATCGGGGTGGGGTGCAGGAACTCCTCCGACTTCGATCCGCCCATGGCCCCCGCGTCGGCGGCGACGATCACGTACTCCAGCCCCAGGCGCGTGAAGATGCGCTCGTAGGCGTCGCGCTGGGCCTGATACGAGGCATCCAGTCCGGCATCCGTCGCGTCGAACGAGTACGCGTCCTTCATCGTGAACTCGCGGCCGCGCAGGAGGCCGGCGCGGGGACGCGCCTCGTCGCGGTACTTGTCCTGGATCTGGTAGATCGTCAGCGGCAGGTCCTTGTACGACGAGTACAGGTCCTTCACCAGGAGCGTGAACATCTCCTCGTGCGTGGGCGCGAGGAGGTAGTCGGCGCCCTTGCGGTCCTGCAGGCGGAACAGGGCGTCGCCGTACTCCTCCCAGCGGCCGGTGACCTCGTATGGCTCGCGCGGCAGCAGGGCCGGGAAGTGCACCTCGAAGGCGCCCGCGTTCGCCATCTCTTCGCGAACGACCGTCTCGATCTTGGCTTTGACCTTCAGCCCCAGCGGCAGCCAGGCGAAGATGCCGGGCGCGTTGCGGCGGATGTAGCCGGCGCGCACGAGCAGGCGGTGGCTCGTGACCTCGGCATCGGAGGGGTCTTCGCGGAGCGTGCGGAGGAAGTAGTTCGAGAGACGGGTGACCACGATCATCGAGTCTACGGCGCGCCGGTGAGGACGATGGATGCCGCGGACCCCGCCGTCGTGACGGACGGCGGGGTCTCCGCTGCTCACAGGAGAGGCAGAATGCGCTCGGCCACGAACGTCGCGTGCTGGAGATCGGTTTCCAAAGACGACATCCCCGCACCCACGTTCACCTGCAGCACGTTGACACCGTCAGTCACAGCCAGGACGTACCCGCCTCCTCCATCGACGCCGTCGAACGAGGCCACCCAATAGGCTTCCCGCGCCCCGGCGACATCGACCTGCGTGCCTCCTGCCGCGATCACGGAGGGGATCTCGACCGCCCCGCCGGCGATGGGGAAGACGGACGCTCCCCAGCCCTCGTCTCCTCGGCGGAAGGAGAGACCGCAGCCGTCGGGGAAGGACGAGAATGTCGGGACATCCACGCTCACCGAGTCGTACCCGATCTCCGTCGGATCGATGGCACTCTTCACCGCGGAGCAGTCGAGCGGACCCCACCACGCCGCTGTCGGTGTGGCGGGCACGCCGGGCGCATACGTACCGACCCTCGACAGCATTACTCGAAGTACGCCACCGTCACGGCATCCTTCGCATCCTCCCGATGCGTCAGCAACCGCGACGCATGACGGAACAACCGCGCGTCATACCGATCGAACAACGCCGCCAGCGCCTGCTCATCGCCCCTGAGTACCCGAGCCCACAGCCCGGCGTCGTCCTCGCTCCCCATGTCCGCCCCCGAGACCACTCTTCGTTCCCCTTCCGTTTCTTCGCCCTGTCCGAGCGAAGCCCGGTGCCGATCGACCTCGCTCACCGCAGGGACTCCAGCACAGCCGCAGCGATCTTGTCGGCATCCGTCCCCGACGGTGACCCCGTGAAGCGTCTGACGAGAAGGCGGTTGTCGCCGACGACAGCCACGAGATCCGTCGAGTAACCACGGCTGGGGTCCGCATGCACCCACGCCCGGTCGGCGCCGGGGACGGAGGTCTCGGACGTTCCCGCCACTGCGAGTGCGGACGCCGGCGGTGCCGACGCCCCCGGCATCAGCGTCACCTCGATCATCTCCCGACTGCCATAAGCGGGTTCCCGGAACTCGCAGGTCGAGACGCCTGCGGAGCTCATCAGCAGGCTCTCCACCGGACGGGTCGGAGTGGGGTAGGTGCCCGGCGCGACCCGAATCTCGAGGGAGAGGCCGGTGATCCCTTCCAGGCGGCCCTTGAGGGCGACACAGTCGGAGAGCACCCAGCCATCGGCGTGAACCGACCCGAACGACGCCACGGGTGACGCGTGCGGCTTGGCGGCAACACGCGAAATCACGCGATCGAGCCGAGCGGATGCCGCGGACACCTCTTCCTGGGTGAAACCGGCGTCGTAATCTCCGGCCCTGGCGGAGACCAATGCACCGATCCAGACGTCCGCCACAACCCGACCGGTCGCACATCCGCGGTCCACCGAGCACGTCACCGACGCCATCGATGCCTGCAGATCGGGGGCGACCGCCGACGGTGCGGCGACGACGACCGAGATCGAGTCCTGATTGCCGATCCAAATGCAGGAGAGTCCCCCCAGCAGAGCCAGGGAATCCTCCACGTTCGTTCCGAGTCCGGGCTCCGTGTAGAGCCGCCCGGGACCACCGATGAGCAGCTCGGACAGATCCGCGTCGCTGAGCATTTGGCCGCAGTCGCCGTTGAAGGCAACGACGGGGGTGCTCGGCACCGGCGGCGGAGTCGGGGTCGGCGTGGACGTCGGCGTCGGCGTCGGCGTGGGGGTCGGTGTCGGTGTCGATACGACGGGTGCGACCGTCGCCGTAAGGGCCGGGCTCGGGGTGTTCGCGATCTGCGGCGCCGACAACGTCGAGGTCGCCACCACACCGCCCGTGATCGCGACCACCAACGCCGCCGCG
Organism: Microbacterium testaceum; assembly: GCF_001476655.1. GTDB lineage: Bacteria > Actinomycetota > Actinomycetes > Actinomycetales > Microbacteriaceae > Microbacterium > Microbacterium testaceum_C. The sequence continues at coordinate 24,869 of NZ_LDRT01000046.1, read as the reverse complement.
ATCGACCCCGCGATCCACGCGTTCCGGTGAGCACCGGCAGGCTTGATGTCGCGTGCGCCGCCCACAATGCGAGAGCGCATCGCCGCCCGCTCGTCGGCCGTCAGTTCTTCGTTCATGCCTGCACCCCTTCCCCTGCCAGGTCGTCGCGGAGCTTCGTCTTCGCGCGGGCGAGCCGTGACTTCACCGTTCCCGCCGGGATTCCCAGCGCCTGCGCGACCTCGCGCTCGGAGTACCCCTCCAACACCGACAGCACCACGACCGCCTGCTCCCGCTCGGGGAGCTTCCGAAGCGAGTTCAACACGCCGCTCTCCTCGTGATCGCGGTGCACCGGTTCAGCGATGGGGGTCCGGTCCAGCAACGCCCGATACCGCCGCCCCGACCGCTCCAGATTCCGCGCGCAATGCGCCACCGTGTTCAACAACCACGGCAACGGCGACCCCTGCACCAGACGCACAGACGCCCGCTTCCGCCACAACTCGAAGAACGCCACCGTCACGGCATCCTTCGCATCCTCCCGATGCGTCAGCAACCGCGACGCATGACGGAACAGCCGCGCGTCATACCGATCGAACAAAGCCGCCAACGCCAGCTCATCGCCCCTGAGTACCCGAGCCCACAGCCCGGCGTCGTCATCTTCCACACCCCGTAGTGTCCGCGATCACGCCAGAAGTTCCCGGAATCGACGCCAGTTGGGTCACAGGTCGATAACGGCATTCACCCTCGCGCACGGGAGATACCCGATCGGCCATGTGACCCTAAGGTGAGGGCGTGCAACCCCGATGGATCGCCGTGATCGCGAGCGGCGTCGCGCTCGTGCTCGGCGTGGTCTTCTGGAGCGCGGTCGGCCTCGTCGTGTGGTCGGTGCAGCTGGCCGACGCGTCCGCCTCGTTCAGCGGAGGGACCTCTCCGCTCGACGACCCGTCCGCGGTCGACGACGACTTCCGCGTCACCGAGGTCTACGAGGTCGGGGCCGACGGCATCCTGTCCCCCTCGCCGAGTGCCGAGGCAGCCGCGGTCTGGGCCGAGATCGAACGCGTGTTCACGCCGCGCGTCGCGGCGACCCGGATCAGCCGGCTCGAGGTGGGCGACGACCCTTCCAGCGACACCCTGGCGTGGGTGGCGCGTGACACCGCACCCGAGTACTGGACGTTCGCCGCCAACGTCGCGTACTCCGACGACGACGAGCTCTGGTTGGGCACGCTCGTGCACGAGTACGCGCACGTCCTGAGCCTCGGACCGGATTCGGTCGACTCCTACACCGACACCTGCGACACGATCTGGACCGGCCAGGGGTGCCTGTTGCCCGAGACGGCCCTGCTCGCGTTCTCCGACCGGTTCTGGAGCGCTTACACCGACGCACCGGATGCCGACAACGTCGACGTCGATGTGGCCGACGCGTTCTACGCCGCCCACGAGGACGACTTCGTCGATGCGTACGCCGCGACCAACGTCGCCGAGGACTTCGCCGAGAGCTTCACGGCCTACGTGATGGAGGACGAGCCGACCGACGGCGGGGCCGTGGCCGACAAGCTCCGCTTCTTCCGCGAGTACCCGCCCTACGTCCTCATCCGCGAGCGCCTCCGCGCCGAGTTCGACCTGGGCTGACCGGGCGGTTCACTCCGCCGCGCTACCGCCCCAACGGGCTGCCGGAAGGACTCCTCCCCGCCCGCACCGGGCGTCTCCTCCTGACGAGCGATTCCCCCACCTGGTTCCTCCGGTGGACGGGGGACCCCGCCGTGCGCCAGGTCCGCAATCAGACGCTGAAGTTCTGCGGCATCCCGAGCGTGCGCACGACGCGCTTCCCCTCCGTCCGCTCCGCGGATGACCGCACGCGCGCCCGCTGGCTCGCCGGGGTGGAAGACCTCGCGCGACGCGAAGCGGGAGCGAAGGTCCCCGTCCGCGCCTGAACCCACCACCCGACATAGCCTGGAGTGATGACGACCGTCCTCCTCACCGGGTTCGAGCCGTTCGCCGGCGACGCCACGAATCCGTCGGGCGATGCCGTCCGCGCCGTCGAGGAGCGCTGGACCGGCACCGAACGACTGATCGTCGAGGTGCTCCCGGTGGCCTTCGATGCGGCGGCGGCGAGAGTCCGGCAGCTTCTCGCCGAGCACCGCCCCGACGTGGTGATCGCCACGGGCCTCGCGGGCGGACGCGCGCAGGTCACCCCGGAGCGAGTGGCGATCAACCTCGCCGATGCCCGCATCCCCGACAACGACGGCGCACAGCCCGTCGACCGCCCCGTGGTCGAGGGAGGCCAGGCCGCCTACTTCGCGACCCTGCCCGTCAAGGCGATCGCGGCGGCGCTGAGCGACGCCGGCATCCCCGCCGCGGTGTCGCACTCGGCGGGCACGTTCGTGTGCAACCACGTGATGTACACCGCCCTGGATGCCGCCGCGCCGGGGGTGCGCGCCGGCTTCGTGCACGTGCCCTCCGCGCGCGAGAGCGCCCCCGAGGGCGCGGCATCCCTCCCCCTCGACGACATCGTCCGCGCCCTCGAGCTCACCGTGCGCACCGCCCTCGACGTGCGCGACGACCCCGCCACCCCGGGCGGCACCCTCCACTGACGGCGCGACCTCAGGCGGAGCGCCGCCCGAGGTGCAGGACCGCCCGCACGAGGAGCCCCGCCACCAGCGCCCAGAATGCTGCGCTGACGCCCGCGATCGCGATTCCGGATGCCGCGATGAGGAAGGTCACGACGGCCGGGGTCCGCTCGCCCGGATCGTCGATCGCCTGCTGCACGGCGGAGCCGAAGGCCGCGAAGAGCGCCACGCCCGCGACGGCCGGGATGACTCCGGCCGGGGCGAGCAGCACGATGCCTGCGAACGCCGCCGACAGCGCCCCGAGAACGAGGTAGGTGCCCCCGGCCGAGACGCCCGCCACCCAGCGCCGCTTCGGGTCGGGGTGCGAGTCGGGACCTGCCGCGATGGCCGCGCTGATCGCGCCGAGGTTGATCGCGTGTCCTCCGGCGGTGGCCGCCAGCATCGAGCCCGCACCGGTCACGAGCATCGCCGGACGCCACGGGATCGTGTAGCCGAGGCTCCGCATGACCGCGAACCCGGGCACGTTCTGCGACGCCATCGTCACCACGAACAGGGGCAGGGCGATCCCGACGACCGACCCCACCGTCAGCGTCGGGGCGGTGAAAGCCAGCTGCGGCACGAGGCTCGCGGCATCCAGGTCCGCTCCCGTGCGCGCCAACGACACGGCGACCACGACGATGGCCGCGACGAACGCGAGCGGGACGGCCCACCGCGGGAGCAGACGGGATGCCACGAGCCAGACGATCAGCACCGGTGCCACGCCCCACGGGTCGGCGACGAGACCGAGGAACGGCTGGACGCAGAGCGGGAACAGGACGCCCGCGAGCATCGCCTGCGCGATCGACGGCGGGATGCGCGCGATCAGGGCCCCCAGCGGAGGGAACAGCGCGGTGCACAGGATGAGCGCGCCCGACACGAGGAAACCTCCCACGACCGCGGGCCATCCGCCCTCGACGGCTCCGGTCGCGGCGAGCAGCGCGACACCGGGGGTCGACCACGCGATCGTGATCGGCATCCGGTAGCGCGCGGCGAGAAGGATGCAGCCGATCCCGACCATGAGCGTGATCGCGAGCAGGCCGCTCGCCGCCTGCTCGGGCGTCGCGCCCACGGAGCGCAGGCCGGTGAGCACCACGGCGAACGTGCTGGTGAAACCGACGAGAGCGGTGACGACCCCGGCGATGAGCGGTCGGGCGAGGGAGGCGTTCGGAGTCTCGGTCATGAGACTCCCGACGCTATCGGAACGGCCGTGGTCCACTTCCGATCGCGCGGACCACGCGATGCCTCGATCAGGCCGTGATGACCTGCGCGGTACCGGTGGCCGCGTCGGGACCCATCTCGTCGGCGAGGCGGTTCGCCTCTTCGATGAGCGTGCGCACGATCTCGGCCTCCGGGACGGTCTTGATGACCTCGCCCTTGACGAAGATCTGACCCTTGCCGTTGCCCGACGCCACGCCGAGGTCGGCGTCGCGCGCCTCTCCGGGGCCGTTGACGACGCAGCCCATGACGGCCACGCGCAGCGGCACGGTCATGTCCTTCAGGCCCTCGGTCACATCGTCGGCGAGCGTGTACACGTCGACCTGGGCGCGCCCGCACGAGGGGCACGAGACGATCTCGAGCTTGCGCTCGCGCAGGTTCAGCGACTGCAGGATCTGGTGGCCGACCTTGACCTCTTCAGCCGGCGGGGCCGACAGCGAGACGCGGATCGTGTCGCCGATGCCCTCCGAGAGCAGGATGCCGAAGGCCGTCGCGCTCTTGATCGTGCCCTGGAACGCGGGTCCGGCCTCGGTCACGCCGAGGTGCAGGGGCCAGTCGCCCCGCTCCGCGAGAAGGCGGTAGGCCTTGACCATCACGATCGGGTCGTTGTGCTTGACCGAGATCTTGAAGTCGTGGAAGTCGTGCTCCTCGAACAGCGAGGCCTCCCACACGGCGCTCTCGACCAGCGCCTCGGGCGTGGCCTTGCCGTACTTCTCGAGCAGGCGGCGGTCGAGCGAACCGGCGTTGACACCGATGCGCAGCGACACTCCGGCGTCCTTGGCCGCCTTCGCGATCGCGCCGACCTGGTCGTCGAACTTGCGGATGTTGCCGGGGTTCACGCGCACGGCGCCGCAGCCGGCGTCGATCGCCTGGAAGACGTACTTCGGCTGGAAGTGGATGTCGGCGATGACCGGGATCTGGCTCTTCTTGGCGATGATGTGCAGCACGTCGGCGTCGTCCTGCGACGGCACGGCGACGCGCACGATCTCGCAGCCGGATGCCGTCAGCTCGGCGATCTGCTGGAGGGTGGCGTTGATGTTGGTCGTCGGGGTGGTCGTCATCGACTGGACGCTCACGGGGGCGTCACCGCCGACGAGAACCTTGCCGACCTTGATCTGGCGGGTCTTGCGACGAGGCGCGAGGACCTCCGGCACGCGGGGCATCCCGATGTTCACTGCAGGCACGGCCTCAGCCTACGCCGCCGTACCCGCGCGGGGGCTGAAGACGGCCTGTGGTAAGTTCAGCGCCATGCGCGCGCACACATCCTGGTGGCCCACCGTCTAGGCGGTGCGCACGCATGCAACAGACCGCCCTCCCCCTGGGGAATCCGGGCGGTCTTCGTGTTTTCGGCGGCCGCTGTGGACCCTCACTCAGAGACGAAAGAACACCTCGATGACCGGGCCCGACCCCTCCTCCTTGATCTCCGACCTCCTCGACGGCTCCGCCCCGTTCGCGTTGATCGCGCGCGACGGCGCGACGGTCGAGGTCCTCACCGGTGACGTCGTCGACGTCGATCTGCTGAGCGACATCCCTCTGACGGATGCCACCGGCACCGCGCGCGAAGTCCTCGCGCTCGTGCCGTTCCGGCAGGTGCGCGAGCGCGGCTTCGTCTGCCACGACGACGGGGCACCGCTGCGCTGCCTCGTGGTGGACGAGCGTGTCTCACTGGATCGCGCGGCGGCCATGGCATCCCTTCCCTCCTCGCCGGTGCCGCTCGCGGACGCGGGCTTCGACATCGCCGACAAGGAGTACGCCGACATCGTGCGTCGGGTGATCGCCGACGAGATCGGGAGGGGCGAGGGGGCGAACTTCGTCATCCGCAGAGACTTCGTCGCCGGAGTCGACGTCGACCCACGGGTGGCCGCTCTGACGTGGTTCCGCGCCCTGCTCGAACACGAGAAGGGCGCGTACTGGACCTTCGCGGTGGTCACCGACGGGCACATCGCCGTCGGCGCGAGCCCCGAGGCGCACGTGAGCGCCAAGGCGGGCATCGTGACGATGAACCCCATCTCGGGCACCTTCCGCCACCCGGCGGGCGGCGCGACGGCCGAAACGCTCGCCGAGTTCCTGCGCTCGACCAAGGAGACCGAGGAACTCTTCATGGTCGTCGACGAGGAGCTGAAGATGATGAGCGCCGTCTGCAGCGACGGCGGACGCATCACCGGCCCGCACCTCAAGGTGATGTCGCGCCTGACCCACACCGAGTACATGCTGCGCGGACGCAGCGACCTCGACCCGCGCGACATCCTGCGCGAGACGATGTTCGCCCCCACCGTCACCGGCTCCCCCATGCAGAACGCCTGCACGGTCATCGCGCGACACGAAACGACCCCGCGCGGCTACTACTCCGGCGTCGCCGCCCTGTTCACCCCGAACGGCGCGACCGAGGGCCCCGCGCACGACCTCGACGCGCCGATCCTCATCCGCACGGCATACCTCGTCGACGGACGCCTGCGCGTTCCCGTCGGCGCGACGCTCGTGCGTCATTCCGAGCCGGACGGAGAGGTCGGCGAGACGCACGGCAAGGCCGCGGGCGTCCTCGGGGCGATCGGTGCGATCCCCCGCGACGCACCGGCGGCTCCGCCCTCCGCCGACCCCGACGCGCCGACCGCCCCGCGGCTCCCGCTCGACGAGGATCCCGCGATCGCCGAGCTCCTGGCATCCCGCAACGACCGTCTCGCACCGTTCTGGATGAACCCGCAGGACCCCGACGGCTCGGGTCCCTTCGCCGGGCGCACGGCGCTCGTCGTGGATGCCGAGGACCGTTTCACCACGATGCTCGCGCACCAGCTGCGCCACCTCGGCCTCGACACCCGCATCGTGCACTGGTCCGAGGTCACGGATGCCGAACTCGACGCCGCCGATCTCGTCGTCTCGGGCCCCGGCCCCGGCGACCCGCGCGACGACAGTCCGCGCATGGAGGCGATGCGCCACGTCGTCGGTCGCCGCCGCGCGGCGGGCGCTCCGCTGCTGGCGGTGTGCCTGAGCCACCAGATTCTCGCCGACTCTCTCGGGATCGACCTGCAGCCCCTCGCCCACCCGCACCAGGGCCTGCAGAAGACCGTCGACGTCTTCGGCGAGCCGGCCTCGATCGGCTTCTACAACACCTTCACGGCGCGGGTGGCACCGGGCGACACGCGGCGGGGCATGACGGTCGGCGCGGGATCCGCGGCGGCCGAGGTCGTGACCGATGTCGCCGCGGATGCCGAGACCGGCGACGTCTACGCCCTGCGCGGCCCCGGCTACGCGAGCGTCCAGGGCCACCTCGAGTCGATCCTGTCGCGTGACGGCATGCGGACGCTGGAGCGGCTGATCGCCCACGTGCTCTGACGCACCGTCCGTTCGACGGGCTCAGCGACCACTTCGCGCGGTGGCTGAGCCCGTCGAAGCCCGCTACAGCAGCTTCACCGGGTTGAAGATGTCCGCGAGGAACAGCACGCTGCCCATTCCCACCAGCAGGATCACGACGAGGAACGTCACGGGCACCAGCCGGGTGGCATCCACGGGCTTCGCGATCCGGCCGCGGGCCCGCGCGATGAGCTTCTTCAGCCCGTCCCAGAGCGCCACGACCACGTGCCCTCCGTCGAGCGGGAGCAGCGGGATGAGGTTGAACGCGAAGAGGGCGATGTTCAGGCCTCCGACAAGCAGAATCATCTGCTGCACACGATCGAGGATGGGCGCGTCCACCGCGGCGATCTCGCCCGCCATCCGCCCCGCGCCGACGACGCTCATCGGGCTGTTCGCGTCGCGCGGCTGCCCGGTGATCGTGTCGACGGCGACGTCGTAGATCCGCGCCGGCAGGTGCGCCATGATGTTCGCCACCTGGCCGATGTACTGCCCCGTCGCGTCGATCCCCGTCCAGATCGGCTGCGGCTCGAAGGCGAACTGGGGGCGGAGGCCGGCGAAACCGATGGTCTCGTACTCGGGTGCGCCCGACGCATCCGTCACCGGTCGGCCCTGGGCGTCCGTGACGGCACGGTCGGTCGACTGGGGGGTGAACTGCACGGTCTGCTCTTGTCCGTTGCGCTCGATGACCATCGACAGGGCCTTGCCCGGCGACGCCTGGATGATCGCCGCCGCTTCGTTGAAGTTCGAGACCGGCGTCCCGTCGATCGAGATCATCGTGTCGCCCGGCTGCATGCCCGCAGCTTTCGCGGGGGCCACCGGATCGGACGGCTCGCAGTCCTGGCGTTGCTGGCTCGCCGGGATCACGCACTCCGAGACCGAGGAGACGGTCGTCGTCCCCTGCTGGATGCCGATCCCGCTCAACGCGATCGTGAAGAGAACCACCGCGAGCACGAGGTTCATGGCCGGCCCGCCCAGCATGATGATGATGCGCTTCCACACGGGAAGCCGGTAGAACGCGCGATCGTCGCCGCCGATGAGCGTCTCGGCGTTGGCATCCCGCGCGTCCTGCACCATCGTGGCGAAGAAGCGCGAGCGTCGCTTCGACGGCTCCTCGCCCTCCGGCGCGGGCGGATACATGCCCGCCATGGAGATGAAGCCGCCGAGCGGCAGGGCCTTGAACCCGTACTCCGTCTCGCCGATCCGGCGGGACCACAGCGTCGGTCCGAAGCCGATCATGTACTGGCCGACACGCACGCCGAAGATCTTGGCGGGGAGGAGGTGGCCGATCTCATGCAGCGCGATCGAGAGGGCGAGTCCCACGACGAGCACGAGGACGCCGATGAGGAAAGCGATCGCAGTCACCCGCCGACGATACCGCCGCCGCCCTTTGAAGCACCCGTGCGACGGCGATGCCCTGTCTGTGCGAGACCGGATGAGACAATGGACGAGATGCCGACCGACGCCACCCCGAACCTCCCGCCCGTGCTCCGGCCCGAGCGTCCGCCCCAGCGCGACCTCGCCGAGCTCGCCCGTCGATTCGGCGTTCGCCACGTCGGGGAGGTCGAGGGGACGACTCTCACGGGCATCACGCTCGCGACCGCCGATCTGCGCGCGGGAGAGGCCTTCGTCGCCATCCGCGGTGTGAACCGTCACGGAGCGGAGTTCGCCGCGACCGCCGCCGAGCGCGGAGCCGTCGCCGTCATCACCGACGCCGACGGCGCCGAGATCGCGGGTCCCGCGGGTCTTCCGATCGTGGTCGTCGACGATCCGCGCGCGCTGCTCGGCGACCTGTCCGCGTGGGTGTACGGCACCGGCCCGGGCGACGACATCCCCCGGCTGCTCGCCACGACCGGCACGAACGGCAAGACGAGCGTGTCGCATCTGCTCGAGGGGATCCTCGGTCAGCTGGGCGTCGTCACGGGCCTGTCGTCGACGGCGGAGCGGCACATCGCGGGCGAGGTCATCGTCTCGCGGCTCACGACCCCCGAGGCATCCGAATTCCACGCTCTTCTCGCGCTCATGCGGGAACGGGGGGTCGAGGCGGTGGCGGTCGAGGTGAGCGCTCAGGCCCTCACGCGTCACCGCGTCGACGGTCTCGTCTTCGACGTCGCGGGATTCACCAACCTCACCCACGACCACCTCGACGACTATGCCGACATGCGCGAGTACTTCGAGGCGAAGCTTCCGCTCTTCCGCGCCGATCGCGCGCGGCGCGGGGTCGTCTGCCTCGACTCCCCCGCGGGTGCCGAGATCGCGGCCCGCGCCGAGATCCCCGTGGTCACCATCGTCACCCCCGCGATCGCCGCGGATCCCTCCGCCGACGCCGACTGGACGGTCGACATCGTCGACGAGCGCCAGGAGGGCACGGAGTTCACCCTCCGCGCGCGCGACGGTCGCGCCCTCACGACCGTGGTTCCGGTGATCGGTCGGCACATGGCCGCGAACGCCGGTCTCGCGATCGTGATGCTGCTCGAGACCGGCTACGCGTGGGAACGCCTCGTCGAGGCCCTCGACGGCGGCCGCATCGATGCCTCGCTCCCCGGGCGGACCCAGCTCGTCTCGGGCCCCGAGGGCCCCGCGGTCTACGTCGACTTCGGCCACTCCCCCGACGCGTTCGAGAAGACTCTCGCGGCGGTCCGCCGTGTGACCCCCGGCACGGTCGTCATGCTCTTCGGCGCCGACGGCGACCGCGATGCCACCAAACGCCACGACATGGGGCGCACCGCCGTCCTCGGCAGCGACATCCTCGTCGTCACCGACCATCACCCCCGGCACGAGAATCCGGATGCCATTCGCGAAGTGCTCATCGAGGGCGCGCGTCGCGCGCGGCCCGATGCCGAGATCCTCGAGTTCACCCCGCCCGAGCGCGCGATCCTCGAGGCCGTGAAGCTGGTGAGCGACGGCGACGCGATCCTCTGGGCCGGACCCGGCCACCAGGATTACCGCGACATCCGCGGTGTGCGCACTCCCTACTCGGCGCGCGAGCTGTCGCGGCGGGCGCTGCGCGCCGCGGGCTGGGCCGTGCCCGATCCGCAGTGGCCCGTGCCGTATCCGCCCGACAGCACACCCTCGTCCGACCCCGAGCGCCCGGTCGACTTCCCCTCCTGACCGGGCGCCCGGGAACGGCTCGGGCTCAGACGATGACTGATAGGTCGATGTTCCAGGAGTCCGCCCCGGTCGGGCTCACCTGGTAACGCATCAGGAACCCGTCGCGATGCGGGCGGTGCTCCGCGGCGAGCGCCTCGACCAGGCGCGTCAAGGCCTCGGCGTACCATCCGAGATCCTGGAGCCCGGCGGCATCCGTTCCGCGTGTCACGAAAAGCTCCGTTCGCGCCGGGAGCACCCCCGTGATGAACCCCGGGAGGTCGTCCCCGTCCCCGGCGTTCGACACGGGCCAGCACAGGGTGACCTCGTGCGTCTCGTGATCGCGGACTCTCGTGGCGACCCAGTGCGAGTCGCTGACGTCGACGCCGGCGTGCGCGAAGAGGTCGGATGCGTCGTCATCCCGAGCATCGCCGTCGTGCGTGCTCTCGTCTCGCGCCGCTCCCGCCCGCGGGCCCGTCGCGAGCGGATAGCCGAGGAATGCCTGCTCCGGCTCCTCCCTTCGCGCGAGGACGATCTCGCCCGGAGGCGTGGCGAGCGTCTGCAGAACCGCGTCGAACGCGGCGTCGTGGCGCCGCCGCTCCCTCAGCACGCGTTCGCGCTGCTCCTCCAGAGCAGCCACGTTCCCCGGCGAGTCGAGGACGCGGGCGATCACGGGCAGGGGCGCGTCCGCCTCTCGCAGGGCGAGGATGGTCAGAGCGTCGCGGATCTGGCGCGGTGCGTAGAAACGGCGCCCGCTCGCTTCGTCGACCCGCGCGGGGGCGAGCAGTCCCTGCTCGTCGTAATGACGCAGGGCTTTGACCGTCAGGCCGGTCAGGGCTGAGAACTCTCCGATATGCAACATGTCCTCAGTCTCAGCGCTCCCCCGAGGGGAGGAGCAAGAGGTCAGCGCGCCGAGATCACGGCATCCGCGGTCCGACGTGCCCAGGCCTCGGCCTCGGCGAGCGACTCGCGGGTCAGCGTCGCGGGCGCCTCGTGGCGATCGACGACCGCGTCGACGACCTCGAGGATGCCGAGGAAGCTCAGCCGCCCCTCGTGGAACGCGTCGACGGCCTGCTCGTTCGCGGCGTTGAACACCGCGGGGTAGGTCGCTCCGGCGCGCCCGACCTTCTTGGCGAGCGCCACCGAGCCGAAGGCCTCCTCGTCGAGCGGCTCGAAGGTCCACTGGCTCGCGGTCGTCCAGTCCAACGGCGCGCCGACGCCGGCGACACGGCGCGGCCAGTCGAGGCCGAGAGAGATCGGCAGACGCATGTCCGGCGGTGACGCCTGCGCGATCGTCGACCCGTCGACGAACTCGACCATCGAGTGCACGATCGACTGGGGGTGCACGGTGACATCGATGCGGTCGTACGGCACGTCGAAGAGCAGGTGCGCCTCGATGACCTCGAGGCCCTTGTTGACGAGCGTCGCCGAGTTCGTCGTCACGACGCGTCCCATGTCCCACGTCGGGTGCGCGAGCGCCTCGGCGGGAGTGACGCCCCGCAACTGCTCACGCGAGCGCCCGCGGAAGGGACCTCCGGATGCCGTGAGCACCAGCCGGCGCACCTCGTGCGCCTCTCCGGACCGCAGGGCCTGCGCGATCGCCGAGTGCTCGGAATCGACCGGCACGATCTGACCGGGGGCGGCGAGAGCGGTGACGAGCTCCCCGCCGACGATCAGCGACTCCTTGTTGGCCAGCGCGAGGGTCCGCCCCGTCTGGAGGGCCGCGAGGGTGGGGCCGAGCCCCACCGAGCCGGTGATGCCGTTGACGACCACGTCGGCCTCGACGTCGCGCACGAGCTGCTCCGCCTCGATCGCGCCGAGCGCGATGTGCTCGACGCCGAAGTCCCGCGCCTGGGCCTCGACCCCGGCGCGGTCGGAACCGGCGGCGAGGCCGACGACCTCGAAGCGGTCCGCGTTCGCGCGGATGACGTCGAGCGCCTGCGTGCCGATCGAACCGGTGGAACCGAGGAGGAGGACGCGGCGCATCCCGTCAGCCTACTGAGCGGCGGGAGCCGCGTGCTGGACGCCGAGGATGTCGACGACGAACACGAGCGTGGACCCGGCCGGGATCGAGCCCTTGGCCTGATCGCCGTAGCCGTCCGCGGGAGGGATCACGGCGACGACCTGCGAGCCGACCGTCTGCCCCTCGAGCGCCTGCTTGAAGCCCGGGACGACGTCGGTCGTCGCGAACTGCGTCGGCGCACCCTTGTCCCAGCTCGAATCGAACACGGTGCCGCCGTCGTACAGGACGCCGGTGTACTGCACGATGACCGTGTCACCGGGGTTCACGACATCGCCCGTGCCCTGGCGGAGGTTCTCGATACGCGTCTGCGTGGGAGCCGGCGTGCTGGGGACCGTGATGGTCGGGGCGCCGTTGTCGGCGAAGGTCACCGTCGGCATGCCGTCGACGGGAGCCACCTCGGTGCCCTCCGCGCGCGTGGGCAGCTCGGAGATCGAGTCGGCCACGAGGATGTAGGCGGGCGAGCCCTCGCCCAGCGTTCCCGCCGGGAAGGTCGAGACGGTCCGCGAGCCGATGGGGACGCACGACACCGCGGCGCCGAAGATCTGCTGCGCATTGACGATCATGTCCATGCCCGCGGGGTCGCTCTTGAGCGTGTCGAGCGCGACCTCGCCGGTCGACGCGTCGATCACGGTGTAGTTCGCCTTCACGAGGTCGCCGGGCTTGACCTCGTCGCCGGTGCCCGGAATGAGCGTGCTGCGCTGGATCGCGGTCGGCGCGAACCCGTCGGGACGGGTCACCGTGACGGCTCCCTGGAAGTCGCCGGACACCTCGAGGCCGGCGGGCACGTCGCCGGTGAACGGCGTCTGGCACTGGCTCGCGTCGGGGCTCGCGCTGGCATCCGGCGTCTGGCTGTCGTCGGAGGAACCGGCGCACCCGGCCAGCAGCAGCACCGCGACGGCGGCGACGGACAGGGAAGCGATCGGGCGGAAGCGCACGGAGAACCTCTCGAAGAAAGACAGGGAAGCCCCATCCTGGCGCATCCGTCTTAGCCGCGGCTGGGAGTCCCCATGCGCGACCGGGCATGCGGCGGCGAGTAATCTCGACGGGTGAGTTCCGACGTGCCCGCCGAGACCCCCGCCGCCGTGCCGCAGCAGATGGGCGCGACGTACGTCCTCGGGCGTTCGCTGATCGCCCCGCTCGCCCGGGCGGTCTACCGCCCGCGCGTCGAGGGACGCGAGAACGTCCCGCGTACCGGGCCGGTGATCTTCGCGAGCAATCACCTGTCGTTCATCGACTCGATCGCGATCCCCGTGGCGGCCCCTCGCCCGGTGCACTTCATGGCCAAGTCGGCGTACTTCGAGAAGTGGGCCTCGCGGCAGTTCTTCACCGCGATCGGCGCGATCCCCGTCGAGCGGGGGGCCGGGCAGAAGGCCCTCGACGCCCTCGACCAGCAGCGCGCCCTCCTCGAGGACGGCCGCGCCGTCGCCCTCTACCCCGAGGGGACCCGTTCCCTGGACGGGCGTCTCTACAAGGGCCGCACCGGCGTCGCCTTCCTCGCCCTGCAGACCGGAGCCCCTGTCGTGCCCGTGGGCCTCATCGGCACCGACAAGGTCATGCCGGTCGGCGCAAAGATCCCCACGACGAAAGAGCGCATCACGGTCCGCTTCGGCGAGCCCCTCGACCTTTCTCCCCACGGTCCCGCGACCTCGGGCCGCGCCCGCCGTGGAGCGACGGACGAGATCATGGCCGCCATCCACGCCCTCAGCGAGCAGGAGCTCGCGAACGCCTACAACGAGGCGCCGGCGCAGAACCCCCTCGAGCGCATCAAGCAGGTCCTCCCCCACGAGCGACTCTGACACTTTTCCTCCTTGACGCGCAGGCGCGTGGCGAGCATCGTCGGGAGTGACGGCCCGAACCGTCACCGCCACGACGAGGAGGCACCGTGAAGAAGTTCGTCAACGACCCGGCAGACGTGCTGGCCGAGGCCCTGCGGGGCATCGAGGCCGCCTATCCCGAGCTCCGCGTCGACGCCGAGAACCGCGTGATCCGGCGGGCCGAACCGACGCCCGGGGGCAAAGTCGCGCTGGTGTCGGGCGGCGGTTCCGGCCACGAGCCGTTGCACGGCGGGTTCGTCGGTCGCGGCATGCTCGACGCGGCCGCCGCCGGCGAGGTCTTCACCTCGCCCACCCCCGATCAGGTGCTCGCCGCTACCCAGGCGGTCGATTCGGGTGCGGGTGTCCTCCACATCGTGAAGAACTACACCGGCGACGTGCTGAACTTCGAGATGGCCGCCGAACTCGCCGCCGCGGAGGGCGTGCAGGTCGAGGCGGTCGTGGTGGCCGACGACGTCGCCGTGCAGGATTCCACGTGGACCGCGGGCCGTCGCGGCACGGGGACCACGGTGGTGCTCGAGAAGATCGTGGGTGCGCTGGCCGAGGAGGGTGCCGACCTCGCCGCTGTCGCCGCGCTCGCCCGACGCGTGTCCGCGGCCGGCCGCTCGATGGGCGTCGCCCTGACCAGCTGCACAGTCCCCGCCGCGGGACGCCCCACCTTCGAGCTCCCCGACGACGAGATGGAGGTGGGAGTCGGCATCCACGGCGAACCCGGCCGCTCGCGCGTGAAGCTGGCATCCGCTCACGAGATCGCGAAGCTCATGGTCGACCCGATCGTCCACGACTTCGGCGACCCGGTCGGGCCCGCCATCGTGCTGCTGTCGGGGCTCGGCGGCACGCCGCTGATCGAGCAGTACCTGCTCTACGGAGAGATCGCGCCCCTGCTGGCGGAGGCGGGAATCGACGTGCAGCGCGTCCTCATCGGCGACTACATCACGAGCCTCGACATGGCCGGGGCGTCGCTCACGGTGGTGAAGGCCGACGACGAGATGCTGCGCCTGTGGGACGCGCCGGTCGTGACCCCGGGCCTGCGGTGGGGCGCATGAGCCGCGCCGTGTCGACCGCCGACCTCGTCTCCTGGATCCGCGCGTTCCGCGACGCGGTCCAGCAGCACAAGGACGAGCTGACGCGTCTGGACTCCGAGATCGGTGACGCCGACCACGGATCGAACATGGCACGGGGTCTGGACGCCGTGGTGGCGAAGCTCGATCCCGCCCCGGCGAGCGCCGTCGAGCTGTTCAAGACCGTCGGCATGACGCTCGTCTCCTCCGTCGGCGGAGCGAGCGGCCCCCTCTACGGGACGTTCTTCCTCCGGATGGGGCCCGCGTTGTCCTCGGACGACGTGGATGCCGCGACTCTGGGCGCGGCCCTCCGCGCCGGCGTGGAGGGGGTCGTCGCCCGCGGCAAGGCGGAACTCGGCGACAAGACGATGATCGACGCCCTCTCCCCCGCGCTCGACGCGTGGGACGCCGCCGCCGCCGACGGTGCCGACGCCGCCACCGCCGCGCAGGCCGCCGCCGAGGCCGCCGCCCGCGGACGCGACGCCACCGAGCCGCTCGTCGCGCGCAAGGGCCGCGCAAGCTACCTCGGCGAGCGCAGCGCGGGACACCTCGACCCGGGTGCCACCTCGGCGACGCTCCTTCTCGAGGCGCTGCGCGACGCGCTGGCGGACGCCGCGTGATCGGGCTCGTGGCGGTCTCGCACTCGCGCGCCCTCGCCGATGCCGCGGTCGAGCTGGCCCTGCAGATGGGCGGTGAGAACCCTCCCACGGTGCGCGTCGCCGCCGGCGGACCCGACGGTGACCTCGGGACGGATGCCGTGGCCATCGCCGCCGCGATCGAGTCGGCCGACAGCGGCGACGGCGTGCTCGTGTTGATGGACCTCGGCTCCGCGATCCTCAGCGCGGAGACCGCGCGGGAGTTCGTCGCCGAGCCCGGCCGCGTCCGGCTGAGTCCGGCGCCGTTCGTCGAAGGTCTCGTCGCCGCGGTGGTCACGGCGGCGGGCGGCGCCGACCTCGACACGGTCGCCACCGAGTGCGCCCGGGCCGTGGAGGCCAAGCGGACACAGCTCGGGGAAGACGATGACACCGAGGTATCGGCATCCGCAACCGAGAGAGGCGGGGCAGAGGCGTCCTTCGAGGCGGTCGTCACCAACCCCTCGGGGCTGCACGCTCGTCCGGCCGCCACTTTCGTCAAGGCCGCGTCGCGCTACGACGCCGACGTGCGCATCGCCGATCTCGACACGGGGTCCGAGGAGATCTCCGGCCGCAGCCTGTTGGCGCTCATGGCTCTCGGCATCCGCCAAGGCTCGAGAGTCCGTGTCAGCGCGACCGGGCCCGCGGCACAGGCGGCGCTGACAGAGCTGCAGGCTCTGATCGAGGACGGGTTCGGCGAGCGCTGACGCCCCGCGCGTGACACGCACGCCGGGCGCTCAGCGCGTGACGCTCAGCAGGCGGCGAGCGAGGGCCTCTTCCACGACGAGTTCGGTGACGAGGCCGGCGGCGAGCGCGCCGCGCAGAGCGTCGAGCTTCGACAGGCTCGACACGACGCAGAAGCGACGCGGGATCCGCCGAACGGTGTCGAGGTCGGGACCGCTCGATCGGGCGTTCAGCTCGGGGATGTCGCTCGATCCGTCGACGCGGTAGAACACCGTCGCGCAGTCGCCGACCACGCCCTCGCGCTCGATGACGGCCCGGTCGCGCACGTCGAAGTAGTCGCTGCTGTAGACGTGCGAGGGCACGTCGGCCTGGGGCGAGCCCAAACCGAACACGAAGAGTCCGACGCGATCCTGGATCTCGAGGACGGACCGCACCGATCGTTCCCGCCACATCGCGCGTTTCGTCTGCGGGTCGTCGAAGAGCGCGGGAACCGGGAATTGGTGCACGGACGACGACCAGGCTGTCCCGAACCGCGACAGGATCTCTCCGGCGTACGGGATGCCGCTGGTGCGCACGTTGGCGGCGCCGTTCATCTGCACGATGTGCGTGTCGTGCACGTCCTTGGCGGGGACGTGGCGGGCGATCGCCGAGAGCGTGGAACCCCACGCGATCCCCACGGTCATGGAGGACTCGACCCGCTCGGTGAGGATGCGCGCCGCGGTCAGCGCCGTGCGCTCGAGCCGGTCGGCCTCGGTGGTTCTCGCGGGCGTCGGGACGACGTGCGCGGCGATGCCGAAGCGGTCCGCGATGCGCTGCGCCATCTGCCCGCGGGCATCGTCGGGTGGGCTGATCGAGATGGTCACCAGCCCGACGTCGCGCGCGTGCTGAAGCAGTCGCGACACCGAGGAACGCGAGACGCGCATCTCGTGCGCGATGGCGTCCATCGTCAGATCTTGCATGTAGTACAGCTGCGCGGCGCGGAGAGCATCCCGCCCGCGGGCTTCTGCCTGGGTCACCATGAGCCCTCCCGTCCGACCCCATTGTGCACGTTTTTTCAAGGGGCTTGCAACAATGTGCAGACGGGCGCATTCTGTCGGCGTACCAACTACGAAAGGTCGCAGTCGACATGTCGTCCCCCGCAACTTCGCTCCGCGCCGATGTCCAGGCGCTCCGTGACGCCGAAGACATCGACGTCCTCATCATCGGTGGGGGCATCAACGGCCTCGCCACTCTCCGCGACCTGTCCCTGCAGGGTGTCAGCGTCGCCCTCGTCGAGCGCGGCGACTTCGTCTCCGGCGCCTCCTCGGCATCGAGCCACATGGTGCACGGTGGCATCCGCTACCTCGAGAACGGCGAGTTCCGTCTCGTGAAGGAAGCGGTGACCGAGCGCAACGACCTGCTCAAGACCGCTCCGCACTACGTCAAGCCGCTCGAGACCACGATCCCGATCTACAAGACGTTCTCGGGCATCCTGTCGGCTCCGTTCCGCCTGCTCGTGACCCACGGTCGGGGCAAGCCCAACGAGCGCGGCGCCCTCCTGATCAAGGTCGGCCTGATCATGTACGACACCTTCTCGCGCGACGGCGGCTCCGTTCCCCGCCACACCTTCCTCGGCAAGAAGAAGTCTCTGCAGGCTCTGCCGAAGCTCAACCCCGACCTCGCGTACACCGCGACGTACTTCGACGCCTCGATGCACGACCCCGAGCGCATCGCCCTCGACGTTCTCCACGACGGCATCGTCGCCGGTGCCGGTCGCACGCAGGCGGTCAACTACGTCTCCGCCGTCGGCGCGGACGCGAACGGAGTCCGCGTGCGCGACGAGGTCTCGGGCGAGGAGTTCTCGGTCAAGGCCAAGGTCATCCTCAACACGGCCGGCCCCTGGACCGACCTCGCGAACGCCGCCATGGGACTCACGACCCAGTTCATGGGCGGCACCAAGGGCTCGCACATCGTCCTCGACAACCCCGAACTGCTCGCCGCGACCGGGGGCCGCGAGATCTTCTTCGAGCACTCCGACGGCCGCATCGTGCTGATCTACCCGCTCAAGGACCGCGTGCTCGTGGGCACCACCGACATCGACGCCGATCCGGCGAAGCCGGTCGTGTGCACCGACGACGAGATCGACTACTTCTTCGACCTCGTCGGACATGTGTTCCCGAGCATCGCGGTGCATCGTTCGCAGATCGTCTACACCTTCTCCGGCATCCGTCCCCTCCCCCGGCACGACGACACCGCCCCCGGTTTCGTCTCGCGCGACTACCGCATCGTCGAGGACGAGATCGCGGGTGTCCCCGCGATGAGCCTGGTCGGTGGAAAGTGGACCACCTTCCGCGCGCTGGCCGAGCACCTCAGCATGAAGACGCTGCAGAAGCTGCGTCGTCCGCACCGGGTGAGCACCCAGGGCCTGCCCATCGGCGGCGGCGCGGGCTTCCCGGCCACACCGGAGGCGCGACGCCGTTGGGTCGCCGCACGCACGAATGCTCACTCGCGCGAGCTCGTCGAAGCCCTCCTCACGCGCTACGGCACCCGCGCCGATCTGCTGCTCGAGGCCCTTCCGGCGGAGCCCACACCGATCGAGCACGCCCCCGGCTACTACGTCGAGGAGCTCGAGTGGATCGCGCGAAACGAGCAGGTCGTGCACCTGATCGACGTGCTCCTGCGCCGGACCCACCTCGCGTTCGTCGGGGGGATGACCGAGCGCACGCTGGTCGAGGTCGCCGAGGCCGTCGCCGCTCCCCTCGGGTGGGACGCCGACCGTGTGCGCGAAGAAGTCGAGCGCACGCGCGAGATCCTCCTGACCGCTCACCGCGTGGATCTGGCCGAGGCCGGGGTCGCCGCAATCTGAGAGAACGTGCGGGCGCGTCACCTGTTGCGCGCCCGCACGGCGGTCATAGGTTCGGATCACCGAGCCGCAACGACGCCCGAGCCGAAGGTGGACGGGCGACAACAGAAAGGTCGATGACGACATGCAAGAAGTCAATCTGGGGCTGTACTTCCTCTCGGAGGTGGTCGGCACCGCGATGCTCATCCTGCTGGGCTGTGGCGTGGTCGCCAACGTCGCCCTGGCGAAGACGAAGGGCAACGCCGGCGGAACCCTGATGGTGAACTGGGGATGGGGCCTCGCGGTCTTCGCCGGTGTCATCGTGTCCGCCTACTCGGGCGCTCAGCTGAACCCCGCCGTGTCGATCGGCCTGCTGGTCGCCGGCAAGATCGGCTTCGTCCAGTTCCTCGTCGCCGTCGCGGCGCAGATGCTCGGTGCGATCATCGGTGCGGTTCTCGCCTGGGCCTCCTACAAGCAGCACTTCGACGACGAGCCCGACCCGGCCGCCAAGCTCGGCGTCTTCTCGACGGGTCCCGCGATCCGGTCGTACGGCTTCAACTTCCTCACCGAGGTGATCGCGACCTTCGTGCTGGTGTTCGTGATCTTCGGCTTCGCCGACTACGGCGTCGCCGACATCGGCGTCCCGGGCGGCATCGGTGGTCTCGCCGCCGTCCCCGTGGCTCTGCTCGTGGTCGGTATCGGCGCCTCCCTCGGCGGCCCGACCGGCTACGCGATCAACCCGGCCCGTGACCTGGGCCCGCGCATCGCCCACGCGATCCTCCCGATCAAGGGCAAGGGCTCCAGCGACTGGAGCTACGCCTGGGTCCCGGTCGCCGGTCCCCTCGTCGGTGGTCTGCTCGCGGGCGTGCTGGCCCCGGTGCTCCTCCACCTCGGCAAGTAAGACCCTCGCGGGGGCGTCGCGCTCCGCCCGGCGCGCGTCGCCCCCGCTCCCCGCTTCACCTCTTCCCACTCTCTACAAGACAAAGGAGTCCATCCATGGCCGACTACGTCCTCGCCATCGACCAGGGCACGACCTCGACGCGCGCGATGATCTTCGACAAGTCCGGAGGCGTCGTCGCCGTCGGGCAGAAGGAGCACGAGCAGATCTTCCCGCGCGCGGGATGGGTCGAGCACGATCCCCTCGAGATCTGGCGCAACACCCAGGAGGTGATCGGCCTGGCTCTGAGCCGCGCCGACATCACGCGCCACGACATCGCCGCCGTCGGTATCACCAACCAGCGCGAGACCGCCGTGGTCTGGGACAAGAACACCGGAAAGCCCGTCTACAACGCCATCGTGTGGCAGGACACGCGCACGCAGTCGATCGTCGACCGCCTCGCCGACGGCGACACCGAACGGTACAAGAGCATCGTCGGCCTGCCGTTGGCGACCTACTTCTCGGGCACGAAGATCGTCTGGATCCTCGAGAACGTGGACGGCGCCCGCGAGAAGGCGGAGGCCGGCGACCTGATCTTCGGCACCACCGACACCTGGGTGCTGTGGAACCTCACCGGCGGTATCGACGGCGGCGTGCACGCCACCGACGTCACCAACGCCAGCCGCACGCTCTTCATGGACCTCGAGACGCTCGAGTGGCGCGACGACATCCTGGCCGATTTCGGCGTCCCGCGCTCGATGATGCCCGAGATCCGGTCGTCCTCCGAGGTCTACGGCACCGTCGAGTCGTCGTCGCTGCTGCGCGAGACCCCCGTGGCCGGCATCCTGGGCGACCAGCAGGCCGCGACCTTCGGGCAGGCCGCGTTCGATCCGGGTGAGAGCAAGAACACCTACGGCACGGGTAACTTCCTCATCTTCCAGACGGGTGAGGAGATCGTCCACTCGAAGAACGGCCTGTTGACCACCCTGGGCTACAAGCTCGGCGACCAGCCCGCCCGCTACGCGCTCGAGGGCTCGATCGCGGTCACCGGCTCGCTGATCCAGTGGCTGCGCGACCAGCTCGGCATCATCTCCTCGGCCCCCGAGGTCGAGGCGCTGGCCTCGAGCGTCGACGACAACGGCGGGGTGTACTTCGTACCGGCGTTCTCGGGCCTGTTCGCCCCCTACTGGCGTCCGGACGCCCGGGGCGCGATCGTCGGGATGACCCGGTACGTCAACAAGGGCCACATCGCGCGCGCCGCCCTAGAGGCCACGGCCTTCCAGACGCGTGAGGTGCTCGACGCGGTGAACGCCGACTCGGGTGTCGACCTCACCGAGCTCAAGGTCGACGGCGGCATGACCGCCAACGATGCGCTCATGCAGTTCCAGGCCGACATCCTGGGCGTCCCGGTCGTTCGTCCGGTCGTCGCCGAGACCACCGCGCTCGGCGCCGCCTACGCGGCGGGTCTCGCGGTCGGTTTCTGGGACAACCTCGACGACCTTCGCGCCAACTGGCAGGAGGACAAGCGCTGGGAGCCCGACATGGACTCCGACGAGCGCGACCGCGAGCTGCGCCTCTGGAAGAAGGCCGTCACCAAGTCCATGGACTGGGTCGACGAAGACGTGCGCTGAGCTCTCTTCTCCCGGAACCCCGTCGGCGTCATGCCGGCGGGGTTCCGTCGTCGAGGGTCACCTCGCGGGCGGACAAGCGGATGCGTGCGCGCCGCTGATCCCGGGGATCGCCGTCCCCGTGGCTCCCGACCTCGGTCTCAGTGCCCGGTCCTCGATCGGGGCGGAGGGGTGCGCGAGGTCAGCGCCACGTCCATCCCGCCGGTGATCTTTCCGGCCGTCACGGCGACCGTCCCGGTACGGCAGGCGGGCTGAAGGCCCGCGTACGCGCTCGACTCGGGCAGCGAGGCGCAGATCTTGTAGGTTCCTGGCCGAAGCGAGAGGGCATACCCGCCCGGCGCCCCGCCTCCCGTGCTCGTGCGCACGACGAGCTGATCGCGGAGGGTGTACACGGACACCGTCGCATCCGTCAGCCAGACCGAGGAACCGGATGCCGTCTTCCCGCTGACCCGACCCGTGACGGTCCCTCCTTGCTCGACGGCACCCGCCTTCGCCGTGGTCTTCGCTCCGGCGGTCACCGTCACCGCCGTCGCCCCCTCACGAGTGCCGGAGTCATCCAGCCACTCGGGGGCGTAGTAGGGCGTAGTGGCTGCGCCGTATCCGCTGATGCTTGTCGGCATCGCGTAACCGCTGCTGTACGCGCCGAACTGCACGCGATAAGTCCCCGCACGCAGCCCGGTGAAGTCGTACCCGCCCGCGGCATCCGTGACCGTGCTGTATCCGTCACCGGTATCGCCATCGCGGACGGCGCGCACCGGGATGTTCGCGGCCGCCTTGCCGGTGCCGCGGTCGCTCACCCGACCGCTCAGCTGGCCGAGGACATCCAGGGTGACGTTCTTCGTGAGGGTACCGCTCGAGGCGGTGAAGGTGACGGACTTCTCCGGTGCCCCCGGAACCCACACCGTGACCCTGTACGTGCGCCCCGACAGCAGCACCTTGCCGAAGGAGTACGAGCCGTCCGGCGCGGCCGTCGCGTACGAGATCTGCCCGGTCTGGGTGCTCGAGACCACCTCGAGCAGTTGCACACCGGCGCCTGCCGCGGCGGCACCCGCCTTCGTGACCTTGCCGGAGAGCGAAGCATCCGCACGCGCGGCCGTGATGTCCGCCGTGGTGGTGGTCCCGTTCGTCACGGAGACCGTCGCGGCCTTCCGTCCGCCGTACCAGGCCGTCGGGTACCCCATGAGCTGCGCGGAGACGGTGTAGGTGCCCGCCGGCAGGTTCGGGAGGGAGTAGGTCATCCCGGACGCGGACGACGTGGAGGAGGCGTAGTAGGACCGCCCTGTCGCGTCGTAGGCGGTCACCGACGCGAACGTCGCATCGGTGGCCGTGATCCGACCGGAGATCACTCCCCCGTTCTTCGGGGTGGTGTCGACCCGGCCGAGACTCTTCGTCTTCCCCGACGACACCGTGAAGTGCGATGCCGTGGATTCGTCGGGCGCGCCGCCCAGGTAGTACCTCCCGACCAACACCGTGTACTCCCCCGGGGCGAGCCCCTCGGCGGTGAAGGTGGATCCCGCAGACACGTAGTCGCCCTTGACGTACGTCGTCCCGGTCGATGCCCATCGATAGAGCGCAACATAGCCGGTAACCGCAGGGGTGAGCGTCACCTTCCCCGCCCGCACGACGGTCAGATCCTTCGTGGCACCGGAGGCGGGCACGGCGAAGTAGTCGGCGCGGTCCTTCGAGGCCGTGCCGTCGGACCACGTCGGCACGTAGGAGGACGAGCCGGGAGTCACGAGGGCGACGTATTTGCCCGCGCTCACGCCGCGCACCGTGTAGGAGCCGTCCGCCGCGATGGCGACGGCCGCCCCCTGCGGCCCGGATGCACCGGCCAGCGTGACGGTTCCCGCAGTGAGGGGCGTCGTCGTTCCGGCGACCGTGACCTTTCCGCGCACCGTGACCCCGGCCACACCGATGTCCACCGTGACGCGTGCACCCGCCTTGACGGTGACGAACGCGGCACCCGTCAGCGACGCGGTTCCTCCGGAGAAGATCATCCCCCCGGGGGCCGACGCCGCCACGGCGATCGATCCGCCGCCGAGACCCGGGATCGAGTATCGGCCGGAATCGTCTGTCGAACCTCTTCCGACCACGTCACCCGCACGGTCGTATGCGGTGACGGCGACCTGGGCGACGGGGGTCTTGTCCGCGTAGGCCACGGTTCCCGTCACCGTGCCGGCCGTCGACAGTTGTGCTTTCAGGCCGGTGACGGACTGCCCCTTCGCCACGGTGACGGAGCTGGCCGAAGCGAGCGTCGTCTTGTCGTTCCACCACTCGCTGATCAGGTTCGCGCCGTCGGGGGCGCCGAAGCTCAGCGTGTACTCGCCGGGGAGAAGCCGCGAGAAGGAGAATGCGCCGTCGCTGTCGGTTCCCGTCGAGTACTGGCCCATCCACGAACCGTCGGACTTCCGGTAGACCACGACTCGGGCGGAGGCCACCGCGGCGCCCGCCGTCGTGGTCACCGTTCCGGAGATCTCACCGCCCTTGACCAGGGTCGCGTTCACGCCCGTCCTGGTCTGACCCGCATCGACGGTGACAGGGGTCGCGGACGAGAAGTCCCCGTTGCCCCCGTACCACTGGTCCAGCACGTTGCGTCCGTAAGACTGGAACTGGATGTAGTAGGTTCCCGCAGGCAGTCCCGAGAACGAGTACGTTCCGTCGCTGGCCACGGTGGCGGAATACCAGCTGTTCGACGACCTGATGGACGCCGACGTCTGCCCTCCCGCGAGGTTCACGCCCTGAGGGAAGGTCACCTTTCCCGAGATCACCGCCGTCGAGACGGGCGCGACGCGCACCGGCGGCGCGGCGGTCGGCGTGACGGTCGGCGACGGCGTCGCCGTAGGCCTCGGCGAGGCGGATGCCGACGGCCTCGGCGACCAGGACGGCTTCGGCGACGCGGATGCCGGCGGCTCGGGCGTCACCGAGGGCCGCGGGGTCGCGGACGGGGAAGCGGACGGCCGCGGGGTGGCGGACGGGGACGGGGTCGCGGACGGTGCCGGAGTCGCGGACGGTGAAGCGGACGGCCGCGGGCTCGCCGACGCGGACGGTCGCGGACTCGGTGTCGAGGGCCCCGGGCTCGCCG
>NZ_LDRT01000045.1 GCF_001476655.1 Microbacterium testaceum | reverse complement strand
GGCGGAGGGCGGATGCCGGGGAGACCGGCATCCGGGCGCGCTCAGTCCTCGCCGGGATCGTCGCGGTCGACGATGTGCATCGCGCGCGCGGCGTCGGTGATGCTCGAGGTCAGCGAGGGGTACACCGCGAAGACGCGGGCCACCTGGTCGACGGTCAGACGCCGCTCCACCGCGATCGCGAGCGGGTAGATCAGCTCCGACGCCTTCGGGCCGACGATGACGCCCCCCATGACGGTGCCGCTGCCCTTGCGGGCGATCAACTTCACGAAGCCGTCGGTGATGCCCTGCATCTTCGCGCGCGGGTTGGCCGAGAGCGGCAGCTTCTTCACGACTCCCGCGATCTTGCCGTCGACGACGTCCTGCTCGCTGAAGCCCACCGTCGCGATCTCGGGCGCGGTGAAGATGTTGGCCGTGATCCGTCGGGTCTCGAGCGGGATCACGATGTCGCCCAGGGCGTGGAAGATCGCCTGTCGACCCTGCATGGATGCCACGGAGGCCAGGGGGAAGAAGTTCGTGCAGTCGCCCGCGGCGTAGATGTTCGGCACCGACGTGCGCGCGACGCGGTTGACGCGGATGTGCCCGGAGGAGGTCATCTGCACCCCCGCCTCCGCGAGGCCGATCCCCGCGGTGTTCGGGATCGAGCCGACCGCCATGAGGCAGTGGCTGCCGGTGATGGTCCGGCCGTCGGCGAGGGTCACGACGACCTCGTCGCCGGTGTTCACGACGGAGTCGGCGCGCGCCTTCGACAGCAGCGTCATGCCACCGCGCTGGAAGACGCGTTCGAGGACGGCCGCGGCATCCTGGTCCTCTCCGGGCAGCACCTGATCGCGGCTCGAGACGAGCGTGACCTTGGCTCCGAGGTTCATGTACGCCGACGCGAACTCCGCACCTGTCACACCCGAGCCCACCACGATGAGGTGCGCGGGCACCGACTTCATGTTGTAGAGCTGCGTCCACGTGAGGATGCGCTGGCCGTCGGGCTTGGCCGAGGGGAGCTCACGCGGGGAGGCGCCGACCGACACGACCAGGGTCTCGGCCTCGATGCGGTCGAAATCGGTGCCGCCCGCCTCGGTCGACACGACCACGGCCCCGGGGCCGTCGAGCCGCCCGTGCCCCGAGATGATCCGGACGCCCGCCTCGAGCAGGGACGCGCGCATGTCGTCCGACTGCTGCCGGGCCAGGGAGAGAAGACGCTGGTTCACCGCGGCGAGGTTGATCGCGACCTCGGGGGTGAGGGGCTTGCCGTGATCGTCGCGGGCGAACAGCTGCACGCCGAGCTCGCTGGCATTGCGGATCGCCACCGCGGCGTCGGCGGTGGCGATCAGGGTCTTGGAGGGGACGACGTCGGTGATGACGGCGGAGCCGCCCACTCCCGCGCGCTCCACGAGGGTGACGTCGGCGCCGAGCTGAGCGGCCGACAGCGCCGCCTCGTAGCCACCGGGTCCCCCACCGACGATCGCGACGGACTGCTTGCGCTCGAAGCTCTGCACCATGGCATCCATTCTTCCCTAGGGCGCTTCCTTCGAACGACGCGCGGTCGGCGTCTGGCCCCGGGGCTCGCCGCTTTCTAGAGTGGGGGAATGTCCAACAGCATTTCTCACCCGCTCGATGACCCGGCGGTCGACCCGTTCGAGGTCGCGCGGGCCGCGGCGAACGACATCGCCCGTCTCTCCGGTGTCGAGCACCACGACATCGCCGTCACCCTCGGGTCCGGCTGGGGCCGCGCCGCCGAGCTCATCGGCGAGGAGACGGCGTCGTTCCCCGCGACCGAGGTCGTCGGCTTCTCGAAGCCCGCACTGGAGGGCCACGTCGGAACGCTCCGCAGCGTCCGCACGCCCGGCGGCAAGAACGTCCTCGTCATCGGTGCCCGCACCCACTACTACGAGGGCCACGGCGTGCGCCGCGTCGTGCACAGCGTGCGCACGGCCGCCGCGACCGGTGCCACCACGATGATCCTCACGAACGGGGCCGGCGGCATCCGCGAGACGTGGAAGCCCGGCCAGCCCGTCCTCATCAGCGACCACATCAACCTCACGGCCGACTCCCCGCTGGAGGGTGCGACCTTCATCGACCTGACCGACCTGTACTCGAAGCGCCTTCGCGACATCGCGCGCGAGATCGATCCGACGCTCGACGAGGGCGTGTACACGCAGTTCCGAGGGCCCCACTACGAGACCCCCGCCGAAGTGCAGATGGCGAAGGCCATCGGCGGGCACATCGTCGGCATGTCGACGTCGCTCGAGGCGATCGCCGCGCGCCAGGCCGGCATGGAGATCCTGGGCTTCTCGCTCATCACGAACCTGGCCGCCGGCATCCAGAAGACGCCTCTCAGCCACGAAGAGGTCCTCGAGGCCGGTCGCGAGGCGGAGCCGGTGATCTCGGCCCTGCTCGCCCGCGTGGTCCACGCCCTGTGAGCGAGTACCTCGCCGCGGCGCGCGCCTGGCTGGCGCAGGACCCGGACCCCGTCACCCGCGAGGAGCTCTCGGGCCTGATCGCCCGGGTCGAACAGGGGGATGCCGCGGCCGCCGACGACCTCGCCGATCGCTTCTCGACGCGCCTGGCCTTCGGGACCGCGGGCCTGCGCGGCACGCTGGGCGCCGGGTCGAACCGCATGAACCGGGTGCTCGTGGCGCAGGCCGCGGCGGGCTTCGCGGCGTACCTGCGCGAACGTTCCTCCGGCGGCACGCCGACGGTGGTCGTCGGGTACGACGGCCGCCGCAACTCCGACGTGTTCGCGCGCGACTCGGTCGAGATCTTCGCCGGGGCGGGCCTGCACGCGATCCTCCTGCCGCGTCTGCTGCCCACCCCCGTCCTCGCCTTCGCCGTGCGCCATCTCGGTGCGGACGCCGGCGTGATGGTCACGGCGAGCCACAACCCGCCCGACGACAACGGCTACAAGGTCTACCTCGGTGGGGCCGACGACGGCGCGCAGATCGTCTCGCCCGCCGACGCCGAGATCGCCGCGCACATCCAGCGCATCGCGGATGACGGCGACGTCACGATCCTGCCGCGCTCGGTGGGGTACGCCAACGCCCCCGAATCCGTGGTGGAGGCGTACGTCGCCGCGACCGCCGCCGTCGCCCCGGCGCCGGCCGGAGCCGCGGGGCTGCGCTGGGTGTACACCGCGATGCACGGCGTGGGATGGGAGACCGTCTCGCGCGTGCTCGAGAGCGCCGGCTACCCGCAGCCGGTGGTCGTCGAGGCCCAGATCCACCCGGACGGACGTTTCCCGACGGTCGCCTTCCCCAACCCCGAAGAGCCTGGGGCGATGGATCTCGCGTTCGAGACCGCGCGCGCGGCCGATGCCGAGCTGATCATCGCGAACGATCCGGATGCCGACCGTCTGGCCGTCGCGATCCCGGATACCGAGACCGAGGGCGGATGGCACCGGCTGAGCGGCAACGAGATCGGTCTGCTGCTGGGGTGGCGTGCCGCACGCGCCGCGGCCGCGGCCGGAACGGGCGGGACACTGGCGTGCTCGCTCGTCTCGTCTCCCGGACTCCAGGCGGTGGCCGAGCACTACGGTCTCGACTTCCGCGCGACGCTCACCGGGTTCAAGTGGATCTCGCGCGCTCCGGGCATCGTCTTCGGCTTCGAAGAGGCGCTGGGCTACCTCGTGAACCCCGACGTCGTCCGCGACAAGGACGGGATCTCCGCCGCGGTCGCGCTGCTGGGGATGGCGACCGAGGCGCGGGCGCAGGGCCGGACCGTCGCGGACCTGCTCCGCGAGTTCCGCGAGACGTTCGGCGCTTTTGCGAGCGACCAGATCTCGGTGCGGGTCACCGACCTGAGCGAGATCGGCGGGATCATGGCATCCCTCCGCGCCCAGCCGCCCGTCACGGTCGGAGAGATCGCGGTGACGCGCGTCGACGATCTGCTGCACGGTGTGGACGGACTACCGCCCGGCGACGTGCTGCGGCTCTGGCTCGAGGACGGCTCGCGCCTGATCGTGCGTCCGAGCGGCACCGAGCCGAAGCTCAAGCTGTACCTCGACGTGCAGGCGGGCTCGGCGAAGAAGGCCCACCGGCGTCTGGCCGCGCTGCGTGCCGGTGCGGAGGAACTGCTCGTCGCCGCGCGAAGCTGACGCCTGCGTCGCCCCGCGGCCCGAGGACGGTCGCGGGGCGACGCACCCGGTGGGGCGCGGCACGCCGGTGCCGCCGGCTCAGCGGCTTCCGGCCGGCAGGGAGCCGGCCGTGGAGGAGAATCGCTCGTAGCGCCCCATCCCGAGCCGTGTCCGCGCATGGTGCAGGTGGGACTCGACGGTTCGGACCGAGAGGGTCAGGCGCGCGGCGATCTCGGAGTTCGAGAATCCTGCCGCCGCCAGCTGGACGACCTCTCTCTCCCGTGCCGTCAACACGTCCAACCGGGCCACGTCTCTCCGGGTCATCGCGCGCAGTTCGTCGATGAAGGCCCGCAAGGGGGCGATGTCGAGGTCCGCGGAGATGTCCTCGGCTCGCTCGAGGACCTCCTCGGCCGTGGCTCCCCCCTGCAATTGCAAGCGCAACAGCGCCGGCACGAGGAGCGGCACCGTCCGCTGAGCCTGCGACAAGGCCCGTTCCGCCCTCGAGGCCGCCGCGAGAGGCCGACGACTGGCCGCATCGAGAAGCGCGCACACGGTGTCGCGCACGGCGCCGAATCCCCCGCGGCCCCAGCCCTCGGAGACGGCGTCGATGCGCTCGATGGCGGCCGCGGCGTGCACGAGGTCGCCGTCGAGGACGAGCGCGGCGGCCCGGACGATCTCGATCCAGATGCGCGTCGACTCCGGGGGACTCACGTCGATGAGTCCCAGGCTCAGGTGGACGTCCGCCGTCCGACCACGGATGAGCTGGATCGACGCGTCCGTGAGAGCGAACATCGCCACGTCGTCTTGGCGATCCTCCCACCGCGCCACGAGGAGTCGGCGCCGTGTCGCTCTCTGAACCAGGTCCAGGTCTTCGCCGAGCATCATCAAGGCGAAGGCGTGCAGTCGGAACACCGTGACGTTCGACTCCACGTCCATCCCGTGCGTCTGCTGCCGCCGGCGCAGGAGCTCGTGCACTTTGTCGCTGTTGCCGCGCGAGGCCTCGACAGCCGCCTGACAGGCTTCCGCCAGGCTGATCGTCTCCTCGTCCGCGCCCTCGGCACGCGCGGCCAGGTCGCCCGGGAGGTCGGGGGCCGACCCGCTGGACAAGGACAGGGCGTTCACCGAGCACTCGACCCGGAGCCGCCACACCTCATCGTCCGGGGCCCAGCCGACCAGCTCCCTCAGCCGCTCCAGGGCGGCGTCGGCACCGGCAGAGGTCGCGAACAGGACACCCACGTGCAGATGCAGAGCCCCATCGCGCTCTTCCTTGGTCGTGGGAGCGGGGTACTGATCCAGGAGACGCTCCGCCTCGGCGTACTCCCCGAGCGCCACGCGGGCGACGATGAGCGCGGAGAGAGCGGTGGCGTCGACGCCTCGCGCGAGCACTCGTTCCGCGACGGGGAGCGCCTCTCGGGGAGAGCTCGACCGCGCGAGGGCGAGCGCCGCGCGCGGAAGGATCCGCGCCAGGGCCGTTTCGAGCGACGGGTCGTGTCCCGTCTCCGCCCATCGCGCGCAGAACTTCTGCTCCCCCGGCGTCAACCAGGATGCCTGGCGGGCGAGAAGGAGAAGTTCTCGCGCCAGCTCTCGCCGCTCGTCGCCGAGATCGCCGAGATCGCTCGAATCCCCCACCATCCGTGAGATCACACCGCTGACGGCGGCGGTGCTCGCATCCGCGCCCGCCGACAGCAGGCCGCCGTCGTGCAAGCGTGCGAGGACATCCGCCGGAACGATCGACCCCAGGTGCCCATGCGGCACCGGCCCGAGTTCGGCCAAAGCCGCGAGAACCCGTCGATCGCGAGCGTCCAAAGGCGCGAGCATCTTCGTCGCCGATGCCACGACCGCCCCCGGGAGAGCATCGCTCTGGGGGTCGATGGGAAGGAGCGCGTGCAGACGCCCGCGAGCCGCCGCCGCCTCGACGATCTCGCGAACGAGGGCCGGGCTGCCGCCGCTGAGATGGTGCAGTGCCATCTGCCAGGCGTCGTCCGCGCGCTCGGCTCCGTACCGGGCGGTGCGCAAGGTGTCGCTGAGCTCCGCCGTCTCGCGCAATGACAGCGGCGGCAACGGGATGGCCACAGCCGCCGATTGGTCGAACATCGGACGAAGCGCCTCCCACCGTTCCCCGCCGGACGACGCCACGACATGACGCGGCGACATGGCGGCCAGCAGGACGGGCGGTGTCGAGCGGAAGGCGTCCAGGAGCGGCTCCAGCACCGGGTACGGGAGCAGATCCAGGTCGTCGACGACCAGAACGGTGTCGTCATCGATCGCGTCCATCAGCGCGGCGATGTCGTCGGCCCCCGAGACCGGATGCCGATCGGCTTTGCGGGGTCCGCATCGGGTCACGCCGTCGGGCCGACGTTCGAGGAACACCGCGGGTCGAGCCAGCTCTTCCACGATCGACATCAGGAGGTGGGAGCGCCCGCTCCGGCTGGGGCCCGTCACGAACACGCTTCGTTTCCGGTTGAAGGCGGCTACCGCCAGTGCTCGTTCCGCCGAGCGACCTACGAATCTCCGACCAGCACCCATGGGCTGCAACCCCCTTGTCTCAGGGGTACGCGAGGCGGCACCCCCCTCTGTTCCTACACCGAATCCCGCGTCTTTCCCCCGTCACTGAGACGCCTCAGTGTTTGCGTTCAGATACCGCACCCGACGCGGAGACGCTCAGCGCGAACGTTACGTATGCGACACCGATGTGCGAATCGCGGCGACCTCATAGCGTCACCACGACCCGCACAACCCGACCCGAAAGCGGGCTCCGTGGTGTGCGGACAAACCAGGAAGAAGACACCATGACCACCAGATCATCTACGTCGTCCGGCCGGGTATGGCGGACGACGCGCACCGCGGGCGCCGTCGCCGTCGCCGCCGCGCTGCTCATCCCCGCGACCAGCGCGCAGGCTGCCGCCGTCGTCTCGCAGGGCACCGGCCGACTCGTCGAGACGTCGCTTCTCGGCACCAATGTGCTCGACAACGCCGTCGCGCTGCGAGGAGCTCAGGCCGTCAATCAGGATGCCAGCGGCGACGTCACCGTCGACCAGCCGTTGGACGCCTCGGCGATCGCCGGTCTCATCGGCCTGTCCGCCGGGTCGACGAACCTCTTCGGCGACAACGGCATCATCCAGCTCGGCGCCGTCGGCCAGTACGCCCAGGCCCGCGACGACGGCAGTTCGTCGGCGTTCTCGGGTGCCGTCTCCGCCGCCCCCGGCCTCATCGGCGTGGGCAGCGTCACCCCATCGAGCGTCGGCTCGCCGTCCGCGAACCAGTCGGCGACCTTCCGCGTGGGATCGTCGTCGGCACCCGTCGGCGTGCAGGTCGACCTCGGCGTGCTGGCCGCCTCGGCCCAGCAAGCCGCCGACGGCACGCAGACCGGTCAGTACGTGCTGTCGGACGCCGGCTTCGTCGTCGACGGCACGGTCGTCTCCGGTGTGCTCGCCGTCGTGAACCCGGCGCTGAACACGCTGATCTCGCTCGCGAACACCAGCGGCGCGGGGCTGACGAACCCCTTCTCGTCGGGCAAGATCCAGCTGACGCTCGACGACCTCACCTCGGCCGCCGGTGTCGCCAGCGTCAACGATCTGCCCGCGGGCACCGACCTGCTCTCGTACGTCCCGCAGGCGGTGGCGAACAAGATCATCAGCCAGGTCAACGGTGTGCTGGACGCGGCGAGCGCTCTCGCCGCCAACCTGCGGTCGAACATCTTCACCGCTGCGGCGGGCATCGCCCTGCAGGCGGCCGTCGACACCGCGAAGGCGACGATCGTCCCCGTACTCAACGGCATCAGCAACACCATCGTCACCCCGCTCAGCAATGCGCTGACGCAGCTCGCGCAGATGCAGGTCAACGTGCAGTCGACGGGTTCCGACGGTTCGTTCACGCAGACCGCGCTGCGTCTGGGGCTCGGTCCGTCCGGGTCGCTCGCGAGCGTGAATCTGGCGAACGCGACGGTCGGCCCGAACGCGGGACAGCTCGCCGTTCCGGTCGCCGGTCCCGAGTCGCTGGCCCTCGCCGGCGGGTTCGTCGGTGTCGGGGCGATCGTCCTGGCGGGCCTCGCGCTGCGTCGACGCACGCGCGTGGCGTCCATCCAGGGCTGACGCGATGTACCGCAACGGCGCGATGGGCGGAGGGGCCGCGATCCTCGCGGTCACCGGCTCGACGGCCCCGACGGCGACACTCGCCGTCGTCGGGGCCGGCGCGGCCCTGCTCGGTGCTCTGTTCGCTTGGCGCTCCGTGTGGCTGCGCGGTCGCGGCGACGAGGCCACGGCATCCGGAAAGGCGCGGCAGAACCCGTGAACCCGCTCGACATCCTCTTCTCGCTCTCGTTCGTGTTCCTGGTGATGTTCCTGACCTACACGACGCTCATCGTCGTCCCGTTCGCGCGGCGGAGGCGTGCGCGCGGTGGTGACCCCCGGGCGTTCGAGTGGCACGCCTTCGTCCCCTGCCGGGATGAGGCGACGGTGATCGCGCACACCGTGAAGAGGATGCGCGAGCGATTCCCCGACGTTCACGTGTGGATCATCGACGACGCGAGCACGGACGGCACCGGCGCCATCGTCTCGACCATCGCCGCCCGCGACTCGTTCGTGCACGCGGTGATCCGCCGTCTCCCCGATGCCCGCACGGGCAAAGGGGCGGCGCTCAACGCCGCCTACGCGCAGCTCACGCAGTGGAGGGCTTCCCGAAGCGAAGGTCGGGAGGACGATCGCACCATCGTCATCGTCCTCGACGCAGACGGATCCCTCGCCCCGAACGCCCTGCGTCAGGCGTCGGGTGCCACCGCCTTCGGTTCGACGGACGTCGGTGCCGTCCAGGTCGCCGTGCGGATGAGCAACAGAGACGACCCCGCCCCTCTCCCGGGGCGGGGTCGTCTCGCCCAAGCGTGGGCGCGCTACCTCGTGAGGATGCAGGACATCGAGTTCCGCACGACGATCGCGGCGATGCAGGTCCTCCGGATGCGCACCGTCTCGGTGGGGCTCGGGGGGAACGGCCAGTTCACTCGACTGAGTGCCCTGCGTGCCGCGTCCTCCGCGCAAGGAGAGCCCTGGGGCGATGCCCTGCTCGAGGACTACGAGGTGGGGCTTCGAATCATGCTGGCCGGGTACCGCACCGTGTACGCCCACGACACGTGGGTCTCGCAGGAAGCCCTCCCGTCAGCTCGTCGACTGCTCACTCAGCGCACGCGATGGTGCCAGGGCGGCCTTCAATGCGCCCGCTACCTCCCGCGGATCTACTCGTCACGCAACTTCACCAACGCCGGTGCGCTCGAGGCGGCGTACTTCCTCGCGATCCCGTACATCCAGCTCGCCGGCTCCGTGCTGTGGCCGAGCGTCGCGGTGGCGATGCTCGTCTCGGGAGCGCTCTCCCCCGGCGGAATCCTGGGCTGGATCTCTTCGGCCTCGTGGATCGTGCCGCTGTGGGTGCTCACCGGCATCCTGCCGTTCTCGCTCTGGCCGCTCGTGTACGCGCTCCGCGAGGAACGCCACTCCCTCTGGCGCGCAGCGGTGTGGGGTC
Source organism: Microbacterium testaceum (assembly GCF_001476655.1). Classification (GTDB taxonomy): domain Bacteria; phylum Actinomycetota; class Actinomycetes; order Actinomycetales; family Microbacteriaceae; genus Microbacterium; species Microbacterium testaceum_C. The sequence continues at coordinate 33,385 of NZ_LDRT01000045.1, read as the reverse complement.
TGGGTTACTGGCTCTACATGTATCAGAGCTACGTCTGCGTGATCCGTGCTTTCGGGCGCATGCTGACGGGGCGGCGGGGGTGGACGAAGACACGTCGCAATGCCGAGGCCGGACGCCTTCTCCTGGCGGTCGAATCGTGAGCGTCGCCGCCGCCTCCCGCACGCGCACCGGTCGCGCGCGGCGCACGATCCTCGCCGCGCTGCTCCTCACCATCGCCGCGCTGTTGATCAGCGCGGAAGCCGAGACGCGCGCGGGGGAAGCGATGCTCGCGCGCGCCGTCATCGCCCCCTTCACCCCCGGTCGCGCTGTCGCGTCGGGCTCGATCGTGTACTTCGGCATCGGCACGCCCGAGGTCACCGGACTGTCGATCACGACCCTGTGCTCGACGACCGTCCTGGTCGTCCCGCTGGTCCTCCTGGCCGTCGCCGTGCTCGGCGTGACGCGCGCGCGCTCCTCCCGCGTCGGTCTGGGTCTCGCCCTCGGCGTGATCGTCGCGGTGACCAGCAACATGATCCGCTTCGGCTCTGCCGCGTGGGCGTACAGCGAGTACGGACGTGAGGGATTCGACCTCGTGCACCGCTACCTCGGCTCACTCTTCGTCATCGCCGGTTTCATCGCGGCGATCCTGCTCTCTCTGCGCATCGCCCTGCGCGAGTCCTCTCGTCGACCGATTCCGGATGCCGCCCCCCGGCGGCGCGGGCGAACGCGCACCGTCGAGGCCCCTCGCCGCACCCGGAGGGATGACTCCCCCGTGGCGTCGAGAGAGAGCGATACCGCCTCCCCCGCAGAACCTCCCGGTCCCGCGGCTCCCCTCCGCCGCGACCGCCACCGCACCGGGACCCGACCGGGCAGAAAGGACCGCCGATGAACCGTCCCTGGATCGAGGTCGTCTACGGCACCCGCCCGGAAGCGGTGAAGTGCGCGCCGTTGGTCGCGGAACTCCGGCGCCGGGACTCCGCCCGCACGACCGTGACCGTCACCGGACAGCACCGCCAGATGGCCGATGAGGTCAACGCCTCGTTCGGCATCACGCCCGACGCCGACCTCGATGTGTTTCGACGGGGCTCCTCGCTCGCCGAGACCTCGTCCGCGATCTTCGCCGCCCTCGCCCACCGCTGGGCGGAGTCGGCCCCGGATGCCGTCGTCGTCCAGGGAGACACCGCCAGTGCCGCGCTCGCGGCTGTCGCGGCCTACTACGCCGGGGCTCGCGTGATCCATCTCGAGGCGGGGTTGCGATCGGGCGACCTGCGTTCGCCTTTCCCCGAGGAAGGAAATCGTCGACTGATCGCGCCGCTGACCTCGCTCCATCTCGCACCGACCGACAGCGCGGCCGCCAACCTCCGCGCCGAGGGTGTCTCCTCCGACGACATCGTGGTCACCGGCAACACCGGTATCGACGCGCTCCACTGGCAGAGGAGCCACCCGCAGCTCTTCGACGATCCCGCGATGGAGGAGATCGTGAACGGCTGGCACCGGCTCGTGCTCGTCACGGTCCACCGACGCGAGTCATGGGGAGGGCCCCTCGCACGAGTCGTGTCCGCGGTGGCGGAGACGGTGGCCGCTCGATCCGATGTGGTGGCGGTGCTGCCCGTTCATCCGAACCCTCGCGTGCGTCGCGAGGTGATCTCGGCCGTCGGCGACACCGACCGCGTGATCCTGTGCGAGCCTCTGCCCTACGCGCAGTTCGGTCGTCTGCTGGCTCGCGCCCACTGCGTCGTCACGGACTCGGGCGGGGTGCAGGAGGAGGCGCCCGCACTCGGCGTGCCGGCCTTGGTCGTGCGCGATACGACCGAACGCGGCGAGGGCGTCGAGGCCGGGGCCGCGCGGCTCATCGGCACGCGCCGCGAAGTGGTCGCGGCCGAACTGGCGACCCTGCTCGACGACCCGGCCGCCCACGCGCTCATGTCGCGCGCGCGAGAGCTGTACGGCGACGGACGGGCCGCTCCCCGAGCGGCCGATGCGATCGAGAGGCTGCTCGCCGTGTCGCGCACGGATGTGCTGGCGGGCTGACGAGAGCCTCTTGCACCGCGCGATCCCGAGGGGTGTCCGCGAACCACCGGGACGCAGGTCGCGCCCGCCGGCCGCACCCTGTCAGCCGTCGATGACCGCGACCAGCTCGTCAAGGAACGCCGCGAAGTCCGTGCCGCGACGGACGATCCGCTGCACGCTGTCGCGCTCGCTGAACACCTCGACGAACTGCTCGAACACCGTCTGGAACGCCTCCCGGTCCGTCTCGCTGAACGCCACGAGCGCCACGACCTGCACGCGGCCCTCGCCCCAGACGATCGAGGGATCGGCGATGCCGATCGCGATCCGGGTCTGCGTCGCCGTCATCCCCATCGCGTGGGGCACCGCGAGGGCATCGGTGAAAGCGGTGGAGGAGATGGCCTCGCGCTCCACGGCGCGGGTGACGTAATCGTCGTCGATGACGCCCTGCCGCGTCAGCAGAGCACCCAGGTCCCGGATGACGCCCGCCTCCCCCTCGACCCCGTCGAGGCCGCGCACGAACGCGTCCGGTGAGAAGTAGCGCTCCAGCTCTGCGCGCAGCCGCGCCAGACGCCTCCCCCGCCGCACGCGCCCCGCCGCGGCCTGCACGCGTTCGACGTCGGCGTCGGTGAGGAACGGCTGGATGCGGACGAACCGATCGCCGGTGCGCGGCGGGTCGATCGTCGTCAGCACCAGATCGGTGTCGATGCCCTCCCACACCGGGTCGATGCGCGTCTCGACACCGACCACCTCGATCGCCTGTCCGAGCGAGCGGTCGACGCTCGAGCGCAAGAGCTCGTGCAGCTCGTAGTAGCCCGGGCAGACGATGGTCGCGGTGAGGAGCTGGTCGGCGCGGCGGCTGCGCTCGAGACGTCCGCCGACGTGCATCGCGACGTAGGCGATCTCGTCGTCGAGGATCGGGATGCCGAGCGAATCCTGCAGGCCTGTCGCGATGTACACCGCGACCTCGAAGATCATCGGGTAGGTCGACTTCAGCGAGCGGGTCAGAGGATTGCGCGACCAGGCCTGCTCGCGCGAGCGATGCAGGAGGTTCTGCACGTGCAGCGCGAGCCGCAGGATGAAGTCCTCGTGGGCGATGTCGACGAGGAACTGGGATGCCGCCGCCTCGACGACCGCGCGCACGGCCGCCTCGACCTCGGGCGACAGACGGGCCCGCACGTCGTCGGCCGCGGGAGCACCCGGCGCGACGATCCGCGTGAGCACCAGCGTCGCCAGATGGCGGAGGTCTCCCTGTCCGAGCTGGACGCCGATGTGCTTCAGGGTCAGGCGGTCCAGCAGCTCGGCGACCGCGGCCGTGGCATCCGACACGTCGGCACCGGTCGACCCGAGCGCGCGATCACGGGTGGTGCGATCGGCCGCGATCGCGATGTGCATCACCACGTCGCCGATGCCGATCTCGTTCACGAAATAGCCGAGGCCGCCGAGTTCGGCGACCAGCTCGGCCTTGAACGGGCCGAACGCGCGAGCCCCGACCGACCTCTCGCCGAGCGTACGCCGCAGCGCGTCGAGGTCGAAGTGTCCGGCATCCATCTCGTCGTGCGCGAGCTTGGACAGCAGGCGACGCTGAGCGACCTCGGTTCCGCGGAGGCGGGCGAGGGATGCCGATCGCTCGAGCGTCAGCTCCGTTCCGCCGAGGAGTCCACGCACGCGGGAGAGATCCGCTTCGAGCGTCGCCGCGCTGACGTGGAGCGCGTCGGCGGTCTCGAAGACGTCGATGCCGTCGGCGGAATCCAGCAGCCGTCGCACCAGCGTGTGGAGGCGATCGCGCGGGGTCCCGGCATCCGTTCCCCCGCCCGCCCGGAGCGCCGCGGCGGCTTCGCTTCCGGCGCGGTAGCCGAGGGGTCCGGACTCGACCGCGGCCCCCTCTGCCACGCGCGCGTTGATCGCCGTCACGTAGGAGCGGATGCTCCGCGGGGTCACCCCGAGTGCGTCCGCCAGGGACGCGGCCGTCGACCACTCCCCGTCACGCAGCAACAGGGCCAGCAGGCGGTCTTGGCGAGCTTTCGTCGTCACGATCCGTCCTCCGCGCCGCGCCCGGTGTGGCAGCGCTCCCTCCATCCAACCACGCGCCTCGGGGGGCGGCGCGGGCGACCGGCATCCGTGTTCCGGGGGGTGGGAAACGAACCTGGTTGTCCGCTGGGAGCCGCTTCCGGACAATCGAGAGGTAAGGAGGCGGGTTCGATGAGGATCCTGGTGGTCTGTGGTGCGGGTGCGTCCAGCACGTTCGTCGCGCAGCGCGTACGCCGCGCGGCCCATGAGCGCGGTCTCGACTACGCCGCCTCCGCGGGAACCATGCGCTCCCTTCCGATCGACCTCGATGCGTGCGACATCGTCCTCGTCGGTCCCCACCTCGAGGGCGACCTCGACGGGATCGAACGGGATGCCGCGACGCGCGGCGTCCACGTGGTGCTGCTCCCCTCCGACGTCTTCACCGATCTCGACGGCAGCCGCACGCTCGCTCTCGTCCAGGGCGTCCTCGGCGCCCGACCGCTTCTGACCCCCGAGAAGGAGTGACGCATGCCCCGCCTCACCCGGACGGTCCGCATCGGATCGTCGCACGGCCTCCACGCCCGCCCCGCCAAACTCTTCGCCCAGGCGGCGAAGGAGTCCGGCATCCCCGTGACCATCGCCAAAGACGCGGGGGCTCCGGTGAACGCCGCGAGCATCCTCGGCATCATCGCGCTGGGCCTCGAGTACGGCGACTACGTCACCCTCACCGCCGACGGTGACGCCGCCGAGGCCACCATCGACCGCCTCAGCGAACTGCTGACCACCGACCACGACGCCGCGTAATCGCGCCCAGTAAAGGAAGAACAGCACCATGACGGAACTCCGTGGAGTCGGAATCGGACTGGGCGTCGCCCAGGGACCCATCGCGCGCATGGCCGAGCCCCTGCCCGCCCCGAAGGATGCCCAGAGCGAGCTCTCGATCGACGAGGAGACGGCGCGCGTGCGCGAGGCCGTCGGCGCCGTCGCGCGCGAGCTCGAGGCCCGCGGCGCGCAGGCGGGCGGCGCCGCCCGCGACGTGCTCGAGGCGCAGGCGATGATCGCCGAGGACCCGACCCTCGAGGCAGAGGTCGACAGCCGCCTCGCCGCCGGCAAGACCGGCGAGTTCGCCGTGCACGACGCCTTCGCCTCGTTCCGCGAGCAGCTCGTCGCCCTCGGCGGATACCTCGGCGAGCGCGCCGCCGACCTCGACGACGTCGCCCAGCGGGTGATCGCGCGCCTCCGGGGCGTCGCGGCCCCCGGCATCCCGGATCCCGGTCACCCCTTCGTGCTCGTGGCGAAGGACCTCGCCCCGGCCGACACCGCTCTGCTCGACCTCGACAAGGTGCTCGCGCTGGTGACCACCGAGGGCGGCCCGACCTCGCACACGGCGATCCTCGCCCGCGAGAAGTCGATCGTCGCGGTCGTGGGCGCCGCGGGGGCGAAGGACCTCGTCGACGGACAGTCCGTCATCGTGGATGCCGCCGCCGGTGTCGTCACGGTCGACCCGAGCGCCGACGACCTCGAGCGCGCGAAGAACCGCGCCGACGCCCGTGCCGCCGCGGCATCCGCCCCCATCACCGACGGCGCCCTCGCCGACGGCACGAAGGTGCCGCTGCTCGCGAACCTCGGTAAGCCCAGCGGCGCCGCCGAGGCCGTCGAGCTGGGCGCCGAGGGCGTGGGCCTGTTCCGCACCGAGTTCCTCTTCCTCAGCTCCAGCTCCGCGCCCACGGTCGAAGAGCAGCGCGCGGCGTACATCGAGCTGCTGAGCGCCTTCCCGGGCAAGAAGGTCGTCGTGCGCGTGCTCGACGCCGGCGCCGACAAGCCCCTCCCCTTCCTCAACGACGCGCACGAGGAGAACCCCGCGCTGGGTCTGCGGGGCCTTCGCGCCCTCCGCGCCAGCGAGGACATCCTGCGCGAGCAGCTCACCGCCCTCGCCGAGGCGGATGCCGCGACCCGCGCCTCCGAGGCCGGCCCCGCCGACCTGTGGGTCATGGCGCCCATGGTGTCGACCGTCGAGGAGACCCGGTACTTCACGGCGCTGGCCAAGGACTACGGCCTGAAGACCACCGGCGTGATGGTCGAGGTGCCCTCTTCGGCGCTGCTCGCCGACCGCATCCTCCAGATCGCGGACTTCGCCTCGATCGGCACGAACGACCTGACGCAGTACACGCTCGCCGCCGACCGGCTGCTCGGTTCGGTCGCGTCGTTCCAGGACCCGTGGCATCCGGCCGTCCTCCGCCTCATCCGCGAGGTCGGGGCGGCGGGCCGCGTGAACGGCAAGCCCGTCGGCATCTGCGGCGAGGCCGCGGCCGACCCGCTGCTGGCCGTCGTGCTCGTCGGTCTCGGCGCCACCACGCTGTCGATGGCCCCCACGGCCCTCGCCGACGTGCGCGCGACGCTGCTCACCCACACGCTCGACGACGCCCTGCGCATCGCCGAGGCCGCCCTGGCCGCCGACGACGCGGCCTCCGCCCGCGAGGCGGCCCAGGCCGCTTCGTTGACCCGTGAGGCCGTCCCCGCGGCCTCGTGAACCACCCGGGGGCGGTGACAGCCGCCCCCACCTGCACCACGGCGCGAGCCGTCATCCCCCAACAGCGCGGCCCCGCCGTGCACCACACCAAGGAGACACAGCAATGACGACGACGTCACCCGCAAAGAAGCCGGGAGGGGCTCGGATCGCGGTTCAGCGATTCGGCACGTTCCTCTCCGGCATGATCATGCCGAACATCGCGGCCTTCATCGCCTGGGGCTTCATCACGATGCTCTTCATCCCGGCCGGGTTCTTCGGCGCCAAGAGCCCCTTCGGGCCCGCCTGGCACTGGGCTCCGGTTGCCGAGATCCTCGGCGGCGGCGGCGACGCCGCGACCATCGGCTGGCCGGGAGCGGCGACCGCGCTGACCGCGAACGCGGACGGCAGCACCTACCAGGGCTACGTCGGCCTGGTCAGCGTGATGATCACGTACCTGCTTCCGCTGCTCATCGCCAACACCGGCGGACGCATCGTCTACGGCGCGCGCGGTGGCGTGGTCGCGACCATCGCCGTCATGGGCGTGATCGTGGGCACCAACATCCCGATGTTCCTCGGCGCGATGATCATGGGCCCGCTCGCGGCCTGGATCACCAAGCAGATGGACAAGCTGTGGGACGGCAAGATCCGCCCCGGCTTCGAGATGCTCGTGAACAACTTCTCCGCCGGCATCCTCGGCATGGTCCTCGCGATCGTCGGCTTCTTCGCCTTCGGTCCCGTCTTCCTCGGCATCAGCGCGGTCCTCGGCAGCATCGTCGGGTTCCTCGTGCAGTTCAACCTGCTGCCGGTGCTGTCGATCATCGTCGAGCCGGCCAAGGTGCTGTTCCTCAACAACGCCATCAACCACGGCGTCTTCACCCCGCTCGGCATCGAGCAGGCGGCCGAGTCCGGCAAGTCGATCCTGTTCCTCATCGAAGCGAACCCCGGTCCCGGCCTGGGTCTGCTCCTCGCCTTCACCTTCTTCGGCATCGGTGCGGCGAAGGCGTCGGCCCCGGGCGCGATCATCATCCAGTTCTTCGGCGGCATCCACGAGATCTACTTCCCGTACGCGCTCGCCAAGCCCATGACGATCCTGGCGCTCATCGCCGGTGGTGCCTCGGGCGTGGCCGTCAACATGATCTTCGGCGGTGGCCTCGCATTCCCGGCCGCCCCCGGAAGCATCATCGCCGTGACGGCTGCGGCCGCCGGTGGCGGAGTGGGCAACGTTCTCGTGGTCTACCTCTCGGTGGTCGTCGCGGCTGTCGTGACGTTCCTCATCGCGGGCATCATCCTCCGCGCCTCGCGCAAGCGCGACCAGGAGGCCGAGGGCGACAGCTTCGCCGCCGCGATCGACCAGACCGCCGCGAACAAGGGCAAGGAGTCGTCCGCACTGGGCGCCCTGCGCACCCGCGCCGCCGGTACCACCGGTTCGGGCACCACCGAGGCGGCCGACCGCGATGTCGACGGCGTCCTGGGCGGCCTCGGCGGAGCCGTCACGACGAAGCAGCTGAACAACATCGTGTTCGCCTGCGACGCCGGCATGGGCTCCTCGGCGATGGGCGCGAGCGTCCTGCGCAACAAGATCAAGAAGGCGGGAATCGAGGGCGTCACGGTCACCAACCAGGCGATCGCGAACCTCGACGGCTCGGCCGACCTGGTGATCACGCAGAACCAGCTCACCGACCGCGCCAAGGCGCAGTCGCCCGACTCGCTGCACGTGTCGGTCGACAACTTCATGAACTCGCCGCGATACGACGAGGTCGTGGAGATGGTCCGCTCGCAGCACGAGTCCAAGTAACCCCCTAGCACGCCAGGGGTCGGAGCGTCAGCCCGACCCCTGGCGTCTTCCCGTCCGGCCCGCGTTTTGCGAGGCTGGACAGCACGACGAGAAAGGCGAGAACCATGTCGAACGTCCTCCGCATCGAATCCGTCCGCATCCACCCCGGGAGCGCCACCCGTGAGGAGGCGATGAAAGAGGCGGCCGACCTGCTGCAGGCCACCGGCTCCGTGACCGCCGACTACTTCGCCGCCATGCAGGCGCGCGAAGAGACCGTGTCGACGTACATGGGCAACGAGCTCGCGATCCCCCACGGCACCAACGAGACCAAGCAGGCGATCCTCGAGTCCGGCCTGTCGGTCGTCCGCTACGACGGCGGCGTGGACTGGGGCGGGGAGCCCGTCACCTTCGTGATCGGCATCGCCGGCAAGGGCGACGAGCACCTCGAGATCCTGTCGCAGATCGCGATCCTCTTCTCCGAGGAGGACGACGTCGCGCGCCTGAAGGCCGCCTCCTCGCCCGAGGAGCTCTACGAGGCCCTCGCGGGTTCCGTCAACGCATGAAGGCCGTCCACTTCGGCGCGGGCAACATCGGCCGCGGCTTCGTCGGACTGCTGCTGCACGAGGGCGGCTACGACCTCGTCTTCTCCGACGTCTCCGCCGCCCTCGTGGCCGCGATCAACGACGCGTCGTCGTACACCGTCCACGAGGTGGGCGAGGGCGGCGTCGACACGCAGGTGACGAACTTCCGCGCGATCGACAGCTCGGTGGATGCCGACGCCCTCGTCGACGAGATCGCCACGGCCGACGTGGTGACCACCGCCGTCGGACCCACGATCCTGAAGTTCGTCGCCCCGCACATCGTCGCGGGACTCGCGCTTCGCGACCCCTCCCTGCCCGCGCTGCAGATCATGGCCTGCGAGAACGCCATCGGTGCGACCGACCAGCTGCGCGAGCACGTGGTCGAGCTCGCCGGCGAATCGTGGGACGCCCTGGCATCCCGTGCCGTCTTCGCCAACACCGCGGTCGACCGCATCGTCCCCGCCCAGGCGCAGCGCGGCGTCGACGTCACCGTCGAGCCGTTCTACGAGTGGGCCATCGAGCGGGCGCCGTTCGGCGACACCCCGCCGCACATCCCCGGCGCGCACTTCGTCGACGACCTCGAGCCGTACATCGAGCGCAAGCTCTTCACGGTCAACACCGGACACGCCACGACCGCGTACTTCGGCGCGCAGGCGGGCATCGAGCGGATCTCGGACGCTCTCGCCGATCCCGCCATCGCCGCCAAGGTCGAGGCGACGCTGGAGGAGACCAGCGCCCTCCTCGTCGAGAAGCACGAGCTCGACGCCGACGTGCAGGGCGAGTACCGCGCGACGATCCTGCGCCGCTTCCGCAACCCCGCTCTGCCCGACACCGTCTGGCGCGTGGGCCGGCAGCCGCTGCGCAAGCTGTCGCGGCACGAACGCTTCGTCGGGCCCGCGGCCGAGGCGATCGAGCGGGACCTTCCCGTCGACGCACTGGTGGCCGCGATGGCCGCGGCGCTTTCGTTCCAGGATGCCGAGGACGCCCAGGCGGTCGACCTGCAGCGCCTGCTGCGCGAGCTCGACGCCGAGGCGTTCACCGCCGAGGTGACCGGCCTCGACGCCGAGCACCCGCTGTACGCGCGTGTCGTCGAGATCGTCGCCGCGCGCCAGGCGGAACTCACCGCCTGACCACACGACACCGCCGACGTGGTCGCTCCTCGCGACGCGTCGGCGGTGTCGTGTCTCTGCGGCGGCCCGTCTTTCCGGCGCGCCGCGCGATACCCGCGCGAGGTCGCTCGCCCTCGGCGCATCCGCGCAGAGCGGCGGCGTCGCGGCCGTCCCGAGCGACCCACCCGGGCGGCCATGACACCTCGGCGCGTCCGCGCGGAACGGCGGCCATCGCGGCCGCCCCGAGCTCAGCGCGGTGCGCCGTCCCCGGGCCGGGGATACGCTCGATGACGTGACCGACAGCACCCCCTCCGCCGCCCCCGCTCCCGCCCCACGTCGCCGGCGCCGGTGGCTGCGCTGGACCCTCGCCGGACTCGGCACCCTCGTGGTGCTGCTCGTCGGCGGCATCCTGATCTACAGCCAGGTCGGTGTGATGGGGGCCGAACCGGCCCCCCTCGCCGAAGCAGAGGCGAACCCCGGGCTGACGATCACCGATGACGGAGCCGGCATCGTCCTCTCCCCCACAGCCGGCGCGACGGGCCAGGGCCTCGTGTTCATCCCGGGAGCCAAAGTGCAGGCCGAGGGGTACATCGCGACCTTCACCGACACGGTCGTCGCCGACGGCGTCACGGTGGTCATCACGAAACCGTGGCTGAATCTCGCGTTCTTCGACCCGCGTCCGCTCTCGACCTTCACCGACCTCGCCCCCGGTGTCTCCGCGTGGGCCGTCGGCGGGCACTCCCTGGGTGGTGTCCGCGCGTGTCAGCTCGCGACCGACGCCGACGCCCTCGTGCTGTTCGCCTCGTACTGCGCGAACGACCTCTCGGCATCCGGCATCCCCGTGCTCAGCCTGTCCGGTTCGGAAGACGGCCTGAGCACTCCGCAGAAGATCGCGGATGCCAAGGCCGAACTGCCCGCGAACGCCACCTTCGTCGAGATCCCCGGCGCTTCCCACGCATCCTTCGGCGCCTACGGCCCCCAGCCCGGCGACGGCACCCCCACGGCCGACCCGGCCGAGGTGGATCGGGTGATCGCCCAGGAGCTGGCCGGGTTCCTGCCGCGGCCGTAGCCCCCACCCGGCCGCGGCAGACCCTCGGGCCGCGGCAGACCCCCGGGCCGCGGCATCCGCCCGCGCGGGCGAAACTCCTGAGAAATCCACCCGTCCCCCGTGGATGCCGCCGCTGAAGGCCGGTTCGGGCACGAGATTCAGGAGTTTGGCTCGCCCCGGGTAGTGGCCGACCGCTCCTCCCCAGCACCAGTTGTCCACAGTTTCGCCCCCGCCTCGCGGCGACGCCGAGCGGAACCGTCAGGGTGGGGCGATGGCATCCGTCGATCTCGGGCACCACCAGAACCACGAGATGGTGTGGGCGACACGTGACCTTCATGCGGCGGGATGGTCGCGTCGCTCTCTCGTCCGCGCCGTCGCCGACGGCACCCTCACGCGCGTGCGGCAGGGCCGATTCGTCGCGGCCGACACACATGATGACGTCGTCGCAGCAGCGCGTGTGGGTGGGCGTCTGGATTGCATCAGCCTCCTGGCGTTGCGGGGAGTGTTCGTCCATCACCACGCCGACCGGCACGTGCAACAGGACCGGCTGGCCAGCCGCCGGCCCCCGGCACCCGGCGGCGTCGTCTATCACTGGCGTCCGTCGTCGGCGACGCGAAACCGGCTCACGGTCGACGTGGTGGAGGCTCTCGCGCAGGCGATTCGATGCCAGCCGCCACGATCGGCCGTTGCGACGCTGGACAGCGCCTGGCACCTGGGACTGGTCGACGAAGCCGACATCGGCGAGGTGTTCTCCCGCGTCCCGCAGCGGTTCCAGGTGTTGCGTCGCCTGGTGGATCCGCGCGCGGAGGCGGGCACCGAGTCGCTGGCGCGGTTGCTCCTGCGTCAGCTCGGGTGTCGGATCGAGCTGCAGGTCCGCATCGACGGCGTGGGTCGCGTCGACCTCCTCGTCGACGGATGGCTCATCGTCGAGTGCGACAGCGAGCAGTTCCACGGGACATGGGATGCGCACAAGAACGACCGGCGTCGCGACATGGCAGCACTGGAACGCGGATACACGACGCTCCGCCTGCTCGCCGAAGACATCCTCTACCACCCCGACCGCGTACGCACCGCGCTCGAGCGCATCCTGGCGCACGGCCAGCGCGGGCGAAACTCCTGAAAAACCGCGCGGCCACTCCCCCGCGAGGGCCTTTCGCTCCCGCCCGGACCGGTCCTTCAGGAGTTTCGCCCGCTTCCGGCAGCCCCGATCCGTTCGAGACCCCCGCGCCGCGCCGCGCCGCCCCGCACCCGGTTCGGGCGAAACTCCTGAAAAACCACGCGCGTGCGGCCAGAACCGGCGGCTGTTCGGCGTTTGGGGCGCGAAGCTCAGGAGATTCGCCCGCTGCGGAGCAGAGCCGGAGGAGAAGCGACGTCGCGCGGAACGCGAAGGGGCGCGGACCGGAAACGGTCCGCGCCCCTGACGGCGCCACTCAGCGCTGGAAGCCCTCCGAGATGATCTCGATGAGCTCCTCGCGCTCCTCGACCGGGAGGAAAGCCCCGGCCGCGGCGTTGAGCTGGAAGGCCTCGAGGTCGTCGAGATCGTAGTCGAACGCCTGGGCCAGCAGCCCCAGCTCGCGGGTCAGCGTCGTCGCGCTCATGAGGCGGTTGTCGACGTTCACGGTGACCGAGAAGTCGAGCTGGTACAGCAGGTCGAACGGGTGCGCGTCCATCGTGTCGCCCCAGGCCGTGACGGCCCCCGACTGCAGGTTCGACGTCGGCGACAGCTCGAGCGTGATCTCGCGGTCGCGCACCCAGCGGGCGAGGTCGCCGAACGTGACCTGCACCTCCTCGCCCTCGCGCGAGACGACGTCGAGGTCGTTGGCGATGCGCACGCCGTGACCGAGGCGCAGAGCGCGTCCGTCGATGAGAGCGGAGCGGATGGATGCCAGGCCGGCCCCTTCTCCCGCGTGCACCGTGGCGGGGAAGAACTGCTCGGCCAGGTAGTCGAACGCCGCGCGGTGGCGGCTCGGGAGGAACCCGTCCTCCGCCCCGGCGAGGTCGAAACCGACGACGCCCCGTCCGCGCCAGGCGACGGCGAGCTCGGCGATGTCGCGGGAGTTGTCGGTGTGACGCATGGCGGTGAGCAGCTGACCGACGCGGATGTCGTGACCGCGGGCGTCCGCGGCATCCTCACCCTCCTCGATGCCCTCCTGGACGGCGTCCACGACCTCGTCGAGGCTCAGGCCGCGCGTGAGGTGCTGTTCCGGCGCCCAGCGGACCTCGCCGTAGACGACGCCGTCGGCGGCCAGGTCTTCGACGAACTCCCGGGCCACCCGCACGAGACCCTCGCGCGTCTGCATCACGCCGACGGTCGCGTCGAACTTCTCGAGGTAGTCCTCGAGCGAACCCCCGTCGATGTGATCGGAGAACCACGCCTCCAGGCTTTTCGCGTCGTCGGCGGGCAGGTCGAGACCGACCTCGTCGGCCAGTTCGAGCACCGTCTGGGGACGCAGGCCCCCATCGAGGTGATCGTGCAGCGACACCTTGGGCAGGTCGGCGATTCTCGTGCGACCGATACGGAAGTCCTCGGATGCCACGGTGTCCTTCTTTCCGGATGCCATCAGGCAGTGATCCGCTCACGCACGATGGGCGACGCGGCAGGAGCGGTGTCGCCGATCTCCAGCGCCCCCTCGACGGCACCGAGGGCACGCTCGAAGCGCGACTCATCATCGGCCGACAGGGTGAACAGCGGCTGACCCGCGGTGACCGCCTGGCCGACGGTCACGTGCAGGTCGATGCCCGCGGCGTGCACCACGGCGTCCTCGGCGCGCGCGCGTCCGGCGCCCAGGCGCCACGCGCCGATGCCGAAGGGCAGCGCCTCGACGCGCGTGACCACACCGGAGCGCTCGGCGACGACCGTGTGGGTCTCGCGGGGCGTCGGGAGTGCGGCATCCGGATCGCCGTCCTGCGCGCGGATCATGCGCTTCCACACGTCCATCGCCCGGCCGTCCTTCAGCGCCGCCTCGACGTCGGCATCCGGCTGACCGGCGAGCGTGAGCATCTCGCGCGCCAGAGCGACCGTCAGCTCCACGACGTCGGTGGGTCCGCCGCCGGCGAGGACCTCGACCGACTCACGCACCTCGTTGGCGTTGCCGATGGCGAGACCCAGCGGGGTGTTCATGTCGGTGAGCAGGGCCGTGGTGTTCACGCCCGAGTCGGTGCCGAGCGCGACCATCGTCTCGGCGAGCTCGCGCGCGCGGTCGATGTCCTGCATGAAGGCACCCGAGCCGAACTTCACGTCGAGCACGAGCGAATCGGTGCCCTCCGCGATCTTCTTCGACATGATGCTCGAGGCGATCAGCGGAATGGCCTCGACCGTGCCGGTGACGTCGCGCAGCGCGTACAGCTTCTTGTCGGCGGGTGCGAGACCCGTGCCCGCGGCGCAGATGACCGCGCCCACGTCGCGCAACTGCGCCATGATCTCGTCGTTCGAGAGCGCCGCGCGCCAGCCGGGGATCGACTCGAGCTTGTCGAGCGTTCCGCCGGTGTGGCCGAGACCGCGGCCCGAGAGCTGCGGCACGGCGACCCCGAAGGCGGCGACCAGTGGCGCCAGCGGCAGGGTGATCTTGTCGCCCACGCCTCCGGTCGAGTGCTTGTCGACCGTGACCTTCCCGAGCGATCCGAAGTCCATGCGCTCACCCGAGGCGATCATCGCGTCGGTCAGCACCCGGATCTGATCGCGGCCGAGGCCGTTCAGCAGCACCGCCATCGTGAACGCCGACATCTGCGCGTCCATCACGTAGCCGCGCGTGTACGCGTCGACCAACCAACGGATCTCGCCCTCGGTGATGGGCCGCCCGTCGCGCTGGGCGCGGATGATGTCGACCGCGTCGTACTGCTCGGCGCTCATCGTGCCGCCTCCTCGAGGTCGCGCGGGCCGAAGGCGTCGGGCAGTACCTCGTCGATGGTCCGGATGCCGCTGACGGTCTCGAGCAGCATCCCGGGGATCGCGTGCTCGAAGAGCAACTGGCGGCACCGTCCGCACGGCATGAGCGTGCGGCCCTCGCCGTCGACGCACACGAACGCGACCAGCTGACCCCCACCCGACATGTGCAGGTCGGACACCAGCCCGCACTCGGCGCACAGCGTCACCCCGTAGGAGGCGTTCTCGACGTTGCATCCGGAGACGATGCGGCCGTCGGCGACGAGGGCCGCGGCCCCCACCTTGAAGCGGGAGTAGGGCGCGTACGCGCGGTGCATGGCATCCGTCGCAGCGGAACGAAGTTCGTCCCAATCGATGTCGGTCATCGTGGAGTGGGGGGTCCTCTCGTGAAGGGGGTGAGGGGCTCGGTCAGCCCTTGATATACGGTTTGCCGGCGGCGGCGGGTCCGCGGATCTGCCCCGCGAAGCCGGCCACCGCGATGATCGTCACGATGTAGGGCAGCATGAGCATGAACTCACTGGGGATGGGCGTGCGCAGCACCGTCAACAGGTTCTGGAGGTTGGTCGCGAAGCCGAAGAGCAGGGCGGCGAGCGTCGCACGGATCGGATCCCAGCGACCGAAGATGACGGCGGCGAGGGCGATGAAGCCGAGGCCGGCGGTCATCTCCTTTGTGAACTGCCCCACCGAGACGAGCGTGAAGTACGCGCCGCCGATACCGGCGATGGCGCCGGCGAGCGAGACGTTCCAGAACCGACTCGAGTTGACCTTGATGCCGACGGTGTCGGCGGCCTGAGGGTGCTCGCCCACCGCGCGCAGGCGCAGACCCCAGCGCGTGCGGTAGAGCCCCCAGGCGACCACGGCGACGACGACGTACATCAGGTAGACGATGAAGGTCTGGTTGAACAGCACCGGCCCGATGATCGGGATGTCGCCCAGCAGCGGGATCTCGATGCGGGGGAAGCGCTCGGGGCGGTTCATGATGTCTTCGTTCGGCACCAGCAGGGCGCCGTACAGGAAGCCGGTCAGACCCGTGACGAGCACATTGAGCACGACACCGACGATCACCTGGTCGACCAGGTACTTGATCGAGAAGGCCGCGAGCACGAAGGCGACCAGCACGCCGCCCACCATGGCTGCGATGAGCCCCAGGAAGGGGTTGCGGGTGAGGGATGCCACGAGCGCGGCGCTGAACGCCCCGAACAGGAACTGCCCTTCGATGGCGACGTTGACGACACCGACCCGCTCGCCGATGACACCGCCGAGCGCCCCGAAGATCAGCGGGACGGACAGCGAGAGCGCCCCGAACAGCAGACCCGTGACCGGGACGAGACCGTCGGCCGCGGCCCAGACGAGGAACGCGAACACCGCCAGGGCACCGAAGACGACGGGAAGCCACAGCGCGGTGCGCCGGTAGCTCACCGCGTCCCAGACCGACCACGCGGTCAGCAGGACGAGCACGACGAGCACGCCCCAGCTGGTCGCCGCGGTCGGCACCGCCACGCTGCCGAGGTCGATGTCCGACGCCGGGTCGCCCAGGCGGAACGTGCTCTGCCCGTCACGCGGGACGAGAGCGAACAGCAGGGCGAGCAGGACGGTGACGACCGCCAGGCTCACCGCCAGCTTGACGTGGCGCACGCGCACCGTGGTCAGCTGGATCGCGTCATCCGCGAGATGCGTCGCGGTCATGCCGCCACCGCCTTCTTGGCCGCCTTGGCCCGGTCTTTGGCCGCGCGCTCGGCCTCGCTCTTGGGGAGGAAGAAGATCGTGCGCACGAGCGGCGGGGCCGCGATGAACAGCACGATGAGGGCCTGCACGACGAGCACGATGTCGACGGGGATGCCCTGCGACGCCTGCATCGTGAACGAGCCCGACTTGAGGGCTCCGAACAGGATGCCGGCCGCGAACACGCCCCACGGACGACTGCGGCCGAGCAGGGCCACGGTGATGGCGTCGAAGCCGATGCCGGAGTCGATGAGGCCGTCGAAGCCCGTGGTCACCGCACCCTGGATCTGGTTCATGCCCGCGAGGCCCGCAAGGCCTCCGGCGAAGAGCATCGCGTAGACGTACATGCGGGGCACCGAGATGCCTGCGGCACGGGCAGCGTGCGGGTTCTCCCCCACCGCGCGGAGGCGGAACCCGAGGCTCGAGCGCTCCATGAGCCACCAGACGAAGACCGTCGCGGCGATCACGAAGACGAAGCCGAGATCGAGCAGCGGGAACTGGGGACCGAACAGCTCGGGGAACTGCGCGTTCGCGGGGGTGGCCGAAGAGATCGGCTGGTCACCGGCCGCGCGCTGCAGCAGGCCCGGAGTGCGCACCATCCACGTCACCAGGTAGTAGGCGACGTAGTTGAGCATGATCGTGAGGATGACCTCATGCGCGCCGGTGCGCGCCTTCAGCAGACCCACGATCCCGCCCCAGAGCGCTCCCCCGGCGATACCGACGATGAGCGTCAGCGGCAGCTGAATGATCATCGGCAGGTCGAGGTTGAAGGTGACGAGTCCGGCGAACGCGCACGCGATGAGGATCTGACCGCGTCCACCGATGTTGAACAGGCCGACGCGGAACGCCAGCGCGACGCCGAGACCGGCCGCGATCAGCGGAGCCGCGAACCCGACGGTGTTCGTGAGGGGGCGGATCTGCGCGCCGAAGTCGGCGACACGGGAGTTGAACACGGCACCGCGGAACAGCGCTTCGTAGCCGCCGTAGACGGAGTTCCAGATCGCGCCCAGCATGTCGCCGGGGCGGGCGAAGAAGTAGCCCGCCGTGACCCGCACCTGGTCGTTCGTGGCGGCCATGAGGATGCCACCGACGATCATCGCCGCGACGACGGCGAGGACGGTCGTGATCCACGACGAACGCAACAGCTCGGTGAGGAACTGGTTCGTACGGGGCGGTGCGGGCGTCTCGGCCGGGGTGTGGCCGGTCAGCGGCCCCGACGCGGACGGCAACTGCTCCGGCGGGAGGCCGGACTCGCCGTTGGCACCCGTGCTCGGGATGTGGCCGCTCACGCTGTCTCCTCCGCGGGCTGCTCGCCCGCCATCATGAGCCCGAGGACCTCGCGCGGGGTGTTCCCCGGCACGATGCCCACGATGCCGCCGCGGTACATCACCGCGATGCGGTCGCCGAGGGCGGCGATCTCGTCGAGCTCGGTCGACACGACGATCACGGGCACTCCCGCATCGCGCGCGGCGACGATCTGCTTGTGGATGAATTCGATCGATCCCACATCGACACCGCGGGTGGGCTGCGCGGCGACGAACAGCTTGAGCGGGCGGCTCATCTCGCGGGCGATGACGACCTTCTGCTGGTTGCCGCCCGACAGGGTGCCGACCGGGGTGGATGCCGACTGCGTGCGGATGTCGTACTCCGCGATCCGATCCCGGGCGAAGCTCGCCAGGGCGGTGCGCTTGATGGTGCCCCCCGCGACGAACGCGGCGTCGGACGAGCGGTCGAGGATGAGGTTCTCCGCGACGGAGAAGCCCCCGACCAGACCGTCTTCCTTACGGTCCTCGGGCACGAAGCCGACGCCCGCGTCGAGGATCGCGCGGACGCTCTTGCCGACCAGATCGGTACCGTCCAGCTCGACGGAGCCGGTCACCCCGTCGGCGAGGCCGACGATGGCCTCGACCAGCTCGGTCTGCCCGTTGCCCTGCACACCGGCGATCGCGACGATCTCGCCGGGCCGCACGTCGAGATCGACGTCGTCGACGACCACGGTCCCCTCAGCGGTGACGACGCGGAGGTTGCGGATCGAAAGACCTCCGGATGCCGCCGCCTTCGGCGCCTCTTTCACCACGGTCAGCTCGACCGCACGACCGACCATGAGCGAGGCCAGTTCGCCGTTGCTGGCGGTCGGCTCGGCCTCGCCGACGATCTTGCCCAGGCGGACGACGGTGATGCGATCGGCGACCTCGCGCACCTCGCGCAGCTTGTGCGTGATGAACACGATGGACGTGCCCTCGTCGCGCAGCTGACGCATGATGCCCATGAGCTCGTCGGTCTCCTGCGGGGTGAGCACGGCCGTGGGCTCGTCGAACACGAGGACCTTGGCATCCCGGGACAGCGCTTTGATGATCTCGACGCGCTGCTGCACGCCGACCGGGAGGTCTCCGACGAGGGCGTCGGGGTCGACCTCGAACCCGAAGCGCTGCGCGACATCGCGCACGTGCGTGCGGGCGGCGTTGAGGTCGAGTGCCCCCAGCGCCTTGGTGTTCTCGTGACCGAGCATGACGTTCTCGGCGACGGTGAAGACGGGGATGAGCATGAAGTGCTGGTGCACCATGCCGATACCCGCGGCCATGGCGTCGCCGGGACCGCGGAAGCGCTGGACGACGTCGTCCAGCAGGATCTCGCCCTCGTCGGCCTGGTAGAGGCCGTAGAGGACGTTCATGAGGGTGGATTTACCGGCACCGTTCTCTCCGAGGAGAGCGTGGATCTCACCAGGTTGCACGACCAGATCGATGTGGTCGTTCGCAACCAGGGACCCGAACCGCTTGGTGATGCCGCGGAGCTCGAGCTTCATGCTGTGCACCTTATTCGAAGACGTTCTGAAGACGGAAAGAAACCGCGGTCGGTCGGACTCCTGGTCCGACCGACCGCGGTTCGAGGAGAACGCCTTACGGCGAGCTGGGCGAGGTGACCTTGAGCGAACCCGACACGATCTGCTCGCGCAGCGCGGAGAGCTCGTCGGTCAGGCCGGCGGGCAGCGTGAACTTCGAGTTGAAGTCGGCCAGGCCGACGCCGTCGTTCTCGAGCGTGCCGACGTACGGGGTGACGTCGAACTCACCCTTGGCCGCCTGCGTGACCGAGTCGTACACGGCGGTGTCGATGCGCTTGAGGATCGAGGTCAGCACGAGGTCCGCCACGTTCGGGTCGGCCTTGGCGAGGTCGGAGTCGACACCGAGCATGACGCTCTTCGAGCCGCTGTCGCGGATCGCGTCGGCCGCGCTGCTGTAGATCGGGCCACCGACGGGCAGGAGCACGTCGACGCCCTGGTCGAGCAGACCCTGAGCGGCCTGCTTGGCGGCGTCGTTGGCCGCGAAGCCACCGGTGAACGAACCGTTCTGGGCGGCGACGTCCCAGCCGAAGGTCTGGACGCTGGCGCCCTTGTCCTCGTCGTACTTCTTGACGCCGTCGACGAAGCCGTCCATGAAGATCGTGACGGGCGGGATCGGGATGCCACCGACGGTGCCGACCTTGTTCACGCCGTTCTCCGCGGAGTAGGCGGCCGCGGCGTAGCCGCCGAGGTAGGCGGCCTGGACGGTGTCGAACAGCAACGGCTTGATGTTCGGGGCGTCGGTCTTGCCGTCGTTGTCGGTGTCGGCGCGGTCGTCGATGATCGCGTACTGGAGGTTCGGGTTGGCCTTGGCCGAGGCGACGGTGTCGGCGCTGAGCTTGAAGCCCACCGCGACGATGAACGTGCACCCCTCGGCGACGAGGTTCTCGAGGTTCGGGGCGTAGTCGTTCGCCGAGCTGGACTCGACCTCGATCGCCTTGACGCCGAGCTCCTTCGCCGCCTTGTCGATGCCCTCCTTCGCCGACTGGTTGAACGAACGGTCGTTCCAGCCGCCGTCATCCGAGATGATGCAGGGCGTGAAGCCCTCGACGAGGTCTCCCCCGGCAGCAGCGGACGAACCGGTGCTTTCGGGTGCGGCGCCGCAGCCGGCGAGCAGCACAGCAGTGCCGATCATGGCGAGACCGCTGAAAACGGCCTTCTTCGTGGTCTTCACGAATGGTCCTCCAAGACGGGGGCCCCCAACGGGTTCGGGGGACGATCCCGTCACGTTACCCACTGTGACGATCCGCTTGCGTCCCCGGAGGCCCCGTGCGCGGCAATGGTTACAAAGACGCAATCTCACGTGATCCGTCCGCCACACGCCAGCGCGGCGAGCGGAACCGGATGCCACGCATCCTGGCATCCGGTCTCTTACAGCACGTCCCCGCGGCCGGTGAGCTTGAGGGCGTCGACGACGCCTTTCACGCGCTGCGCGTTCTCGGCGGTGGTCACCAGGAGCGCGTCGGGGGTGTCGACCACGACGATGTCGCGGACGCCGATGAGGCTGATCACGCGCTTGGTCTGGGTCACGACGATTCCGCTGGAGGCATCGGCGAGCACGCGAGCGCCCTCACCGAGGATCGCGAGCTCGTTGCGACCGTGCGAGTTGAGCTTGGACAGGCTCGCGAAGTCTCCCACGTCGTCCCAGTCGAAGTGCCCCGGGATGACGGCGAGGCGCCCCTTCTCGGCCGCCGGCTCCGCGACGGAGTAGTCGATGGCGATCTTCTTCAGGCTCGGCCAGAGGCGGTCGACGGCGGGTCCGCGACGGTCGCGATCGTCCCACGCCTCCGCCAGCTCGAGCAGTCCCGCGTGCAGTTCGGGCTCGTTGACCGCGAGCTCGGCGAGGAGGACGTCCGCGCGCGTGATGAACATGCCGGCGTTCCAGAGGTACGCGCGGTCCTCGAAGTACTGCTTCGCCGTCTCGAGGTCGGGCTTCTCGACGAAGCGCTCCACCATGTACGCCTCGGGGGCACCGTCGACGATGAGCTCGCCCGCCTGCTTGATGTAGCCGAAGCCCACCGAGGCCTCACTGGGCTGGATGCCGATCGTGCAGATGTACCCCTCGCGCGCGACGGCCACGGCCTGACGCACGGCGAACTCGAACTGCCGGGTCTGACGGATGACGTGGTCGGCGGCGAAGGAGCCGATGATGACGTCGGGCTCACGACGCACGAGGATCGCGGCGGCCAAGCCGATCGCCGCGGAGGAATCGCGGGGCTCCGACTCGAGGAAGACGTTGTGGTCCGGGACGCCCGGGAGCTCGCGCTCCACGGCGGCGCGGTGCGCGCGGCCCGTGACCACCGCGATGCGCCCCTCGCCCGACAACGGCGCGAGGCGATCCCAGGTGTCGCGCAGCAGGGTCTGACCCGACCCGGTGAGGTCGTGGAGGAACTTCGGGGCGTCGGCGCGCGAGAGCGGCCACAAGCGGCTGCCGATGCCCCCGGCGGGGATCACGGCGTAGAAGTCGTCGATAGCGGGGTCTGCCATGGCACCGACCCTAGTGGCAGCGTCTGTCCCCCTCTTCCCCGGTCGCACAGGGCGAGACGGACCGCCGGGGCCGAGGCATCCGGAAAGTATCTCGATGTCGAGAGACTGTTAGGACCCCCTAATCCCCTCTGTTCATAGCTCGGACGTAGTATTTTCTTGCGCCCGTGTGACGCTTGGGGCCTCTGCCGGCTCCCCCACCGTGTTCGATCAGGGAGGACGACCGTGTCAGCACCAGCACGTGCCACGCCGTCGGTGAAAGAGACCACCTCGAAGAGGCCGCGCGGCACGCTGTACCGCGGCCGCGAGGGCATGTGGTCGTGGGTCCTGCACCGCATCACGGGCGTGGCGATCTTCTTCTTCCTTCTGGTGCACATCCTCGACACCGCCCTGATCCGCGTGTCGCCCGAGGCGTACGACGCCGTGATCGGCACCTACAAGAACCCGATCATGGGGCTCGGCGAAGTCGCTCTCGTCGGCGCGATCGCTTACCACGCGTTCAACGGCCTGCGCATCATCCTGGTCGACTTCTGGCCCTGGGCCACCCGTCACCAGCGTCAGCTCTGGTGGGGCGTCCTCGGCCTCTGGGTCGTCACGATGCTCGGTTTCACCCCGCGCCACCTCATCAACGTCTTCAGCGCCGTCACCGGGAGCCACTGATGTCCGTCGCCCAGGAAGCCAGCACGATTCCCGCCCCGCGTACGCCGAGCGTCCGCAAGAAGGGCTCCAACCTCGAGAAGTGGGGCTGGATCTACATGCGCGCCTCCGGCGTGCTGCTGATCGTCCTGATCTTCGGCCACCTGTTCGTCAACCTCATGACGAACGACGGCATCCACCAGATCGATTTCGCGTTCGTCGCCGGCAAGCTCGCCTCGCCGTTCTGGCAGTGGTGGGACGTGCTGATGCTGTGGCTGGCCCTCATCCACGGCGCCAACGGCATGCGCACGATCGTGAACGACTACGTCACCAACGCCACGGTCCGCAAGGTCCTCGTGTGGTCGCTGTGGCTGTCGGCCGGATTCCTCATCCTGCTCGGCACGCTGGTGGTCTTCACCTTCGACCCCTGCCTCGGCGTGACCGAGAGCAGCACCCTCTGGGACGCGTGCCAGGCGGCGTGAGCCGACGGCATCCCTTCTTTCCCCTGACAGCAGAGGTATCGCACACGTGAGCACCCAGACTTCCTCGGATTCCGTCGTCAAGGACGGCGTCCACTACCACCAGTTCGACGTCGTGATCGTCGGCGCCGGCGGCGCCGGCATGCGCGCGGCCATCGAGGCCGGCCCCGGCGCGAAGACCGCCGTCATCTCGAAGCTCTACCCCACCCGCTCGCACACCGGTGCGGCGCAGGGCGGCATGGCCGCGGCGCTGGCCAACGTCGAAGAGGACTCGTGGGAGTGGCACACCTTCGACACCATCAAGGGCGGCGACTACCTCGTCGACCAGGATGCCGCGGAGATCCTCGCCAAAGAGGCGATCGACGCCGTCATCGACCTCGAGAACATGGGCCTGCCGTTCAACCGCACGCCCGAGGGCAAGATCGACCAGCGCCGTTTCGGTGGTCACACCGCCGACCACGGAAAGACGCCCGTGCGCCGCGCGTGCTACGCCGCCGACCGCACCGGCCACATGATCCTGCAGACGCTCTTCCAGAACTGCGTCAAGCTCGGCATCAACTTCTTCAACGAGTTCTACGTGCTCGACCTCATCACGGTGAAGGATGCCGCGGGCAAGACCCAGGTCGCCGGCGTCGTCGCGTACGACCTCTCCACCGGTGAGCTCCACGTCTTCCAGTCGAAGGCCGTCATCTTCGCCACCGGCGGCTTCGGCAAGATCTTCAAGACCACCTCGAACGCCCACACCCTCACCGGTGACGGCGTCGGCATCGTGTGGCGCAAGGGCCTTCCGCTGGAGGACATGGAGTTCTTCCAGTTCCACCCCACCGGCCTTGCCGGTCTCGGCATCCTGCTCACCGAGGGAGCCCGCGGCGAGGGCGCGATCCTGCGCAACGCCAGCGGTGAGCGCTTCATGGAGCGCTACGCCCCGACCATCAAGGACCTCGCTCCGCGTGACATCGTCGCGCGCTGCATGGTCCAGGAAGTGGCCGAGGGCCGCGGCGCCGGCCCCCACCGCGACTACGTGCTGCTGGACTGCACGCACCTGGGTGCCGAGGTGCTCGAGACCAAGCTCCCCGACATCACCGAGTTCGCCCGCACGTACCTGGGTGTCGACCCGGTCGTCGAGCCCGTGCCGGTCATGCCGACCGCGCACTACGCGATGGGCGGAATCCCCACCAACATCAAGGCCGAGGTGCTCGCCGACAACGACACCGTCGTTCCGGGCCTCTACGCCGCCGGCGAGTGCGCGTGCGTCTCGGTGCACGGCTCGAACCGCCTGGGCACGAACTCGCTGCTCGACATCAACGTCTTCGGCAAGCGCGCCGGCCGCAACGCCGTCGAGTACGTCAAGACCGCCGACTTCGTGCCGCTCCCCGAGGACCCCGCCGCCGAGGTGCGCGGCCTGATCGAGGGGCTCCGCAACAACAGTGGCACCGAGCGCATCGCGGTGCTCCGCAAGACGCTGCAGGACGAGATGGACAAGGGCGCGCAGGTGTTCCGCACGCACGAGTCCCTCGCCCATGTCATGGACGTGATCGCCGACCTGCGCGAGCGCTACAAGAACATCCACGTCGACGACAAGGGCAAGCGTTTCAACACCGACCTGCTCGAAGCGGTCGAGCTGGGCTTCCTGCTCGACCTCGCCGAGGTCGTCGTCTACTCGGCTCAGAACCGTGAAGAAAGCCGTGGCGGTCACATGCGCGACGACTTCCCCACGCGCGACGACGAGAACTACATGCAGCACACCATGGCGTACCTGTCGGGCGACCCGCACTCGTCTCACCCCGCGGATCACATCGAACTCGGCTGGAAGCCCGTGGTCTTCACCAAGAACGAGGCCGGGGAGCTGCGCTACCCGCCGCTGGAGAGGAAGTACTGAGATGGCATCCACCGTCATCGAGCAGGTCGACACCTCGGACGAGGTCGAGCAGACTCCTGAGGACACCGGCATCCAGTCGTTCCTCGTCACCTTCAACATCCGCCGCTTCGACCCCGAGGTCGACGACGAGCCCCGCTGGGTCGACTACGACGTGGAGCTGTACTCCACCGACCGCGTGCTCGACGCCCTGCACAAGATCAAGTGGGAGGTCGACGGCTCGCTGTCGTTCCGCCGCTCGTGCGCGCACGGCATCTGCGGATCGGATGCCATGCGCATCAACGGCCGCAACCGCCTGGCCTGCAAGACGCTGATCAAGGATCTCGACATCTCGCAGCCGATCTACGTCGAGGCGATCAAGGGCCTGCCCCTCGAGAAGGACCTCATCGTCGACATGGAGCCGTTCTTCGCCTCCTACCGCGAGGTGCAGCCCTTCCTCATCTCGAACTCGAAGCCCGAGCCCGGCAAGGAGCGCGTGCAGTCGATCGTCGACCGCGAGGTCTTCGACGACACCACGAAGTGCATCCTCTGCGCCGCGTGCACCTCGTCGTGCCCCGTGTTCTGGACGGACGGGCAGTACTTCGGCCCCGCCGCGATCGTCAACGCGCACCGCTTCATCTTCGACTCGCGCGACGACGCCGGCGACGTGCGTCTCGACATCCTGAACGACAAGGAAGGTGTGTGGCGCTGCCGCACGACCTTCAACTGCACCGAGGCGTGCCCCCGCGGCATCGAGGTCACCAAGGCCATCGCCGAGGTCAAGCAGGCCGTCCTCCGCGGCGGTCGCTGACGACGACGACAAGGTGTTTGCCGTCGGCCCGGAGCGAATCTCGGCCGACGGCAAACACCTTTTTCGCGTCAGCGGGAACCGAAGTGGACGAGATCGGCTCCGTTGACATATTCCAGAGCGTCGGAGTCGGCGAACTCCGGGTGCAGCTGCCCACCCATGAGCACCGCGTGCTGGAGGAAGATGCCGTTCCGCCCGAGGTCACCGCGTGCAAGCGCATCCCTCGTCAGCTGCCAGTCCTTCGCCAGAGCAGCGTCGATGGCCTCGATGCCTCCCTGCGCGATGGGGGCGACGCAAGCGGCGATGCCCTTGGCGCTTCGCGTCAGCGCCATGAGCACGGTGCGTTCAGGGGTGAGGGCCAACGCCCCGTCGATGATCGAGAGGTCGTAGACGGAGACGCCGAAGAGGCCCGCTACATGGGTCAACGCCTCCGATGCTTTCGCCGACGCCGAGAACCAGACCACCGCGGATGACGCCGTCATCGCGGAGTAGAGAGTCTGCTGCGGATCGTCGGGGGCGGCCTGCGGATCGGTCAAGGTGTTCATCGGTGGTTCCCTCTTCTCAGTAGACATCGGAGCCGCAGTAGGGGCACTTGTACGGGCCGCGCGGATTCATCTGATCGGTGAAGACCCGATGGCCCTTCTGACAGGAGCTCTCCCTCTGCCAGTTGCCGGATGGCGTCGGCGACGCGTCGGTTTTGAACATCCACGTTTCCTCTCTCTTCTCGCGACGTTCGTCGCGACGGCGGTGGTTCTCGCCCGGCCTCACCCGAGGGAGCGGCCGAGGCGGGGTGTGACGCATCACAGCAGTGCGCGTCGTTCGACGAGTGGCGTCCGGGATCGTTCCGGAGGATCCGAACGCGTTGTCTCCGCTCGCGGCGTCGCATCTCGGGCAGAGACGAAGCCCGTTCCACGCTCGCCCGGGGCGACGACCATTCACCACGACGGGGACGACCAGTCCACCGCCTCGTCGATGGATCGGTCGAGGTTGTCGCGCGCGGCTGCTCCGTACGTCGCGCAGAACGCGTTGACGGCGTTGGTCACGCCGAGGACGTTGCCGGGATCCGCGGTGTCGAGGCCGTGTGCCCGCAGAAGATCCGTCAGCAGTTTGCCGCGGGCCGTGAGCGCCGTTTCTCCGTACTGCTGACAGGTCGTGCTCCCGCTACCGGAACAGGCAGAGAGGACGGTGACGAGCACGACGCACGCAGCGATCGCGCCTCCCGCCCGCAGGGATCGGGTCATGAACTCTCCTTCTGGGTGTTTGTGTGTGGTGTCGCGAACTCATTGACGCGTCAGCGCGACGATCTCCGCCCCGGCACCGTCGAGCAGCACGGCGTTGTCGTCGCCCTCGAACCGGAGGCGATAGGTGATCTCGTTGGGCGGCTGTCGCACGACCAGCAGGTAGTCGCCGTCCTGCGATCGATCTCCGAGCGTGCAGGTCATGACGCCGCCGATGTCGAGCGGGGCGCCGCGGTAGTAGTACATCCCCGTGCACCTGCCGTCGGCCTCCACGGTCTTCAGTCCGGAACCGTCGTCGGCCTGCCAGAGACCGGTGAAGTCCGGTCGAGACGCGGAACACGCCGACATCGAAGCCGATGCCACGACGGTGATCGTCAGCGCGATCAGGCCGATCCTCAGACGGCGCATGCCCTCACGACCGCGAGGCAAGGAGGACCCCCACCATCCCGAGCGGGCTCTGCATCATCGCCCACGCGACGACCGAGAACGCGATCGTGATGACCGGCAGTGTCTTGGACCGATCGCCCCGTATCGCCAGAACGAGGAACAGCACACCCAGCGCGAGGCCGACGAGCGGTATCGCGATCGCCAGGATCAGCGCGGCCCACACCAGAATGTTCCAGAGGATGTCGAGGGCGACGTCCTTGGCGACCTCCGCAGCGAATCCCGCCGAAGCGATGGTGACGTCGCGCGCGGTCACCTTGTCATCCGGGGCGCGGGCCCCCTGACGCTGGGCGTCGGGTTCTGTGGCGTCGTGAGGCAGAGGGTTGGTCATCATCATTCCTTGGAGGGGTCATCGGGTCGGCTCGCGCGTCGGCGGACCCCCACACGCCGACGTGGGAGGAGCGAATCATGTCCCCGACCAGCCCGAGAGGCGTTCGGGAAGGATTCGGAAGATCCGCACGACACACACGCGCCACGGCACCGGAGACGCAGCGCGAAGGGGTTCGAGAAGAGGTCCGGAACGGCAGTCCGGAAAATCCGGAAGCGGGGGTGTCGCTGACAGCGCGTGGGCCACGCCCGCGAAATCCCGATCTTGCGTTCGCCGGGTGTTCGATGGCGCTTCCTGTCGTCGCGATAATGACTTCCAAGCACCCGAGGGGACCGCTCGGGGGAAGAAGAAGCGCATCACCTCCGCGTCTCGGACCACAGGAAGAGGAGCCATGGAACCCGCCGTTCCTGCCACGGAGCCACCGGACACGATCGCGCGCTTCGCCGCCGATCTCGCGGCTCTCCGCAGCTCGTCAGGCGCACCGTCGCTGGCCGAGATGAGTCGAACGACCGGTATCTCCAAGAGCGTGCTCTCCGATGCCTTCGCGGGTCGCAGACTCCCCACCGAACACACGCTCCGCGCTCTCGTGCCCGCGCTCGGCGGCGACGTTGCTCCCTGGCTCGCTCGCCGTGTCGCGCTCGATCCTCGGTATCGGGCGCAGCCCGAGACGGCGTCCGTCCCCGCGCGCACGCCGCACGAAGCAGCGTCGCCGATCGCTCCGAGGAAGCACGCGCGACCCGTCACCCGGGCAACCCTGATCATCGCCATGTCGGTGTGCGCGCTCCTGAGCAGCACTCTGACCGTCGGCGGGGTGTGGCTTCTCGCCGGTCCCCTCGGCCTGAGAGAAGCCGGGAGCACGGGGGCTCTGCCGGTGCCGTCCAGCACCTATGTGGCGGTGGAGACCGGCGCCGACCCGATGCAGTCCTCCTGCAAGAACGATGCGGTCCTCGCCGGAGGCGACAGGTTCCTCGACGGTCAGGTGCTCATCGAGATGATGTATTCCAACTCGTGCATGGCCGTCTGGGGCCGGGTGACCCGCTACGACGGCCTGGCTTCAGGCAACACGCTGTCCATCAAGATCTATCCCAAGGACGACCCGCAGAGCGAGCGCACCCAGATCCGCACCGAGAGCGACGTTCAGTCCATGTACACCAAGATGCTCGTCGAACCCGATGTCGATGCGCGCGTCTGCGGGGTCGCCACGGTGACCGTCGATGGCCAGAGCTTCGAGCAGCCGAACCCCGTGTGCATCTGATCGGGCACGGCGGCGTCCGATGAACATCCTGGCCGGAGGCGACGCGGGCTCCGCGTCCGACGTCCAGACGCACACTCAACCGGATTCCGTCTTCCGCTTCGCCGCCGACCTGCGAGGCCTCCGTCACTCCCGCGGGAACCCCACGCTCGAGTCGATGGCGATGGCCACCCGGATCTCCAAGAGCGTCATCTCTGAGGCCTTCGTCGGCCGTCGACTGCCCACCGCCAATACCGTCCGGGAACTCTCACGGATGTTCGGGGCGGATACCTCCGCGTGGCTCACGCGACGCGCAGCCCTGGCGGCCTCCTCCGCGCGGGCACCGGCGCTCCCCTCCCCCGAGCCGCCGTCTCGTCGATCCCGGCGTCCGGCTCTCGTGGTCATCGCCGCGACCGTTGTCGTGGCCGGACTGATCGCCGTCGGAGCGGGCTCGGGTTCGTCATCGCGTCCCGCTCCGTCCCCCTCCGCAGCGCTTCGCGACCTCCCCGTGGTACCGCCGATCAACGGCGCCGACCCCTTGCAGACATCGTGTCCTTCCGACGCGAGGGCCATCCGCCAGACCTCCGTGGCGGATGGACTGTTCTCGGTGACGCTCATGTATTCACCGCGATGCGAGGCGGCATGGGCGGTGGCGACGGCGGGGGTCGCCGACGCCGAGGGCACCACCGTGTCGCTTCGCCTCTATCCGACAGGCGACCGGTTCGGTGGCCAGGCACGCGCGACGCTCGACGACGGCGCCATCGCGCGAACACGCATCCTGACCGCCTCGGTGATCTCGGACGGGGTCTGCGTCGAGGTGAGCCTGGCCCGGCAGGGCGGCGAGTCGATCGTCTACGACCCTCCCCTGTGCGCCGATCCCGTCTCGGCCGGTGAGGGTGCGGCATCCATTCATTAGGCTCGACGGGTGACCGAGAGCCGCAGCGACCCTCGACCGCTGCCCGCGGCCGCCGAGGACGAGCGCACTCTCCGCGAGCGTCTCGAAGCCGCGCAGACGGCGGTGCGCGAGCGCCTGGACGAGCCCCTCGCCCGCGCCGCGAAGCTCGTGCAGTGGTTCCCCATCCGGGTGTGGCGGCACTTCCTGCAGCACAACGGTTTCCTGCTCGCCGCCGGGATGAGCTACCAGGGGCTGTTCGCCGTCTTCTCCGCGCTCTATCTGTCGTTCGCGGCGGTGGGGATCTGGCTGGGGGGAAGCAAGGCGGCGATCGACGGCCTCATCGGCATCATCAACAGCTACATCCCGGGGCTCATCAGCAAGAACGGGCTGGTGCAACCCGACAAGGTCGAGGCCGTCGCGCAGGAGAGCGGGAAGCTGCTCGGCATCACGGGAGCCATCGCGGCGATCGTGGTCATCTGGACGGCGATCGGGTTCGTGACCTTCACCCGACGCGCGGTGCGCGACACGTTCGGGCTCCCCTTCGACATGCGCAACTACGTCCTGCTGAAGGCGCGCGACTTCGTGGCATCCCTCTTGTTCGGACTCGCACTTCTCGTCGGCGCCCTGCTCGGATCGATCACGACCGGCGCCGTCGACCTCGTCTTCGGGATCCTCGGGTGGGATCGCGAGACGCCCGGCTGGACGATCGGCGCACGGGCGGTGTCGGCCTTCGTCGCGTTCGGCGTGAACACGGTGGCACTGGCGTCGCTGTTCCGATTCCTGACGGGAACGACCCTGACCTGGAAGCGCGCGTGGCCGGGGGCCCTCGTCGGCGCCGGGGGAATGGTCGTGCTGCAGATCGGCGCGGGCTTCCTCCTCGTCTACACACCGACCAACCCGCTCCTCGGCACGTTCGCCGCCCTGATCGGCTTCCTGCTCTGGTTCCGCTTGATCGGCATCGTCATCCTCGTGTCCGCCGCCTGGATCGCCGTGGCCGCGGGCGACCGCGACGTGCCGCTGCGCTCCCCCGAAGACCGCCTCGCGATGGAGCAGGCGGCACTCGTCATCGCCGCGCAGGTGAGGGTGCGCGAGGCGGAGAAGGCGGCGGCGAACGCCCGGTGGCCCTGGCGGTGGCGCGCGCGGCGGCGCGCGGCCGCGGCTCGCAAGAACCTCGCCCGCGCGAAGGCCGCCCTCCCCGCGCCGCGGCGGACGACGCTTCTGCCCGACTGACCCGGTCGATGTCGGAGGCCGCCGTTAGGCTCGGAGGGTGGCTCGTTCCGTACGCATCGTCTCCGTCAACGTCAACGGCATCCGTGCCGCCGTCCGCAAGGGCATGATCGAGTGGCTCGAGGCCTCCGGGGCCGACATCGTCACTCTCCAAGAGGTCCGCGCGACCGCGGAACAGCTCGCCGAGGCTCTTCCGGGCTGGCGAATCTTCAACGACGAGGCCCTGCAGAAGGGCCGCGCGGGAGTCGCGATCATCAGCCGCCTCCCCGGCGTCGAGACCCGCACGCACCTCGGTCCCGAGCCGCTGGATGCCTCGGGGCGGTGGATCGAGACCGACTTCGACATCGACGGCGAGACCGTCACGATCGTGAGCGCCTACGTGCACAGCGGCGAGGTCGACACCCCCAAGCAAGACGCCAAATGGCTGTTCCTGGATGCCATGGAGCAGCGCCTCGCCGCTCTCCAGGCCGAGCGCGAACTGGCCCTCGTCACCGGCGACCTCAACGTCGGTCACCGCGAGCTCGACATCAAGAACTGGCGCGGTAACCGCAAGAACGCGGGTTTCCTCCCCCGCGAGCGGGCGTACTTCGACCGCTTCTTCGGCCCCGCCGGCGAACGGGTCGAGGGCGTGGACGGTTCGGTCGGCACCGGTCTGGGGTGGATCGACGTGGGGCGCCGGCGAATGGGCGAGGTCGACGGCCCGTACACGTTCTGGTCGATGCGCGGCAAAGCCTTCGACACCGACAGCGGCTGGCGAATCGACTACCACGTGGCGACCCCCGCCCTGGCCGAGCGTGTCACCTCCTACCGCGTCGACCGCGCCCCGTCGTACGACACCCGGTGGAGCGACCACTCCCCCGTGATCGTCGACTACACGCTGGGGCGCTGACCCCGCGGGGTGCGCGGCACCGGGACTTTTCCGGCGCGGGGCGCGCGCGCCCGACGCCTAGGATCGAGGGGTGACTCAGCAGCGCCTCTACTCCGGAATGCAGCCCTCCGCCGACAGCCTCCAGATCGGCAACTACATCGGCGCGCTGCTGCAGTGGCGGCAGCTGCAGGACGAGTACGACGCGTTCTTCTCGGTCGTCGACCTGCACGCCCTTACGCAGCCCGGTGATCCCGCCGAGCGTCGCGAGAAGACCCGCCGCACGGCCGCACAGTACATCGCCGCAGGTATCGAGCCGTCCCGCTCGACGCTCTACGTGCAGTCGCACGTGCCCGCGCACGCCGAACTGCAGTGGGTGCTGTCGACCCTGACCGGTTTCGGCGAGGCCGGACGCATGACCCAGTTCAAAGACAAGTCGGCCCGCTACGGGACGGATGCCACGAACGTCGGCCTCTTCACGTACCCGGTGCTGATGGCCGCCGACATCCTGCTGTACCAGACCGACGTCGTGCCGGTCGGCGACGACCAGAAGCAGCACATCGAGCTGACCCGCGACCTGGCGGAACGTTTCAACAAGAGCTTCGGCGAGACGTTCACGATGCCCAAGCCGATGATCCAGCGCGAGACCGCCCGCATCTACGACCTGCAGAACCCCACGTCGAAGATGTCGAAGTCGGCCGAATCCGACGCCGGCGTGCTCTGGATGCTCGACGAGCCGAAGGTCAGCGCGAAGAAGATCATGCGCGCCGTCACCGACTCCGAGGGCGCCGTGCGCTTCGACCGCGACGCGAAGCCCGGGGTCTCCAACCTCCTCGTGATCTACTCGGCCCTCACGGGCCGCGACATCACGTCGATCGAGGACGAGTACGCGGGCCGCGGCTACGGCGACTTCAAGAAGGGGCTCGCCGAGGTCGTGGTGAACGAGTTCGAGCCGGTGCGCGAACGTGCGCTCGAGCTGATCGCCGACCCCGCCGAGCTCGACCGGGTGCTGGCGACGAACGCCGAGCGCGCGGCATCCGTCGCCGAGAAGACCCTTTCCGACGTCTACGACCGCATCGGTCTGCTGCGCCGCGGCTGATCCTGACCGTTCGACTCCCGCGCGACTCCCGGAGCCGCGCGGGCGTCGTCCTGCACATCTCCTGCAGAATGGCGCGGTTCGGACCACGGGATCCGCCTGGTGCTCGACAACGCAGGAGGTGTGCATCGGTGCGTGAAGGCACCACCTCCCGAGCCGCGCGCTGAGGCCCCTCGGCGCCGCGCACAACTCCTGCAGAACCCGTCTCTCCGTCGGCGGTGGCCGACAGGAGGCTCGATCTGCAGGAGGTGTGCGCCGGGAACCAGGCGAGCGACGCCGCCCAGCCGTCCCCACCTGTCTATTATACCCATCTGACGCTGCCGACGATCTTCCGCGTTTAG